>NZ_LIPN01000013.1 GCF_001418325.1 Streptomyces atriruber | reverse complement strand
CGTTGTAGTTGGTCCGATCCCAGTGTTGCCCTCCGGGCGTCAATCCGCAGGGATTTTGCCGCAGCGGCTCCTACTGCTTAATGACGTATCACCCGCCCGGACGGTTCAGCCCAACTTCCCCGTCTCTTCGGGTGGTTCGGGGTGGCCTGACCGGGCTAGTCCACCTGGGTGGGCAGTGCTGTGCCCCGCGGCCGGGGGTGGCGGCGGGGCACAGGGGGCGTGCGGGGCGCTGTCAGGCGGGTGAGCTCAGCAGCGGTGCCGGTGTCAGTCGGTGGTTGAGCATCGGCAGGAGTTCGGCGACGCGGTGCGGGCGGTGGGCCGCGATGCCGGGCGGGGCGGGCGCCAGCGGCACGAGCAGATCGGTGGCGGCCAGCGAGCCCTCGGCGCCGTCGTCCGTGCAGTCCCGGTGGAGCCAGAGCGTGAGCATGTACAGCTCGGGTACGGAGAGCAGCCGCGGCTGGCACGGCATGGGCATGGCCTCCGCGTGGCGCAGGGCGCGTTCGGTCGAGCTGATGTAGGGCCCTTCGAAGAAATGGGAGAACGCCCAGCCGTCCGGGGTGAGGATCGTGTCGGCCGCGGCGACGGACCGCTCGGCGCAGCGGATCAGGAAGCGCCAGCCGGCCAGCCGGGTGGGCGATGTGCCCTGAGGGGTGATGTGGTCCAGCACGTGGACGGGCAGCGGGAGTTCGGGGCTTGCCGGTCCCTGAGCGGTGCGCAGGGACGGCGTGCGGGCCTCGCTTACGGCAGTGGGGGAACCGAGTGCCGCGAGAACGCTGCGCAGGGCGGGCGCGGGAGCCGGGGGGACATGCAGCGGCATGGTGGGTCGCCTCTCTCATTCGACAGGCACAGTGGAGCGGGGGCAGGTGCGTGACGGCGCTGTCAGCTCTGGGTCAGAGGGGCGGGGGCTGGGGCCGCGAGCGCCAACTCTCTGCCTAGATTGCGGAGTTTATACGAGCCGTGTTCGACGGGTGTTTCACCTAGACGCAGTGGATATTGCGAGCAAGGACTTATTGAGACGTCCTTGTGCGGGCCTTTCTGCCGATTTAGCGCGGCTCCCGAGGTCGCGACCTCGTATTCCCCGACGTGCGCGGTCGGCTGATTTCTGCCGGTGCTTTTGACCAGGCGCTTCGGTACAGAATCTGCACTGTGCCGCATGCCTCGTGAATGTGCCGGAAAGCCGCCACGCAGAGCGTACTGGTCGGCGGCCGGACGCGGGGCGTTATCGATCACATTGCCTGGGCATCATCCCCCGTACACAGCGGCCGCGGACCCTGGGCTGCCCGTTCTAGGAGGGACGCTTCGATGGGGGAGAAGGTCGCGGCGGGCACGTTCGACCTGGCCGACAGGCACCGCTACCGAGGCAAGCTCCGGGAGTGTCTGACGGGGCTGGAGCGGATGTTGGAGGAGGAGCGGTTCGACCGGCCCAAGAATCTGATGGGCATGGAGATCGAGCTGAATCTCGCCGGGCCCGACGGGCTGCCGAGGATGTTGAATGCGCAGGTACTAGAGCGCATCGCGAGCCGGGATTTCCAGACGGAACTCGGAATGTTCAATCTCGAAGTCAACATCGCCCCGCACCGGCTTGGCGGACGTGTTCTCGACCGGCTCGCCGAGGAACTGCGCACGGGGCTCAACTATGCCCACCGGAAAGCGAACGAGCTCGCCGCCGGCATTGTCATGATCGGAATTCTGCCGACCCTGAACGACGCCGACCTCGTCTCCGCGAACCTCTCCGACGTCGATCGGTACGCCCTCCTCAACGACCAGATCGTGGCGGCACGCGGCGAGCACTTCGCGCTGGACATCCAGGGTGTGGAGCGGCTGACCTGCACCTCGACCTCGATCGCGCCCGAAGCTGCATGCACCTCCGTGCAGCTGCACCTCCAGGTCACGCCCGCCCGGTTCGCCGACGTGTGGAACGCGGCGCAGGCGATCGCGGCCGCGCAGATCGCCGTGGGCGCCAACGCGCCCTTCCTGTTCGGCCGTGAGCTGTGGCGCGAGTCGCGGCCACCGCTGTTCCTGCAGTCCACCGATACCCGGCCGCCCGAGCTGCAGGTCCAGGGCGTGCGGCCGCGCACCTGGTTCGGCGAGCGGTGGATCAGCAAGCCGCTGGAGCTCTTCGAGGAGAACCTGCGGTACTTCCCGGCGCTGCTGCCCCTGATGGAGGAGGAGGACCCGCTGGGCGTCCTCGACGCCGGCGGCGTACCGCGGCTCGGCGAACTCGTCCTGCACAACGGCACCGTGTACCGCTGGAACCGCCCGGTGTACGGCATCGCCGACGGCGTCCCGCACCTACGGGTGGAGAACCGCGTCCTGCCCGCGGGCCCCACCGTCACCGACGTCATCGCCAACGCCGCCTTCTACTACGGGCTCGTGCGGGCGCTCGCGGAGGAGGCGCGGCCCGTGTGGACCCGGCTGCCCTTCGAGGCCGCCGCCCGCAACTTCGACGTCGCGTGCCGCCACGGCATCGACGCCAGGCTGCAGTGGCCCCGGCGCGGCAGGCTGGGCGGCACCACCGAGGTGGCGGCCGTCAACCTCGTACGCGACGAACTGCTGCCGCTCGCGGCGGCGGGGCTCGACGCGTGGGGCGTGGAGGCAGCCGACCGCGACCTGTACCTCGGGGTGATCGAGGAGCGGTGCCGGCGGCGGGTCAACGGCGCGTCCTGGCAGGCGACGACGTACCACCGGGCCCTGGACGGCGGCATGTCCAGGGAGCAGGCGCTCGCCGCGACCACCAAGCGGTACAGCGAGCTGATGCACAGCGGCGAGCCGGTGCACACGTGGCCGGTGGGGCTGCGCGAGCCGGTGGTCCGGCTGGGCTGAGCCTCAGCCCTGGTTGCTGCCCGCTTCCATGATGGCCTTGAGGATGACCGCGTGGATCTGCGCGGGGTCGTCGACCTGGTGGCCGGAGCCGCCGGTCGCCTCGGCGATCTGCTGGACCTCGTCCTTGTCCGCCTCCGGGCCGACCGCGATGGCGATGATCGGCACCGGGTGCTCCCGGTCGGACATCTCCTCGAGCTGGGAGATCAGGGAGCCGCGCGAGATGCTGCCCGGGTCCTGGTTGGCGCCGTCGGTCAGGATCACCAGGGCGTTGAACCTGCCGCGCGCGTAGGTCGACCGGGCTTCCTTGTAGGCGGCGAGCGTGGTGTCGTACAGACCTGTGGCGCCGCCCGGTACGGGCTGCAGATCACTGAAGGCGTCCGACAGCTCATCGCGGTGGGTGGCGCCGCCCTTGCGATCGCCCAGTCGCCGGGTCGGCTCCAGCTCGCGGTAGTCGCGGGTGCCGTCCAGCCGGGTGGCGAACTCCCACAGCCCTATCTCGTCCTCGTCGGTGAAGCCCGCGAGGGCCCGCAGCAGCGAGGCCTTGGTGATCTCCATGCGGGACTGGTTGCGGCCGGGCACGAACTGCGCCATGGATTCCGAGGCGTCGACGACGGTGCTGAGCCGGGCGCTCTGCACCGTGATCGTCCACATGCCCAGGGTCTCCTGGAGCTGCTTGTCGGAGGGCGGGCCCGTGGCCTCGTCCGCGTAGGGCTGCGGGGTGCGGCCGCCCGCGGCGGTGACCAGCTTGTCGGAGGGCTGGTCCGGGTCGGTCCTGAAGCCGTGCTCGGTGAGGATCCGCCGGCCCTCGTCATCGCCGAACATCGTCATGAAGCGCAGGGCCGCCCGGCTCGTGTCCGTGGACATCCGGTCGTCCTCGACGAGCGTGTACGGATAGTCGAGCCGGGGCGAACCATCCTTCGGGTAGAAGAGGTCGAGGCTGTTCTTCCCGCCCGCCGACCCGTTGTGCGCGTACGCGGCCTGTTCGGAGAGGATCAGGGCCTGGTTGCGGCGGGGGTTGCCCTGCTCGGCGCCGGAGTCGTCGCGGGCCAGGGTGTCCAGGAGCTGGCTGTCGTCGTCGGTGGTGCGGGCCGCCAGGGCCTTGGCCAGGGCCGCGGCCCGGGTGTCGCCCTCCTTGTCGCCCTGCTTCTTCGCGGAGGCGCCCATCTTGGCGAGGGCGAGCAGGCCGGTCGCGCTGCGCGCCGGGTCGGCCGCGCCGAGACGCAGCTTGTCGCCCTTCGTCGCGGCCGTGGTCAGCTCCGGCCAGCTGTACGTCTTCTCGGGCCAGCCAAGGGACTTGGCGGCGGACGGCACCATGCCGATGCCGACGGGTGAGGAGGCGATGTTGCCCGCGGGGGAGATTTTGCTCTGCTTGGCCCCGAGGCCGACGCGCTGCACCCACACGTCGGAGTCGGGCACCCACACGTCGTACTCCGGATCGCCCTTGCCGGAGCGGAGTTCGGCGGCGACCTTGTACGAGTCGCGTGCGGTCACCCGTACGTCGATGCAGCGCCCGTCGGAGGTGATCTCCTGCTCGCGGGCCTCGTCGGCAGCCTCGCGCAGGGCGGGGGACACGGCCGGAGCCGCGACGACGTCGAGGCGGACCGCGTCGTCGCCACAGGAGCCGCCGAACGAGAGCAGTCCGGTGCGGACCGCGGCCGCCGCGCCGCCCGCCACCACGAGGACGAGCGCCGTGGCGATGGCGACCGTGCGGCCACGCGCCCGCGGTCGGGGGCCGGGCGCTGCCGCCCCGTGCTCATCGGGCAAGCTGTGACGTCCCATGGCGGTGGTGCCCCTCCTTGGATGATGAAGCAAGGAAAGAGGGAGCCTGCGCGCCTGGAATCGGCGTCCGTCCCCCTCGGCCTGTCGCGCACGATCTTCGTAACTTCTTTCGAGACCCTAGCGGGGCGAGGATGGGGATGAGGCGGGATTACTCAACTGGAGGCGTAAGTGCAAGCGGAGCCGGGGCCGATGGCCGGTTCTTTTCCAGCGGACGGGCCGTCACGGCGGATCCTGAGGGATGAGACGCTGCTCGTCCTGGCTCTCTCGCTCGGGGCGAGCGGTGTGTCCGCGCTGATCAGCTTTGTCGGGTCGGTCACCAAACCGGGTGGTCTCAAGGACCAGGCCGCCACGATGAACGCATCGGCCGCGCCGGGTCGGCCGTGGCTGGATCTCGCGTGGCAATTGTTCGGAATCGCGACCGCGTTGGTGCCGGTCGCTCTGGTGGCGCACTTCCTGCTGCGCGAACGGGAGGGGCTGCGGACGATCGGTTTCGACCGGACCCGGCCCTGGCCCGATCTGGGGCGCGGCACCGCGATCGCCGCGGTGATCGGCAGCACCGGGATCGCCTTCTATCTGTCGGCCCGCGGGCTCGGCTTCAACCTCACGGTGGTGCCCGAGGCGCTGCCCGACGTGTGGTGGAAGTACCCCGTCCTCGTGTTGTCCGCGGTGCAGAACGCGGTTCTGGAGGAAGTGATCGTCGTCGGGTATCTGCTGCGCAGGCTCGGCCAGTTGGGATGGACGCCCATGGCGGCCCTGGTGGGCAGTTCGGTGCTGCGCGGCTCGTACCACCTCTACCAGGGCATCGGCGGGTTCGTCGGAAACCTCGCGATGGGCGTGGTCTTCGCGCTGCTCTACCGCAGGTGGGGGCGGGTCGGCCCGCTGGTCGTGGCCCACTCCCTGCTCGACATCGGCGCGTTCGTCGGATACGGGCTGCTCGCGGGGAAGGTGGACTGGCTGCCTACGCCGTCGTGAGGCGGTGGGGACGGGCCATTGGCGGTGGGGACTTGCGAGTAGTTGTGGGGACTTACGAGTAGTGGTGGGGACGTACGCGATTCTCGTACGTCCCCACCGTGCTCTCCGGGCCCGGTGCCGTCAGGCGAACAGCTCGCCCTCGATGACCGTGACCGCGCGGCCGGTCAGGAGGGTGCGCTCGCCCGCGAGCTCGGTGCGGACCAGGCCGGTGCGGGCCGAGGCCTGCAGCCCGGTCAGTTCGGCGCGGCCGAGGCGCTCCGACCAGAAGGGGGCGAGTGCGGTGTGCGCGCTGCCCGTCACCGGGTCCTCGTCGATGCCGACGCGCGGGAAGAAGCAGCGTGAGACGAAGTCGTGGCCGTGGGAGGGGTCCTCGGCCGCGGCCGTGGCGATGATGCCGCGCTCGGAGTGCCGGATCAGGTCCTTGTGGTCCGGGGTGAGCGACCGGACCGTCTTCTCGTCGGCGAGCTCGACCAGCAGGTCGCCGACGTTCCGGCCCGTGTCGTACGCGAGGAGCGGCTCGGCGCCGAGGGCCTCGGCGATGCCGTCGGGGACGTCGGTCGCGGTGAGCGGGGCCGTCGGGAAGTCGAGCGTGAGGGTGCCGTCCTCGTGCGCGGTCGAGGTCAGGACTCCGCTGCGGGTGGCGAAGCGGACGGTGCCCGAGGCGGCGCCCGTGGTGTGCAGGACGTGCGCCATGGCCAAAGTGGCATGGCCGCACAGGTCGACCTCGGTGGTGGGCGTGAACCAGCGCAGCGCCCAGTCCGCGTCGCCGCCCGCGGGCAGCCGGTGCGCGAAGGCGGTCTCGGCGTGGTTGACCTCCCTGGCCACGTCCTGCAGCCAGGTGCCGTCGGGAAAGGCGTCGAGGAGCAGGACCCCGGCCGGATTCCCGGCGAAGGGGCGGTCCGTGAAGGCGTCGACGATGCGGATGCGGAGGGAAGTCGGCATGGGGATCACGGTAGAGGGCCGCGGAGTGCGCTGGGTAAGTCCAATCGGCTTTTACTGGACTGGTTTTGGGGTAGCGATTGGCCTGCTGGGAGTTCGGCGTTCCCGGTTCGGCGTCAGCCGAGCACGGCGGGCTTCAGCACCCGGGCGCACCACTGCTCGAAGGTGGTGGGGGAGGAGGACTCGCTGGTGCGGGGCACCCCGGCGTCCAGGCCGTCGTCCTTGGCCCGCTTCATGTCGACGATGCCCTGGACGAACGTCTTGTCGAGGCCGTAGCCGACGAGGGTCGTGTGCAGGTCGTCGTAGGACTGCCGCTCGTAACGGACCGGTCGTCCGAGCTGCTCGGTCATGATGCGGGCCAGGTCGGCGGGGGACAGGTCCTCGGGGCCGAGGACGGGGACGCTGTCGACGCCGGTCCAGGTGCGGTCCAGGAGCAGGGTCGCGGCCGCGGCGGCGATGTCGGCGACGGCCACCAGGGGCGCCTTGCGGTTCGCGTCGACGGAGTCGGTGAAGACGCCGTGTTCCCGGATCGATCCGGCCTCTTCGAGGAGGTTCTCGAAGAACGACGGGTTGGCCAGGGCGCGGTAGGCGACTCCGGAGGAGGCGATGAGGTCGTCCATGGCGAGGGAGGCCGTCACGAGTCCGGCGCGGTCGGCGACCGGGGTGCCGCGGCCGAGCGCGGAGACGCTGACGACGTGGCCGACTCCCCGGTCGGCCAGAGCTTCTGCGGCGGGACGGGCGAAGCCGCTGAAGCCCGCCTCCGGGGTCAGGGAGGAGTCCGGGGGGACGAGCCAGAAGACGGCGTCCGCACCCTCGAAGGCGCGGTCGACGACCTCGGGGTCGCCGTGCGAACCGGTGATCACCTCGACGCGTTCGCGTACGTCGGCGGGGAGCCGTGCCGGATCACGCACGACCACGCGCAGGTGTTCCTCGGCAGGGGCGGACTCGAGAAGCCGGGGGAGCAGGTGGCTGCCGATGTTCCCGGTGGGTGCGGTGATGACGATCATCAGGACTTCCTCGATGAGGGCCGGTGGGGCCGGTCTGGGCCCCGCGCGGCTGGGCGGGGTCGGACTGGAACGCCCCCATCCTGCGAAGGCGACCTGCGTGACCACAATGGAAGATTTGGCACGCAATCATTGCCTGAATCGGAATTACGCAGGTGAGGGGTGGTTTCAAGGCTGTTCGGGGTCCGTTTGCGATGTCGATCTCGGGTCGAGGGTTGTCGGTCGAACTATTCCGATATATCGTTGAGGCATCGCGACAGATTCGCGACTGATCAAAGATGAGGAGTGATCGCCATGCGTACCCATGGTTTTGAACACGAGCACGGACGCGGACATGGACACGGCCGCCGCGGCGGCCCCGAGGGCCGAGATGGCTTCGGCCGCGAAGGACGCGAAGGATTCGGCGGATTCGGTGGCTTCGAGGGGCGGCGCGGCGCGTTCGGCCCGTTCGGCCCCGGCTTCGGCGGGCCCGGTGGCCCCTGGGGCGGCCGCGGCGGACGCGGTGGTGGCCCGCGCGGCAGGGCGAGGCGCGGCGACGTGCGCGCGTCGATCCTGGCGCTCCTGAAGGACAGGTCCATGCACGGCTACGAAATGATCCAGGAGATCGCCGAGCGCAGCGGCGGGGCGTGGAAGCCCAGCCCCGGTTCGGTCTACCCGACCCTCCAGCTGCTGGAGGACGAGGGCCTGATCAGCAGTGCGAGCGAAGGCGGCAAGAAGCTCTTCTCGCTCACCGACGCCGGGCGCGAAGCGGCCGACGAGGGCCCCGAGGCGCCCTGGGAAGAGGCCGGGCGCGGAGTCGACTGGGACACGCTGAACGAGATCCGGCAGGCCGGCTTCGGTCTGATGGAGGCGTTCGGCCAGGTCTGGAAGACCGGCAGCAAGGAGCAGCGCGACAAGGCGCTCACGGTCATCAACGATGCCCGCAAGAAGATGTACCTGATCCTCGCCGATGAGGACTGAGGTGGTCGGGGCCGACGGCCCCATCACGGATGAGGCGCCCCGCACGCATGGTGTGGGGCGCCTCTTCGTCGTGGTGGGGGGCAGGTGATCGGGCCGTCGTGCCGTCAGGTCACCAGGCCGTCCAGCTTGCGCAGCGATTCGTTGAGGGCGGCGGTCGCCGAGTCCTTCAGCTTGCCCGCCATCAGGGACACGGCCGCTCCGGTGAACTCGCCCTCTATGCGGACCACCGTCGCCGAACCCTCGGGGGAGAGGGAGTAGCGCGTGCCTACGTTGACGCCCATCGGGCCCTTGCCTGCGATGGCCAGGGTGCGGGCGGTCTCCAGCTCGCCGATGGTCCAGTTGACCTCGGCGGGGAAGCCCATCAGCTTCATGTTCTCCACGAAGGTGCCGCCCACCTCCAGCGTGGTGGGGCCGCCCTGGGGGAAGCTCGTGTGCGTGGCGTTCCACTCGCCGTAGGAGGAGAAGTCGGTGAGCTGGGCCCAGACCTTCTCGGCGGGCGCCTCGATCCGTGCTTCCGCGCTGACTTCGGCCATATGCGGCCACCTCTTCCCGTCGGGCGCTGCGACGGCCGCAGCTACGGTGTCGCGGAACGTAGCGGCAGGCCCCGGAACATTCAATACTGATGAACTGTCAGATACGGTCTCGGATGTTCTGCCCGCCCGGGCTTGAGGTACTGTTCCCCTGCCCTGTGACGGACGCAGGCGGCGCGCTTTGGAGGTGAGACCCATTACCGCAGTAGCAGGTCGGGTGCTCCCCTCTCGCGACCGCGCGGTTCACCCGGTGTAGGTGACCCGAGGGAGCCCCATCGGGTTCCCGGAAGGTTTTCGTCATATGTCGGTTTCGGCTTTCTCCACGTCACATCACTCCTCCGTCGTCGGCACCTTGCGTGCCGCGGGCTGCGTCTTCGCCGAGGACGAGGCGGAGTTGATCCTCTCCACCGCGCAGACCCCCACCGAAGCGGCCGCCATGGTCGAGCGTCGTGCGGCCGGGCTGCCGCTCGAACACGTCCTGGGGTGGGCGGAATTCCGAGGTCTGCGGATAGCCGTGGATCCGGGAGTGTTCGTACCGCGCCGCCGCACCGAGTTCCTCGTCGGCCAGGCGGCCGAACTCGCCGAACTCGCCGGACGCTCCGGACACACAGAACTTGCCGGGCGCGCGGCCGTCGTCGTCGACCTGTGCTGCGGGTCGGGGGCTCTCGGGGCCGCGCTGGCCGCGGGTCTCGACCGGGTCGAGCTGTACGCGGCCGACATCGACCCCGCGGCGGTCCGCTGTGCCCGCCGCAACGTCGCCGCTGCCGGAGGCCACGTCTACGAAGGCGACCTTTATGACCCGCTGCCCGACGCGCTCCGAGGGCGTGTCGGCATCCTCCTTGCGAACGTTCCGTACGTCCCCACTGGAGAGGTGGGATTGCTGCCCGCCGAGGCTCGCGTCCACGAGGCGCGGGTGGCACTGGACGGCGGTGCGGACGGGCTCGACGTGCTGCGCCGGGTGACCGAAGAAGCGCCCGCGTGGCTGGCGCCCGGCGGTCACCTCCTCTTCGAGACCAGCGAGGGTCAGGTGTCCGCGGCCGTCGACGCCGTCGAGCGGGCCGGTCTCGCGGCGCGCGTGGTGAGCGACGAGGAGATGTACGCGACGGTGGTCATCGGGACGTGGTGGGGGCCCGGGAGGGCCGAGCTCAGCGGCGAGGGCCACGGCAGGGGCGAGATCGTGGGTTAGCCGACCCGCCGTATCACCGCCGCGTCGAAGAGGTCCGACGCCCTGGGGAACGGGCCCTCGTCGTGGCAGTGCCAGGCATCCCAGAACAGGTCGGCGGGCAGCGCGTCGTCGGGTGCGTACACCCGGTAGACGTACTGCCTGCCGTCGATCGCAGGCAGGGCGACCATCCAGCACCTGCTCTCCATGCTTGTGGGACGTGCGGGGTGGCGCGATGGTTGCGCGCCGGGCACGGGGCAAGGCGGCGCGCGTGACTCCGCGCGGATCCCTCGGATCTCATCCGTAAGGAGGACAACCATCACATGCGTGCCCAACCTGTGTCGGACGCGAAGATGCTTCCCGCCGCCGATGCATATGCCCCTGGGGGTTGATGTGGTGGGAGATGTGCAAAGCCGTACCCCGTCGGGCGCCGAGCCCGGCCCGACCCGAGAAGAACCCGGCCCCGGACTCAGCGCAGAGCTGGTGTCGGTCGTTTCCGGCGCGCGCCGTCGCGCGGTCCGCGACGGGGACCGGCAGATAGACACCGCGCATCTGCTGCACTCCCTCCTCGAGGCCGACCCCGAGGTGCGCGCGGTCTTCGAGAGCGGCGCGCAGGCCGTACGGGTCCTCGGCTATCTCGTCCAGCGCAGCATCGGCTACGGCCTGCAGTGGCAGGGCACCGTCGAGGACTCCGGTGCCGTCCCGGTGGTGACGCCCGCGAGGGAGACCGGTTGGTCACCGGCCGCGCGCACGGCGATGGACGTGGCCCGGGAACGTGCCGAGCTGCGCGGCGAACCGCGGGCCCTCGGCATGGACCTGCTCGCAGGTCTCGTCGCCGACCCGGAATGCCGGGCGGTCGAGGTCCTCGCGCGAGCCCGCGTCGACGTTCCGGCGCTGCTGCTGCGCATCGAGGCGGGATGCAGGCAGTACGCCTCCGAGGGCGGCCACGGCCATGGATACGTCGGAGGACACGGGTACACCGGAAGCAACGGCTCCGGCGTCTGAGCGCGGCCCTGACGGGCGGCAGCGGCGCTCCGGGGAGCGGTGCGGTGTCCGCCGATTGAGACAGGGGTCAAAGGGCGTGACGCTCATGACGCCGCCTGCCATGATGTGCCGGTGCAAGCGTCTGAGGGGATTCAGGAGAGCCTGGCGGGCCGAACCGAACCGGGGAACCGGGGGAGTGGTCCGGGCCGGGGAAAGCCCGGCAGGGGCATCGGTCTTGGGCTCGCGCTGCTGTCGGCGATCGCCTTCGGCGGCTCCGGTGTCGCGGCGAAACCGCTGATCGAAGCGGGTCTGGACCCCCTGCACGTGGTGTGGCTGCGGGTGGCGGGTGCCGCCCTGGTGATGCTGCCCGTCGCCTGGCGCCACCGGGGACTGCTGCGGAGCAGGCCCGCCCTGCTCGCCGGGTTCGGCCTCCTCGCCGTCGCGGGCGTCCAGGCCTTCTACTTCGCCGCGCTCTCCCGCATCCCCGTCGGCGTCGCCCTGCTGATCGAGTACCTCGCGCCCGCACTCGTCCTCGGGTGGGTGCGCTTCGTGCAACGGCGTCCCGTGACGCGGGCCGCGGCGCTCGGCGTGGTCCTCGCCGTCGGCGGTCTCGCCTGCGTCGTCGAGGTGTGGGCGGGGCTGAGCTTCGACGCCGTCGGGCTCCTGCTCGCACTCGGCGCCGCCTGCTGTCAGGTCGGCTACTTCGTCCTGTCCGACCAGGGCAGCGACGCGGGCGCGGACGCCCCTGACCCGCTCGGCGTCATCGCGTACGGACTGCTCGTCGGCACGGCCGTGCTGACCGTCGTCGCGCGGCCGTGGGGCATGGACTGGTCGGTGCTCGCGGGCGACGCGGACCTGGACGGCTCGGCGGTCCCCGCCTGGGCCCTGCTCGCCTGGATCGTGCTCGTCGCGACGGTCGTCGCCTACGTCACCGGCGTGCTGTCCGTGCGCAGGCTCTCGCCCCAGGTGGCCGGCGTCGTGGCCTGCCTCGAAGCCGTCATCGCGACCGCCCTGGCCTGGGTCGTCCTGGGCGAGCACCTTTCGGCGCCGCAGGTCGTCGGCGGTGCGATCGTGCTGGTGGGCGCGTTCATCGCCCAGTCGTCGGCGCCCGCCGAGCCCACCGTGCCGGGGGCCGTCCCAGCCCCCGAAACGGAGTTGTCGCACAGCGGAAGCCCGTCCTAGGGTTCCGGTCATGCATTCACGCGCACTCGTTCTTCCGCCTCCCGCCGCCTGAGCGCGGGACGCTCACGGATCACGCCCGAGCCGGTGGCCGGGCCGAACGGTGCTGCCCGCAGACGGAGTCAGACATCCCTCTCTGCTGCGGAGAAAACACGTGTCGAACTTGTTGCGCACGTCAGGCGTGCCCACTGCCCCGAACCCCGTCGGAACGACTGCTCTCGGAGCGGACGTTGCCGGACCCGATGCCCTTGGCCCCGACGCCGTCGGGCCGAAGGGTGGTGGCCTTGCCGTCGGGCGCGGTCTCTTCTATCTGATCGTCGCCGGGATCGCCTGGGGGACCGCGGGTGCCGCCGCCGCGCTGGTCTTCCGGGCCAGCGACATGGGGCCGGTCGGTCTCTCCTTCTGGCGATGCGCGGGCGGCTTCGTGCTGCTGCTATCCGCACGCCTGGCCACCCGCCTGCCGCGGCGGCGCCGGTCGACCACGCGCGTGGCGGTCGCCGAACCGCTCGGCCGCAGGGCGCGCCGCGTCGTCGCGACCGGCGTGGCCCTCGCGGTGTTCCAGACCGCCTACTTCGCCTCGGTCGAGGCGACCGGTCTCGCGGTCGGCACCGTCGTCACCATGGGGTCGGGCCCCGTCCTCATCGCGCTCGGCGCACGGCTGGCCCTGGGGGAGCGGCTCGGGCGCGGCGGTGTGATCGCCGTCCTGGGTGCCCTCACGGGCCTCGTCGTCCTCGTCCTCGGTGGCGACGGCGCCGGTGGCGCGGAGGTGCGGCCGACCGGTGTGGTCTGGGGGCTCGTCTCCGCGGCCGCGTACGCCGTCATGACGCTGCTCACGCGCTGGTGCGGAAGGAGCGGCACGGCCGACTCGTCCGACACCACCGTCTGGGCGTTCGCCGTCGTCTCGCTCTGCCTGCTGCCGCTCGCCGCGGCCGAGGGCCTGGTGCCGCACACCGCCGAACCCGCGCGCGTGGGTGCGTACTTGCTGTACATCGCGGCCGTGCCGACGGCGGTCGCGTACGGCCTGTACTTCGCCGGGGCCGCCGTCGTGCGGTCCGCCACCGTCTCCGTGATCATGCTCCTGGAGCCGGTGGGTGCCGCGGTCATCGCGGTCGCGCTGCTCGGTGAGGACCTGACGGCGGCGACGGTGGCGGGCACGGCCCTGATGCTGGCCGCGGTGACGGGTCTCGCGGTCGCGGAGACACGGGGCGCGGTGGCGGAACGGCGGGCGGTGGCGCAGGCGTAGGCGGAGGCAGTGGGGAGGCGGCGGGTCTCGTTGCGGCTCTTGCGAGCCCCGCCGCTCGTCCCTCCGGCCCGCCTGGGGCAGCCCTGTCGGGTCAGGTCGCGCGGCGGCGTGTCTGGTGCGCGAGGGCGGCCGCGTCCCCCCGGCCCCGCCGTTCGGCGAGGCCCGCCGCGATGCGGTCCTGCACCTCGTCCGGCTTGTGGGTCGCGTACTTGAACTTCGCCTGTACGTCGCTGACATCGAGGCACAGCGCCCGGATGCCGGAGAGCATGCGGCCGTACCCAGGCTCGCCCACCGCCGCCCGCGCGGAGCCGCCCTCGGGCTGGAAGTGGCCGACCTGGCGGTTCAGGATGTCGGCCTTCTCCTCGGGATCGTCGACGACGCGGGCGGTGCAGCGCAGCTGGACGGCGGCGTAGAAGCTGGTCGGCACGCCGTGCTCGGACGGGACGTCGGGCGGCGCCTGCCAGGGGCCCGGCACGTACACATAGTCGTCGACCACGCTCAGGAGCACCTCGGGGTGGGCCTCCAGGGCGTGCCACAGGGGGTTCGGGCGTGCCAGGTGCGTGAGGACGCGGCCGTGCGTGCCGTGTTCGGCCTCGTACGCGAAATGGAGGGGCTGGACGTGGGGCGGCTCCCCCGGGAGTCCGTTCACGGCGAGCTGCCCGAAGTCGTGGGCGGCGAGCCACTGCTGCCACTCGGCGTCCGAGTGGGCAGCATCCCAGGGGTGGATCAGCATCACAGCTCGACCAGGTAGTCGGGCACCTTGATGTCGGGTGCCAGGTCCTCCGAGGGGATGAGGGCGTCATGGCCCTTGCGGAGCGGGACGACGCCCGCCCAGTGGGGGAGTGCCATGTCCTCCGGCTCGTCGCTCGGGCCGCCGGTGCGCGCCTTCGCCGACACCTCGCTCAGGTCGAGGCTGAGCACGGCGGTCGCGGCGAGCTCCTTGGTGTTGGCGGGGCGGGAGTCGGCGGACCGGCCCGGAACGACGTGGTCGACCAGCGCGTCCAGTGCCATCCGCTTCTCTTCGGGATCAGTGACCTGGTGGGCGGTGCCGTGGATCACCACGGAGCGGTAGTTGATGGAGTGGTGGAAGGCCGAGCGGGCCAGGACCAGGCCGTCCACGTGGGTGACGGTCAGGCACACGCGCAGCCCCGGGTCCTGCTCCTCGGAGGTGGCGCGCGCCATGCGCAGCGGCCGGGAACCGGTCGAGCCGTGCACGTACAGGCGGTCGCCCACCCGTCCGTAGAGCGTCGGGAGCACGACGGGGGCGCCGTCGCGGACGAACCCGAGATGGCAGACGTAGGCCTCGTCGAGTATCGCGTGCACCGTCTCCCGGTCGTACGCGGCGCGATCCGCGGAGCGGGTGGGGATCGTGCGGTCGGTCGGTGCGTAGGCGGCGCTGTCCGGCGAAGCGGTGTCGGTGGTGCCCGGCGTCGTCTGCATGGCTCTCCCTGATCTGCGTACTGATCTGCGCGCGGGCGACGCTCCGGGCGACGCTGCCCGGCTCGTCGACTTGCGAGCGATATTGCACTAGTGCATACTTCGTTTTGTGCTAGGAGAGTATCCGATCAGCGGGCGGCGCGCAGCCGAGATTGCGTCCAGCGTGGAGCGGGCCGTGGGTGACGGCGGCCTCGAACCGGGGCAACTGCTGCCCCCCATGCGAGAGTTGGCGACGCGCCTCGGGGTGAATCCCAATACGGTGGCGGCCGCCTATCGCACGCTGCGCGAACGCGGTGTCATCGAAACGGCGGGGCGGCGCGGGAGTCGCGTGCGTTCCAAGCCCGCCACGACGTCGCGCGAACTCATGAGGGTGGACGCGCCGCCCGGCGTACGCGACGTCTCCATGGGCAATCCGGACCCCAAGCTGTTGCCCGCCCTCTCCGGGGCCTTCGTCGCGGCCGCTGCGCAGGCCGACGCGCAACCCGTCCTCTACGGAGAGGGTGCGGTGGACCCGGAGCTGGAGCGGCACGCACGCGCGGCCTTCGAGGCGGACGGCGTCCCCCGCGGCCCGCTCGCCGTCACCTCCGGATCGCTCGACGCCATCGAGCGGGTGCTCGCCGTCCACCTCAAGCCCGGTGACGGGGTCGCCCTGGAGGACCCGGGCTGGGGGAGCCTGCTCGATCTCGTCTCCGCCCTCGGGCTGCGCGCGGTGCCGGTGGGCGTGGACGACGAAGGTCCGCTGCCCGCCGACGTGGAGCGGGCGTTGGCGTCCGGGGCGCGGGCGGCCGTCGTGACGGACCGGGCGCAGAACCCCACGGGCGCCGCTGTCACCGCTCCACGCGCGCGTGCCCTGCGGAAGGTGTTCGCCGCGCACGAGGACGTGCTGCTCATCGAGGACGACCACGGCCACGGCATCGTCGATCTGCCGCTGCATCCGCTCGCGGGGTCGACCCGGCACTGGGCCCTCACCCGCTCGACCGCCAAGGCGTACGGCCCTGACCTGCGGCTCGCCGTGGTCACCGGCGACTCCGTCACCGTCGACCGGCTGTGCGGGCGCCAGCGGCTCGGGCCGGGCTGGGTGAGCCGGCTGCTGCAACGCGCCGTCGCGCGACTCTGGGCCGAGGGCGCGGTCGACGCGCGCGTGGTCGCGGCGTCCTACGGGCGCCGGCGCGAGGCGCTGGTCGCGGCGCTCGCCGAGCGGGGCATCGCCGCGTACGGGCGCAGTGGCATGAACGCGTGGGTGCCGGTCCCGGACGAGACCGGGGTGGTCGCGCGGCTGCTGCACGCGGGGTGGGCCGTGGCTCCGGGGGCGAGGTTCCGGCTGAACGCGCCGCCCGCGGTGCGGATCACCGTGGCGGCGCTGGAGGACGAGGAGATCGTGGCGGTGGCGGACGCCGTCGCCTCCGCCGCCGGGCCCGCGCCCGCGCGGCGTTACGACTGACGGGGTGGACGCCCGGTCGCGGCCGCGGATGCCTGCGTGGCGGTGGTGGCCGTCGATTTCCTTGCGCGGGAGCGGGACTGGGTGAGAGCCGCGCCCGCCAGGACGATCACCGCGCCGACCGGTGTCGACCAGCTCAGGGACTCGCCGAGCACCGCGACGCCCGCGGCGGTCGCGATCACCGGAATGAAGTACGTGACCATCTGGGCGGTGGTCGGTCCCACCTCGGCGACCAGCGCGTACTGCAACAGGAAGGCGACTCCGGTGCCGAGGGCGCCCAGTGCCACGATCGCCAGCAGCGGCACGACGGGGAAGTGTGTCGGGAGCGACGTGAACAGGGGCGTCACCAGGCCAAGTTCAGCGGTCGCGATCAGCAACTGGGCCCCTGACAGGGAGAGGTTGGAGTGTCCGGAACCGGCCAGCGTGCGGCGTACGTAGATCCAGCCGATCGGGTAGCTGAGCGAGGCGAGCAGGGCCATCGCCGTCCCGCGGAGGTCGAGGCCGCTGAAGCCCTGCCAGGCGCCGAGCACGGTGAGCACCCCGAAGAACCCGATGCCGAGGCCCGCGACGCGGCGCCGCGACGGGCGGTCCTCGGAGAGCGCGACGAGGGACAGGGCCATGCCCCACAGGGGCGACGTCGCGTTGCAGATCCCGGCGAGCGTCGACGGGATCGACAGTTCCGCGTACGCGAAGAGCGAGAACGGC
>NZ_LIPN01000129.1 GCF_001418325.1 Streptomyces atriruber | reverse complement strand
CCCCAGGACCCCCGCCCGTTCAGTTCCGCCACGTCCATGCCGGTCGTCCTGCGGTACGCCGCGTCCAACTCCCCCAGTTCCTCCGGCGTCAGCACGTCCTCGACGCGGTCGAATCCGTCGGGCGCGCGCTCCGCGACGGTGTGCAGGATGCGGTCCGCCGGCATGTTGCGGTTGGCGAGGACGAGCGCGTTGGCCGTCTCCCGCCGCACCTCCTCGTACGCCCGCAGCCCCGCCTCCCGGTCCGGCGCGGTGTGGACGAGGCAGCGCGCCAGGACGCGGGCGTCGAGGATCGCCTGGGAGCCGCCGTTCGACCCCACGGGGTACATCGGGTGCGCCGCGTCGCCGAGCAGGGTGACCGGGCCGTGGCCCCAGCGGGGCAGCGGATCCCTGTCGACCATCGGGTACTCCAGGATATGGCGGGTGGCGGCGAGCAGCGCGGGGACGTCCAGGTCGCCGATTCGCCAGCCCGCGTAGTGCGGCAGGACGTCGGAGAGCCGCCCGGATCGGTTCCAGTCGGCGGGTCCCGCCATCCCGTGGCGGTGCGCGGTCGGGAACCGCACCTCCGCCACCCAGTTGAGCAGCGCCCTGCCCCGTTCCTGGAAGGGCTGCGAGATGGGGTAGACGACGAGTTTCGCGGTGGTGTTGCTGCCCGCCACCGCGACGGTCCGCCCGCCGAGCACGGGGTGCCACTCGGCGATCCCCCGCCACATCCGGATGCCGTTCCACAGCGGCGGCCCCTCGCCGGGGTGCAGCACGGCCCGCACCGTCGAGTGCAGCCCGTCGGCGCCGATCAGGGCCCGCACCCGTACGCCGTACTCCCTGGCGCGTGCCATGTCCCGCAGGATCACCCGCAGTCCGCCGCCCTCGCGCTCGGCGAGCCGCACCAGGGCGGTGCCGGTGCGGACGGCGTGGTCGCCGAGCCGGTCGCGGACCGCGTCGAGCAGGAGCAGTTGGAGGGCGCCGCGGTGGACGGAGTACTGCGGCCAGCGGTAGCCGACGGCGAGGCCGCGCGGCTCGGCCCAGATGCGGTTGCCGTGCCGGTCGAAGTGGACCATCGCGTCGGGGGCGACGGCGGTCGCCGCGAGGTCGTCGCCGAGCCCCAGCTCGGTCAGCTCCCGCACCGCGTGCGGCAGGAGGTTGATGCCCACGCCGACGGGGCGCAGCTGTTCGGCGGCGTCCACCACGCGGACGTCGATGCCCGCCTCGTGCAGGCTGAGCGCGGCGGTGAGCCCTCCGATGCCCGCGCCCGCCACCAGTACGTCGGTCATGACCGTCGCGCGGCCGGGCCGGTGTCGGCCGGCCTCTCGGTCCCCAGCATCTCCCGTATCCCCCTGTGGTCCCTGCACCGCCCTCGCGGCCGTGGTCGGCGGCCTGCCGGGACGGGTGCGAACGCGCGGAGCGTAACCGCACGGCAGCGGGAGAACAATGGGCCGGGCGGCCATCCCGGGGGGCATGGAAGGATGGCCGGAAACACCACAAGTCGCACCCCCTGAAGACCCGATATCTCTCATCCACAAGACCACAAGTCGTACCCGAGGAGATGACCGCGTGCCCGGCACCAATCTGACCCGCGAAGAGGCGCAGCAGCGGGCGAAGCTGCTCACCGTTGACTCGTACGAGGTCGATCTCGACCTCTCCGGCGCGCAGGAGGGCGGCACCTACCGGTCCGTCACCACGGTGCGCTTCGACTCCGCGGAGGCGGGCGCCGAGACCTTCATCGACCTGGTGGCCCCCGCGGTCCACGAGGTCGTCCTGAACGGCCACGCGCTGGAAGTCGGCGCGGTCTTCCGCGACTCGCGCATCGCGCTCAGGCACCTGCAGGCGGGCCCGAACGAGCTGAAGGTCGTCGCCGACTGCGACTACACCAACACCGGTGAGGGCCTGCACCGCTTCGTCGACCCGGTCGACCAGCAGGCGTACCTGTACACGCAGTTCGAGGTGCCGGACGCGCGCCGCGTCTTCGCCTCCTTCGAGCAGCCCGACCTGAAGGCGACGTTCCAGTTCACCGTGAAGGCGCCGAGCGGCTGGACGGTGATCTCCAACTCGCCCACGCCGGAGCCGAAGGACGACATCTGGTCCTTCGAGCCGACGCCCCGCATGTCCACGTACGTGACCGCGCTGATCGTCGGCCCGTACCACTCGGTGCACTCGTCGTACGAGGGTCCCGGCGGCCAGTCCGTGCCGCTCGGCATCTACTGCCGCCCCTCGCTCGCCGAGTTCCTCGACTCGGACGCGATCTTCGAGGTGACCCGGCAGGGCTTCGACTGGTTCCAGGAGAAATTCGACTACGCGTACCCCTTCGCGAAGTACGACCAGCTCTTCGTGCCGGAGTTCAACGCGGGCGCGATGGAGAACGCGGGCGCGGTGACCATCCGCGACCAGTACGTGTTCCGTTCGAAGGTGACGGACGCCGCGTACGAGGTGCGGGCCGCGACGATCCTGCACGAGCTGGCCCACATGTGGTTCGGCGACCTGGTCACCATGGAGTGGTGGAACGACCTGTGGCTGAACGAGTCGTTCGCCACCTACGCCGAGGCCGCCTGCCAGGCGTACGCCCCGGAGTCGAAGTGGCCGCACTCCTGGACGACCTTCGCCAACTCCATGAAGACGTGGGCGTACCGCCAGGACCAGCTGCCCTCCACGCACCCGATCATGGCCGACATCCGTGACCTGGACGACGTCCTGGTCAACTTCGACGGCATCACGTACGCGAAGGGGGCGAGCGTCCTGAAGCAGCTCGTCGCCTACGTCGGCGAGGACGAGTTCTTCCAGGGCGTCCAGGCGTACTTCAAGCGGCACGCCTTCGGCAACACGCGCCTGTCCGACCTGCTCGGCGCGCTGGAGGAGACCAGCGGCCGCGACCTGAAGACCTGGTCGAAGAAGTGGCTGGAGACGGCGGGCATCAACGTTCTGCGGCCGGTCGTGGACGTCGACACGCGGGGCGTCATCACGTCCTTCGCGGTCAAGCAGGAGGCGCCCGCGCTGCCCGAGGGCGCCAAGGGCGAGCCCACCCTGCGCCCGCACCGCATCGCGATCGGCTTCTACGACCTCGACGACGCGTCCGGCAAGCTGCTCCGCACGGACCGCGTGGAGCTGGACGTCGACGGCGAACTGACGGCCGTGGACGCGCTGGTGGGCAAGGCCCGGCCGGCGGTCATCCTCCTCAACGACGACGACCTGTCGTACGCCAAGGTCCGCCTGGACACGGAGTCGCTGGCCTTCGTCACCGAGCACATCGGCGACTTCGAGGCGTCGCTGCCGCGGGCGCTGTCCTGGGCGTCGGCGTGGGACATGACGCGGGACGCGGAGCTCCCGACGCGCGACTACCTCTCGCTGGTCCTGTCGGGCATCGGCAAGGAGTCCGACATCGGCGTCGTGCAGTCGCTGCACCGCCAGGTGAAGCTGGCCCTCGACCTGTACGCGGCCCCGGCGGGCCGTGACGCGGCGCTGGGGCGGTGGACCGAGGCGTCGCTGGAGCACCTGCGGGCGGCCGAGCCCGGCAGCGACCACCAGCTGGCCTGGGCCCGTGCGTTCGCCGCGACGGCTCGTACGGACGCGGACCTGGCCCTTCTGGAGGGGCTGCTGGACGGCTCGGAGTCGGTGGACGGCCTCGCCGTCGACACGGAGCTCCGGTGGGCGTTCGTGGCGCGGCTCGCGGCGACCGGCCGCCTCGACGAGGCGGGCATCGCGGCGGAGCTGGAGCGGGACAGGACGGCGGCGGGCGAGCGGCACGCGGCGTCGGCGCGGGCGGCCCGGCCGACGGCGGAGGCGAAGGCGGAGGCGTGGGCCTCGGTCGTCGAGTCCGACTCCCTGCCGAACGCGATCCAGGAGGCGGTGATCGGCGGCTTCGTCCAGACCGACCAGCGTGAACTCCTCGCTCCCTACGCGGAGAAGTTCTTCGCCTCGGTGAAGGAGGCGTGGGACTCCCGCTCCCACGAGATGGCCCAGCAGATCGCCGTCGGTCTCTATCCGTCGCTGCAGATCTCCCAGGGCACGCTGGACGCCACGGATGCGTGGCTCGGTTCCGCGGATCCTTCGGCTGCGTTGCGGCGGTTGGTCACGGAGTCTCGGGCGGGGGTCGAGCGGGCCCTGCGGGCGCGGTCCGCGGACGTCTAGGCTCCCGGGGCCGGGCGGGGGCTCCGCCCCCTGCCCGGCCCCGGTCGGTTCTGCCCTGGCCGGGCGGGCCCCGCTTTCGATTGGACCGCTCTCACCTGCCGGTCGCGTGTGGCTGCTGGCACAGTTCCCAGCGCCCCAGGACACCTCTCGCCCGCGGGCCGTGTGTGGTCGCTCGCGCAGTTCCCCGCGCCCCTGGGGTGCTCCCCGGCGGATTGCGACTGCCGGTTGACTGTGGCTGAGCGCGCAGTTCCCCGCACCCCTGGACACCCTCCACCCGCGACACCCCCCGCCCGCGGGCCGTGCGTGGTTGCTCTCACCGTTCCCCGCGCCCCAGGACACCTCTCGC
>NZ_LIPN01000128.1 GCF_001418325.1 Streptomyces atriruber | reverse complement strand
CCTCCCGCACCCCCACACCCGGGCCCCGGAAGAACCCACACCCTCTCCAGGAACGCCAGGAACGCCAGAACCCCCAACCGGTGACCGATTGGGGGTTCTGTGCTGGTGGGGCTAACAGGATTTGAACCTGTGGCCTCATCCTTATCAGGGATGCGCTCTAACCAACTGAGCTATAGCCCCGCCGCGCTGCGGTGTCCCGCGCGCTGACCTCTGAAGATTAGCGCACCTGGGGGCCAGTCCCAAAATCGATACCCGCGCGCGGGGGAGCGAGGACTATTCGTCCTCGGCCAGGGTCAGCTCGACGCCGCCCACGAAGCCCGCGGAGAGGTTGTAGATGAAGGCGCCCAGCGTCGCCAGAGCGGTCGCCAGGACGACGTCGATGACCGCGATGATCGACGTGAACATCAAGACGCGCGGCAGCGACAGGAAGGACTGCAGGTCGAAGCCGTTGGACTCGTTCGAGCCCGTCGCCTCGGAGATCGTGCCGCCGACCGTGGAGAAGACGCCCATCGCGTCCATGACCATCCACAGGACGGCCGCCGCGACGATCGTGCAGATGCCGAGCGCGATGGAGAGCAGGAAGCTGACCTTCATCACCGACCACGGGTCGGCCTTGGCCACGCGCAGGCGCGCCTTGCGCGTGCGCGGGGTCGTGCGCGCCCCGGTCCGCGGCCGGCGCACCGAGCCCGTCTGGTTGCCCTGCTGATACGCCTGCGGCGGGTGGTACGGCTGGGACGACTGCTGCTGGGGCTGCCGCTCCCCGGGCAGCGCCCCGCCGCTCTGCTTGCCCTTGCCCGCCGCGTACGAGGTGTCGTACTGACCAGAAGTCCCTGGCCCTCGGGTGTCCGTCACAGTCCCCCCCTGGGATCCATGAGACTCATCTGATCCGTGTTCATCAGTGGCGGAGCCACGGGCACCGTCCGTGCCGGTAGTGCCGGTCCGATTCGCCCCGGCGCCCGTGGCTCCGCTCACGATGACTCACTCCTCGCGCTACTCGGCCGAGGAGTCCACGCCCTCGTCCGTACCGGTGGTCGGCTCCGCGACGTCCGATTCGTCGACGACGATGTCTCCGTCGACTTCCTCGGCCTCGCGCCCGGCCTCGGCGTTACGCGCGATACCGACGACGGCATCGCGCTTGCCCAGGTTGATCAGTTGGACGCCCATGGTGTCACGGCCCGTCTCCCTGACCTCGTTGACTCGCGTACGAATCACACCGCCGGACAGCGTGATGGCGAGGATCTCGTCGGTCTCCTCGACCACCAGGGCGCCGACGAGCTCGCCGCGGTCCTCCACGATCTTGGCGGCCTTGATGCCGAGGCCACCGCGACCCTGAACGCGGTACTCGTCGACGTTGGTTCGCTTTGCGTACCCACCGTCGGTGGCGGTGAACACGAACGTACCCGGGCGAACGACATTCATCGAGAGCAGTTCGTCGCCGTCGCGGAAACTCATTCCCTTGACGCCCGAAGTGGCGCGGCCCATCGGGCGCAGCGCGTCGTCCGTTGCGGTGAACCTGATCGACTGGGCCTTCTTGCTGATGAGCAGCAGGTCGTCCTCGGAGGAGACCAGCTCGGCGCCGATCAGCTCGTCGTCCGAACCGTCGTCCGTCTCGCGGAGGTTGATGGCGATGACGCCACCGGAGCGAGGCGAGTCGTAGTCCTTCAGGGGGGTCTTCTTGACCAGGCCGCCCTTGGTGGCGAGCACCAGGTAGGGCACTGCTTCGTAGTCACGGATCGCGAGGATCTCGGCGATCTGCTCGTCCGGCTGGAAGGCGAGGAGGTTCGCGACGTGCTGGCCGCGGGCGTCGCGTCCGGCGTCGGGGAGCTCGTACGCCTTGGCGCGGTAGACACGGCCCTTGTTGGTGAAGAACAGCAGCCAGTGGTGCGTCGTCGACACGAAGAAGTGGTCGACAATGTCGTCCTGCTTCAGCTTCGTGCCGCGCACGCCCTTGCCGCCGCGCTTCTGCGAGCGGTAGTCCTCGGTCTTGGTGCGCTTGATGTAGCCACCGCGCGTGATGGTGACGACGATGTCCTCTTCGGCGATCAGGTCCTCCATGGACATGTCGCCGTCGAAGGGCACCAGGGCGGAACGACGGTCCTCGCCGAACTTGTCGACGATCGCCGCGAGCTCTTCGCTGATGATCTGGCGCTGCTTCTCGGGCGAGGCCAGGATCGCGTTGTACTCGTTGATCTTCGCCTGGAGTTCGTCGTGCTCCGCGACGATCTTCTGGCGCTCCAGGGCCGCGAGGCGGCGCAGCTGCATCTCGAGGATGGCGTTGGCCTGGATCTCGTCGATCGAGAGGAGGCCCATCAGGCCCTCGCGCGCGATGTCGACGGTCTGGCTGCCGCGGATGAGCGCGATGACCTCGTCGATGGCGTCCAGGGCCTTGAGGAGGCCACGCAGGATGTGCGCACGCTCCTCGGCCTTGCGCAGCCGGAACTTCGTCCGCCGGACGATGACCTCGACCTGGTGCGTCACCCAGTGCCGGATGAACGCGTCCAGCGAGAGGGTGCGCGGCACGCCGTCGACCAGGGCCAGCATGTTGGCGCTGAAGTTCGACTGCAGATCGGTGTGCTTGTAGAGGTTGTTCAGCACGACCTTGGCGACCGCGTCACGCTTCAGGACGATGACGAGACGCTGGCCGGTGCGCGAGGACGACTCGTCGCGGACGTCGGCGATGCCACCGACCTTGCCGTCCTTGACCAGGTCGGCGATCTTCTGCGCGAGGTTGTCCGGGTTGGTCTGGTACGGCAGCTCGGTGACGACCAGGCACTGGCGGTTCTGGATCTCCTCGACCGCGACGACCGCGCGCATCGTGATGGAGCCACGGCCCGTGCGGTACGCCTCCTCGATGCCCTTGCGGCCCACGACCAGGGCACCGGTCGGGAAGTCGGGGCCCTTGATGCGCTCGATGAGGGCGTCGAGGAGCTCCTCGTGCGAGGCCTCCGGGTGCTCCAGGGCCCACTGCGCGCCCGCCGCGACCTCGCGAAGGTTGTGCGGCGGGATGTTGGTGGCCATGCCGACCGCGATGCCCGCGGAGCCGTTGATCAGCAGGTTCGGGAAGCGCGCCGGGAGGACCGTCGGCTCCTGGTTACGGCCGTCGTAGTTGTCCGTGAAGTCGACGGTGTCCTCGTCGATGTCACGGACCATCTCCATGGCCAGCGGCGCCATCTTGCACTCGGTGTACCGCATGGCGGCCGCCGGGTCGTTGCCCGGGGAGCCGAAGTTGCCGTTGGAGTCCACCAGCGGCATCCGCATCGACCACGGCTGGGCGAGGCGCACCAGGGCGTCGTAGATGGAGGAGTCGCCGTGCGGGTGGTACGTACCCATGACGTCGCCGACGACGCGGGCGCACTTGTAGAAGCCCTTCTCGGGGCGGTAGCCGCCGTCGTACATCGCATACAGGACGCGGCGGTGCACGGGCTTCAGGCCGTCGCGCACGTCGGGCAGCGCGCGGGACACGATGACGGACATCGCGTAGTCGAGGTAGGAGCGCTGCATCTCCGTCTCGAGCCCGACGGGCTCGACACGCATGCCCACGCCGGGCACGGCGGGTTCCTCTTCGGGCGTCACAGGGGTGTTCTCGTCGGCCATTGCTGGTCAAAGTCCTTTCGAGGTGCGGCTTGTACGGGCCGACTCAGATGTCGAGGAAACGAACGTCCTTGGCATTGCGCTGGATGAACGAGCGCCGTGCCTCGACGTCCTCTCCCATCAGCACCGAGAAGAGGTCGTCGGCCTGTGCCGCGTCGTCCAGGGTGACCTGGCCGAGCACGCGGTGTTCCTGGTCCATCGTGGTGACGCGGAGCTCCTCGGCGTTCATCTCGCCGAGACCCTTGAAGCGCTGGACCGAGTCGTCCTTGATGCGCTTGCCGGCCTGGCGGCCGAGCTCCACCAGGGCGTCGCGCTCGCGGTCCGAGTACGCGTACTGGAAGTCGTCCCGCGTCCACTTGATCTTGTAGAGCGGCGGGCGCGAGAGGTAGACGTGCCCGGCCTCGACCAGCGGCCGCATGAAGCGGAACAGGAAGGTCAGGAGCAGCGTGTTGATGTGCTGGCCGTCGACGTCGGCGTCCGCCATCAGGATGATCTTGTGATAGCGGAGCTTCTCGATGTCGAAGTCCTCGTGCACACCCGTGCCGAAGGCCGAGATCAGCGCCTGGACTTCCTGGTTGTGCAGGATCTTGTCGACGCGCGCCTTCTCGACGTTCAGGATCTTGCCTCGGATGGGCAGGATCGCCTGGTACATCGGGTCGCGGCCGGACTTCGCCGAACCACCGGCGGAGTCACCCTCGACGATGAAGATCTCGCACTTCGTCGGGTCGTTCGACTGGCAGTCCGAGAGCTTGCCCGGCAGGGACGCCGTCTCCAGGAGGCCCTTGCGGCGGGTCAGGTCGCGCGCCTTGCGGGCGGCCACGCGCGCGGTGGCGGCCTGGATGCCCTTGCGGATGATGTCCGCGGCCTCGTTGGGGTTCCGGTCGAACCAGTCCGTGAGGTGCTCGTGCACGACCTTCTGGACGAAGGTCTTCGCCTCCGTGTTGCCCAGCTTGGTCTTGGTCTGGCCCTCGAACTGGGGCTCGCCCAGCTTCACCGAGATGATCGCGGTCAGACCCTCGCGGATGTCCTCACCCGTGAGGTTGTCGTCCTTCTCGCGGAGCAGCTTCTTGTCGCGCGCGTAGCGGTTGACCAGGCCCGTCAGCGCGGCCCTGAAGCCCTCTTCGTGCGTACCGCCCTCGTGCGTGTGGATGGTGTTCGCGAAGGAGTAGACACCCTCGGTGTACTGCGAGTTCCACTGCATCGCGATCTCGGCCGAGAGCATGCGCTCCTTGTCCTCGGCCTCGACGTCGATGACGGTCGGGTGAATGACCTCGCCCTTGCGGGAGTTGAGGTACTTCACGAAGTCGACGATGCCGCCTTCGTAGTGGTACGTCACCGTGCGGGCCTCGGGGGCCGCGTCGTCGGTCGCCTCGGCCGAGTCCGCACCCGCCGTCGCCTTCGCCGACTCGCGCTCATCAGTGAGTTTGATCGTCAAACCCTTGTTGAGGAACGCCATCTCCTGGAAACGCCGTGCCAGCGTCTCGAAGGAGTACACGGTGGTCTCGAAGATGTCGCCGTCGGCCCAGAAGGTGACCGAGGTGCCGGTCTCCTCGGTGGCTTCGTGCCGCTCGAGCGGTGCGGTCGGGGCGCCGCTCTTGTAGTCCTGCGTCCAGCGGTAGCCGTCGGTCTTGACCTCGACGGCCAGCTTGGTCGACAGGGCGTTCACCACGGAGACACCGACGCCGTGCAGACCACCGGAGACCGCGTAGCCGCCGCCGCCGAACTTGCCGCCCGCGTGCAGCACGGTGAGCACGACCTCGACGGCCGGCTTCTTCTCCACGGGGTGCATGCCGACCGGGATGCCTCGGCCGTTGTCGATCACGCGCACGCCGCCGTCGGCGAGGATCGTGACGTCGATCGTGTCCGCGTGACCGGCCAGGGCCTCGTCGACGGAGTTGTCGACGACCTCCTGCACCAGGTGGTGCAGGCCACGCTCACCGGTCGAGCCGATGTACATGCCAGGTCGCTTGCGAACCGCGTCCAGACCCTCGAGGACGGTAATCGCGCTGGCGTCGTACGCCGTGGCTGCGGCCTCGGCGGTTCCTGCCACGGCCTCGGTGGACGGGATGTTCTCGTTGGGGTTGCCGGAATCGGCCACGAAGCGCCCTTTCTGGCACAGCACAAGCCAAGCACCCGGCAGTGGCCGGAGCGGCTGCGTCGTTCAGCGATAGTCAGCGTTGCTCGGTGCGTCCCACAAGTGGGGCGGGATTAGCTTCCAGTCTACCGGTAGCGCTGACAGTGATGGGGGTTTGCCGGTACCTGAGTCCGCATGTGCCGTCCTGAACCGGCCTCGCCCGACTCCCCATATGCGGCCCGGGGCTCTAAGAGGCTCACAGCGGCACTCAGCGCTTCGGGAGGTCAACCCCCAGCTACCGTCGCCGAGGGCCTCAGCCGTAGGTGTCGCCGGGGCCCGTGCTGCCGGGTGCGCGCAGGGGTCCGAAGCGGCGCGCGGGGCCTCCGGGACCGTGCACCTTGATGAGGCGTACGGTGCCGTGGCCCAGGTCCTCGTTGAGGCGTGCGACCAGCTGTGGGGCCATGAGGCGCAGCTGGGTGGCCCATGCCGTCGAGTCGCACTGCACGGTCAGGACGCGCTCGTCCTCGTCGTACCGCTGGGGGACGCAGTGGTTGGCCAGGTCGTCGCCGACGATCTGCGGCCAGCGCCCCATCACACCGCCCACCGCGGCGGGCGTCTCCCAGCCGCGCTCGGTGATCAGGCGGTTGATCGCGGAGCCGAGCGTCAGCGGATCGCGTCCGTCGGCGCGCGCGCCGGACCGCAGCCCGCCGCGCCGGGCCTGCTTCTTCTGCTGCGCGGCATCGCCACGCGCGCGTGCCTGTTCCTTCGCCGCCCGCAGGGCGACCCTGGCGAGGTCGACGCCGGAGGGCTCGGGGGTCTTGGGAGCGGGCGTGTTCGGGGTTCCGGAGGATCCGTCCGCAAAGGCGCCCTCGGCAGGCTCTTCGGAGCTCATACGCGGTCCACCGCGCCGTCCGACACCTTGTACCGCGTGCCGGTGAGAACGCCCGGCACGTCGTCGTCCACGGCGGCGGTGACGAGCACCTGCTCGCCGGGGGCCACCAGCTCCGCGAGCCGTTCCCTGCGGCGGGCGTCCAGCTCCGCGAAGACGTCGTCGAGGACCAGCACCGGTTCGTTGCCCTCGGCCCTGAGCAGGTCGTACGAGGCGAGGCGCAGCGCAAGGGCGTACGACCAGGACTCGCCGTGGCTCGCGTACCCCTTCGCGGGGAGCTGGCCCAGCTTGAGCAGCAGGTCGTCGCGGTGCGGGCCGACCAGGGTGACGCCTCGCTCGATCTCCTGCTTGCGGGCCTCTTCGAGGGCGGCGGTCAGCTGTTCGTAGAGGTCTTCGCGCGTGTGCCCGTCGCCGGGCGCCGACGGCTTGTACTCCAGGGAGACCGGTCCGCCGCCGGGTGCCAGCTGTTCGTACGCCTTGTCGGCCAGCGGCTGCAGCGCCGAGATCAGGTCGAGCCGCTGGGCGAGCAGCTCGGCCCCCGCGCGCGCGAGGTGCTGGTCCCAGACGTCGAGGGTGGACAGGTCCATGGAGCGTCCGCCGTGGCGCCGGGCGAGGGCGGCCGACTTCAGGAGGGTGTTGCGCTGCTTCAGGACCCGGTCGTAGTCGGAGCGGACCCCGGCCATGCGCGGGGAGCGCGCGGTGATCAGCTCGTCGAGGAAGCGACGCCGCTCACCGGGGTCGCCCTTGATCAGCGCGAGGTCCTCGGGCGCGAACAGGACCGTACGGACGATCCCCAGCACGTCACGGGGCCTGACCTGCGAGGACCTGTTGATGCGGGCGCGGTTGGCCTTGCCGGGATTGAGCTCGAGCTCGACCAGCTGCTGGCGCTCGCCCTGGCGGACCTGGGCCCTGATGACGGCGCGCTCGGCACCCATGCGCACCAGCGGGGCGTCCGAAGAGACCCGGTGGCTGCCGAGCGTGGCGAGATAGCCGACGGCTTCGACGAGATTGGTCTTGCCCTGGCCGTTCGGGCCCACGAACGCGGTGACGCCCGGATCGAGAGGGACCTCGACCCGGGCGTACGAGCGGAAGTCGGCCAGCGACAGATGCGTGACGTGCATGGTGTGCGCCGACCTCCCCCGGCCTACTTCTCTTACTGAGGCCCGTGCACAACGGCTGGGGTTGCGCACAGGCTGTGGATCAGTGCTCGCTCTTGGACTCCACGGCGTGGCCACCGAACTGGTTGCGCAGCGCGGCGATCATCTTCATCTGCGGGGAGTCGTCCTGGCGCGAGGCGAACCGCGCGAAGAGCGAGGCCGTGATCGCGGGCAGCGGCACGGCGTTGTCGATGGCCGCCTCGACCGTCCACCGGCCCTCTCCGGAGTCCTGCGCGAAGCCGCGCAGCTTCTCCAGGTGCTCGTCGTCGTCCAGGGCGTTGACCGCGAGGTCGAGCAGCCAGGAACGGATGACCGTGCCCTCCTGCCAGGAGCGGAAGACCTCACGGACGTCCGTGACCGAGTCGACCTTCTCCAGGAGCTCCCAGCCCTCGGCGTAGGCCTGCATCATCGCGTACTCGATGCCGTTGTGGACCATCTTCGCGAAGTGACCGGCGCCGACCTTGCCCGCGTGGACGGAGCCGAAGTCGCCCTCGGGCTTCAGCGCGTCGAAGATGGGCTGCACCTTGGCGACGTCGTCCTTGTCGCCGCCGTACATCAGCGCGTAGCCGTTCTGCAGGCCCCAGACGCCGCCGGAGACGCCGCAGTCGACGAAGCCGATGCCCTTGGCCTTCAGCTCCTCGGCGTGCTTCTCGTCGTCCGTCCAGCGGGAGTTGCCGCCGTCCACGACGATGTCGCCGGGCTGCAGCAGCTCGCCCAGCTCGTCGATGGTGGCCTGGGTCGCGGCCCCCGCCGGGACCATCACCCACACCACGCGCGGGCCCTTGAGCTTGCCCACGAGCGCTTCGAGGCTGGGGACGTCCGCGAGATCCGGGTTGCGGTCGTATCCGATGACGGTGTGACCTGCGCGGCGGATGCGCTCGCGCATGTTGCCGCCCATCTTGCCGAGGCCGACGAGACCGAGCTCCATCAGAGGTTCCTTCACTAGCGAGGTGGCGTTACGGCACTTTCGTACCTGCGTCCGAGCCTACGCCCGGACGCACGCACACACCTGTGGGCTCAGCCGCTCAGACGTACGGGCATGATCAGGTACTTGTAGGCCTCGTCCGCCTCGGCGTCCACGGCCGGCCTGCCGCTCAGCAGAGCGGGCTTCGTCGACGTCGTGAACGACAGCTGGGCGACCGGCGAGTCGATCGCGCTGAGGCCGTCGAGCAGGAACGTCGGGTTGAAGGCGATCGAGACGTCGTCGCCGTCGAGCTGGGCGTCGACCCTCTCCACAGCCTGTGCGTCGTCGCTGGAGCCCGCCTCCAGGATCAGCACGCCCTGCTCGAAGCTGAGCCGGACCGGAGTGTTCCGCTCGGCCACCAGGGCCACGCGCTTCACGGCCTCGACGAACGGGGCGGTCTCGATGACCGCGATCGAGTTGAACTCCGTGGGGAAGAGCGTCTTGTACTTCGGCAGGTCGCCCTCGAGCAGACGCGTCGTCGTACGCCGCCCGGCACCCTCGAAACCGATCAGGCCCTCGCCCGCACCGGAACCGGAGAGCGCCAGGGTGACCGTGTCACCGCTCGTGAGCGCCTTGGCGGTGTCCAGGAGCGTCTTGGCGGGCACCAGGGCCACCGCGGACGCCTCGGGGTTCTCCGGCTTCCACAGGAACTCACGGACCGCGAAGCGGTAGCGGTCGGTGGAGGCCAGGGTGACCGTGTCGCCCTCGATCTCGATGCGCACACCGGTCAGCACGGGCAGCGTGTCGTCGCGGCCCGCGGCGATGGCCACCTGGGCGGCGGCGGAGGCGAAGACCTCACCGGGGACGGTGCCCGTGGCGGTCGGCATCTGCGGCAGCGCGGGGTACTCCTCCACAGGAAGCGTGTGGAGTGTGAACCGCGAGGAGCCGCAGACCACCGTCGCCCGTACACCGTCTGTGGAGATCTCCACCGGGCGGTTGGGGAGGGCGCGGCAGATGTCCGCGAGCAGACGGCCCGATACGAGGACCGTGCCTTCCTCGTCGACCTCCGCGTCCACCGAGACGCGCGCCGAGACCTCGTAGTCGAAGCTCGACAGGCTCAGTGCGCCTTCCTCGGCCTTCAGCAGCAGGCCCGCGAGGACGGGCGCTGGCGGCCGGGCCGGGAGGCTGCGCGCAGCCCAGGCCACCGCCTCCGCGAGTACGTCGCGTTCAACCCGGATCTTCACCTAAGCCGCCTCCTGCTGTTGCTGGCTGCTCTCGCCCGCTGGGCCTGTGGCCCTCGTCGTCTGACTCGGTGTCTCTCAGCCATGCCGTGGGAAGGACACCGGGGACCAGTCTGACGCACCGCACTGACAGTCGGTGCCTGTCGGGGTCAAGTCGTGCCGAGCGGTGTCGGAGCTCCGGAGCGAGAGTTGTGCACAGCCCCAACTTCGAAACCATTTCCCCGGTCTCTCTAGTTGGGAGTAGTAGTAGGGGCTGTGGAAACCGTGGATAACCGCGAAAGCGCTGGTCAGGCCCGGTTTTTTATCCACTGACCCTGTGGGTGGCACCCGTGGACAACCAGGCGTTTCTGTGGACGGGCGAAAGTTCTGCACACCCGATGCACAGGCAGGGGCGACTTCTCCCCAGCGCTGTCCCCAGCTTTACCCAGCTTCCCCACAGGCCAACCGACCTCCTTGGTGTGACGCCTTTCACTCGACCCGGTGAGAGGGCGCGTTGCGTTGCCGAACAGTGGACGGCCGTGTGGAGAAGCTGGGGAAAGCTGGGGACAACGAGCCGCAGCCTGTGGGTTGCCGGTGGACAACTTCATGCACAGCCTGTGGACGAGATTTTTCTCCACAGCCTGTGGAGAGTCTTCGTCCACGAATCCACAGTCGTCTGACCTGGCCTGATGATCTCTCAGCAGGGTCCCCTGTGGACAGTGTCTGGACAACTTCCCAGTCCCCAGGGTGTGGAAGGGAAAAAGTCGCCCAATCTGTGGAGAACAGCCGCCTGAGCAGGGGTAATCGAACAGCGGCGAGCCGCACGCGCGCGTGCCGACACGAAAAAAGCGCTCCAGGAGGAGTCCTGGAGCGCCTTCGACGACGTTCTACGGAGGCTGTCAGCCGTTCTTGATGCGGTTGGTGAGCTCGGTTACCTGGTTGTAGATGGAGCGGCGCTCTGCCATCAGCGCGCGGATCTTGCGGTCCGCGTGCATGACGGTCGTGTGGTCGCGGCCGCCGAACTGCGCGCCGATCTTCGGCAGGGAGAGGTCGGTCAGCTCCCTGCACAGATACATGGCGATCTGTCGGGCCGTCACCAGGACCCGGCTGCGCGAGGATCCGCACAGGTCGTCCACCGTGAGACCGAAGTAGTCGGCGGTGGCCGCCATGATGGCCGGCGCGGTGATCTCCGGAGACGCGTCCTCACCGCCCGGAATCAGGTCCTTGAGGACGATCTCGGTGAGTCCCAGGTCGACCGGCTGCCGATTGAGCGACGCGAAGGCGGTGACCCGGATCAGCGCGCCCTCCAGCTCACGGATGTTCCGCGAGATGCGCGACGCGATGAACTCGAGCACCTCCGGAGGCGCGTTGAGCTGCTCCTGCACCGCCTTCTTACGAAGGATGGCGATACGCGTCTCCAGCTCGGGCGGCTGGACGTCGGTGATCAGTCCCCACTCGAAGCGGTTGCGCAGCCGGTCCTCCAGAGTGACCAGCTGCTTGGGCGGCCGGTCGCTGGAGAGCACGATCTGCTTGTTCGCGTTGTGGAGCGTATTGAAGGTGTGGAAGAACTCCTCCTGCGTCGACTCCTTGTCCGCGAGGAACTGGATGTCGTCGACGAGCAGGATGTCCATCTCGCGGTAGCGCTTGCGGAAGCTGTCGCCCTTGCCGTCGCGGATGGAGTTGATGAACTCGTTGGTGAACTCCTCCGAGCTCACGTACCGCACGCGCGTGCCGGGATAGAGGCTGCGGGCGTAGTGCCCGATCGCGTGCAGCAGGTGCGTCTTGCCGAGACCCGACTCCCCGTAGATGAAGAGCGGGTTGTACGCCTTCGCCGGCGCCTCGGCGACGGCGACCGCGGCCGCGTGGGCGAAACGGTTCGACGCACCGATGACGAAGGTGTCGAAGAGGTACTTCGGGTTGAGGCGCGCGGTGGGCTCGCCCGGGCCCGTCGCGGGCGCCGGCTGCGCGGCCAGCGGGCCGGGGGCGCCGCTCGACGAGGTGGGGCCGACCGGGCCGCCCCGGTGCACGCCGTGGCCGCCGTGCCCGCCGCCCCGGGGGCCGCCGTGCTGATCGGACATGTCGTGGCGCTCGCGCCGGTCCTGCGGCTCTGAGCGCTGCTGCTCGTACGGCGAGCGCTCCTGCGGCGGCTGCGATCGGTAGTCGTGCTGCGGCTGCTGGACCGGGTTCGCGTACGGGTCGCGCTCGGGGAAGCCGAGCCGCTGCTGCTGCCAGCCGTAGTCGTCCTGGGGCTGCGGCCAGGCGCCGGGGGACGGGCGCTGGTAGTCCGGGTAGGCCGGGCGTGCGGTCGGCATCTGGTCGGGCCGGGAGCCGCCCTGGTGGTCGTCCGAGGAGCGGCGTCCGTAGCTCTCGTACGCGTCGCGTCCATGGCCCGAGGCGGGCGGCAGCTCGGGCTCTTCGTAGCGGTGCTGGTGGGGCGGCTGCTGCGGAGCGGACTGCTGCTGGACCGGGGGCGCCGGCGGGCCCGCGGGTTCGCCCACGGAGTCGTCCACCGTGATGGCGATGCGGATCGGGCGGCCGCACTCGCGGCTAAGGCTCTCGCTGACCACCGGCGCGAGACGGCCTTCCAGTACGCCCTTGGCGAATTCGTTCGGCACGGCCAGCAGCGCGGTGTCCGCGACGAGAGCCAGGGGCTGGCAGCTCCGGAGCCACCGCTCGTCCTTCGCCTCGACGCCCTGCCCGCGGCCCTCACCCAGCAGATGTTCCAGAACTCGTGGCCACACTGCGGCAAGATCGGCAGGTACGTCAGCCACAGGGCACGCTCTCTCACGGGGTCCCACGAACGTGTGGTTCATGGGACGGAAATCGGTATGGGGAGAAGGAAGGGAACGAATCGGAGTCCAGTCACGGTAGTCAGGGCGACGGGTGCGGTTCAAGTTGTTGTCCACAGGCTGTGCACAGTGTCTCTCCATCGCGGTCGGTTTGACCGGATGGCGTAGCCCCGCGTACCGTGACCAGGTCGAGTTGTCGATGGCTGCTGCCGCCTGCCTCCGATGGGCAAAGATCACGATCTGTGATTGTGAAGCGGTGCACTCGGTGCGTATTCGCGAGCTTCTCGTGGGCGCACGGTGACAGCCAGGCGATGTCCCGCCACCACCGAATCATTTCTGGAGCCCCCGAGTGAGCAAGCGCACCTTCCAGCCGAACAACCGTCGTCGCGCCAAGACCCACGGCTTCCGCCTGCGGATGCGCACCCGTGCCGGCCGCGCGATTCTCGCGAACCGTCGTGGCAAGGGTCGCGCCAGCCTGTCCGCCTGATTTCAGTCAGGTCATGACGTCGTGCTGCCTACCGAGCATCGGCTGAGGCGGCGCGAAGACTTCGCGACCGCGGTACGCCGAGGACGCCGGGCCGGACGCCCGCTTCTCGTCGTCCATCTACGTAGCGGTGCAACGGACCCGCACGTGCCAGGGGAGAGCCCTCCCCCGACACGTGCGGGTTTCGTCGTCAGCAAGGCCGTGGGTGGAGCGGTCATACGCAACACCGTGAAGCGCAGACTCCGTCACCTCATGCGCGACCGGCTGGCCCTGGTGCCCCCCGGTAGCCTGGTAGTAGTACGAGCGCTACCCGGAGCGGGTGACGCCGACCATGCACAGCTGGCCCGAGACCTGGACGCCGCCTTGCAGCGGTTGCTGGGAGGGGGCGCGCGATGAAGTACCCGCTGCTGGCTCTGATCAAGCTCTACCAGTGGACGATCAGTCCACTCCTGGGCCCAGTGTGCAAGTACTACCCGTCGTGTTCCCGATACGGCTACCTGGCCATCGACCGACACGGTGCGATCAAGGGAACGGCGCTCACGGCCTGGCGCATCCTGCGGTGCAATCCGTGGTCGCTCGGTGGTGTCGACCATGTTCCGCCGCGCAAGCGTCCGCGGTGGCACGAGATGCTGCGCGCTTCCTGGCGCGAACGCAAGGGCGGGCCCTCCGCCGCAAGCGAGCCGACCGGGGATCTTCCCCCGGGCACGGCCGCCGAGACCGAGACCCCGTCCCATGCTCAAGGAGCCTGATTAGTGGACACGATTGCCAGTCTCTTCAGCTTTATCACGACACCAGTTTCGTGGGTCATCGTCCAGTTCCACTCGGTGTACGGGAAGATCTTCGGTCCCGACACGGGCTGGGCCTGGGGCCTGTCCATCGTGTCCCTGGTGATCCTGATCCGGATCTGCCTGATCCCGCTCTTCGTGAAGCAGATCAAGGCCACTCGGGCGATGCAGACGCTGCAGCCCGAGATGAAGAAGATCCAGGAGCGCTACAAGAGCGACAAGCAGCGCCAGTCCGAAGAGATGATGAAGCTGTACAAGGAGTCGGGTACGAACCCGCTCTCCTCGTGCCTTCCCATCCTGGCGCAGTCGCCGTTCTTCTTCGCCCTGTACCACGTGCTCAACGGCATCGCGACGGGCAAGGAGATCGGCGTCATCGACGGCCCGCTCCTCGAGAGCGCGCGGAAGGCACACATCGTCGGTGCCCCGCTGGCCGCGAAGTTCACGGACAGCGCTGACAAGGTCGCCTCCCTCGGCGCCACGCTGACGGACGTCCGCGTCGTCACCGCGGTCATGATCGTCCTGATGTCGGCCTCGCAGTTCTTCACGCAGCGCCAGCTGATGACGAAGAACGTCGACACCACGGTCAAGACGCCCTTCATGCAGCAGCAGAAGATGCTGATGTACGTCTTCCCGATCATGTTCGCCGTCTTCGGTATCAACTTCCCCGTCGGTGTTCTCGTCTACTGGCTGACCACCAACGTGTGGACCATGGGCCAGCAGATGTTCGTGATCCGCAGGAACCCGACTCCGGGCTCCAAGGCCCAGGCCGCGTTCCTGGAGCGCCTGCAGAAGCAGATCACGCACCACAAGAAGGTGCGCGGGCGCGGCAACACGAACGTCATCAAGGCGATCGTCGCCAAGGGCCGGGACCGCAACGAGTTCGAGCGGAAGTTCATCAACGGTCTGACCAAGGCGGGCCTCGCGGCCCAGGCCGACGGCACCGTGGCCGAGAGCGACACGACGGTCCTCACCGAGACCGAGGACGGCACCCCGGCAGGTGGCCCGAAGCGCCAGCAGCCCAAGCGCCAGAGCAAGGCCAAGCGTCAGTCCGGCGCCGCGCAGGGAGCGGCCGGTGCCGCCCAGGGCGACGCCGATGCCGCCAAGGCGGACGGGCCCTCCGATGCGAAGCCCTCGTTGGAGAAGACCGCGGCCGAGCCCGCGGACGACTCCCCCAAGACCAAGCAGGCCGGCGGCAACAAGCAGGGCAACCAGCCCGGCTCCGGTCAGCGCAGCCGAGCAAAGTCGGGTCAGCAGCGCAAGGGCCAGCAGCGGCCCAAGCACCCGTCTTCCAAGAAGTAGAAGGAGCCCATCCAGTGACGGAAGGCACCACCACCTCCGCCGCAGCTGAGGCCGGCGACACCCTGACCCGCCTTGAGCAGGAGGGCGAGATCGCGGCGGACTACCTCGAGGGTCTGCTCGACATCGCCGACCTCGACGGCGACATCGACATGGACGTCGAGGCCGACCGCGCTGCTGTCTCGATCATCAGCGACAGCGGCAGCCGCGACCTGCAGAAGCTGGTCGGCCGCGACGGCGAGGTCCTGGAGGCGCTCCAGGAGCTCACGCGCCTGGCCGTGCACCGTGAGACCGGTGACCGCAGCCGCCTGATGCTGGACATCGCGGGCTACCGTGCCAAGAAGCGCGAGGAGCTCTCGGAGCTGGGCGCCAAGGCCGCGGCCGAGGTGAAGAGCTCCGGCGAACCGGCCAAGCTCAAGCCGATGACGCCGTTCGAGCGCAAGGTCGTGCACGACGCGGTCAAGGCCGCCGGTCTGCGCAGTGAGTCCGAGGGCGAGGAGCCGCAGCGCTTCGTCGTCGTACTCCCCGCCTGATCGGCACAGCGAGCGTCAACCGGCCCCGTCTGTTCGCAGGCGGGGCCGATCTTTGTCAGCCTGATAGACAGCCACCCCAGTGCGGTACGGAAGGACGGTCCCCGTGACGGAGGCAGCGGAGCTCCCCCCGGCGCCGGAAGAGGCCCGGACGGTATTCGGCGATCGCTTCCCGGACGCGGTCCGGTACGCGGAACTGTTGGCCGACGCGGGAGTCCAGCGAGGCCTGATCGGCCCTCGCGAAGTGCCGCGGCTCTGGGAGCGGCATCTGCTGAACTGTGCCGTGCTGTCCGAGGTCGTGCCCGAGAACGTCACGGTGTGCGATGTCGGCTCCGGTGCCGGGCTGCCGGGCATCCCGCTGGCGCTGGTCCGCCCGGACCTGAAGATCACGCTCCTGGAGCCGCTGCTGCGGCGCACGAACTTCCTCACCGAGGTCGTGGAGCTGCTCGGCCTCGACCACGTGACGGTCGTGCGGAGCCGCGCCGAGGAAGTCCTCGGCAAGCTGCCGCCCGTCCATGTGGTGACCGCTCGTGCCGTCGCACCGCTGGACCGCCTGGCGGCCTGGGGCGTCCCGCTGCTCCGTCCGTACGGAGAGATGCTGCTCCTCAAGGGCGACACCGCCGAGGAAGAGGTGAAGGCGGCAGGCGCCTCCCTGAGCAAGCTCGGTGCGGTGGACACGTCTGTGCTGCACGTCGGTGAGGGTGTGGTGGACCCGCTGTCCACGGTCGTGCGGGTCGAGGTCGGGGAGAGCCCCGGCGGTGTGCGCTTCGCGGCGAAGCGGGCCAAGGCCGCTCGCGCCGGACGCGCGCGACGCCGCCGCTGAGCCCACGGAACGGGGCTGCTGCTGCGCAGCACGAACCGATTTCATTCATCCGTCCTGACGACGAGCCGTACTCCACAAAACCTGTCAAACGTACCCATACCGGGGTGTCGCACCTGCGGCACCCCGGCTGCCGTGCATCGTGTTTCACGTGAAACGTCGCTCACTGCTGCATGGCATCATCAGTCGCGGCCGCGCTGCGGAACCCCGCGACCGTCGACCACTCGGTTCCCTCGATAAGGGCACGGAGTTGTCCACAGAGGTGGATTCGTCCACAGAAGCCCGGGCCTCGCTGGTTCACGACCCTCAAAGCATGGGAGGCTCTGTTCATTGCGAGCCTGATGTCGAGGAGAGTGAATCCTTGCGGTCCGACGCCAACATCGCGGGACCGATGACCGATCCGGTCCCCGGTCCCCGTACCGAGTCGGCGGGGGAGGATGTTTCACGTGAAACACCGACCCCGATGGACGACACACCCATCGGTCGTGCTGCCCAACTGGCAGTGGAAGCCTTCGGCCGCGCAGGCGAGGGTCTGCCTCGCCCCGAGCAGACCCGCGTCATGGTGGTCGCCAATCAGAAGGGTGGAGTGGGCAAGACGACGACGACCGTCAATCTCGCCGCTTCACTCGCTCTGCACGGCGCCCGTGTCCTGGTGATCGACCTCGACCCACAGGGCAACGCCTCCACGGCTCTCGGTATCGACCACCACGCCGAAGTCCCGTCCATCTACGACGTGCTGGTCGAGAGCAAGCCGCTCTCCGAGGTGGTCCAGCCGGTGACCGACGTCGAGGGTCTCTTCTGCGCCCCGGCCACCATCGATCTCGCCGGTGCGGAGATCGAGCTCGTGTCACTCGTGGCGCGGGAGAGCCGACTGCAGCGAGCCATCCAGGCGTACGAGCAGCCGCTGGACTACATCCTCATCGACTGTCCGCCGTCGCTGGGCCTCCTGACGGTCAATGCGTTGGTGGCCGGCGCGGAGGTGCTGATCCCCATCCAGTGCGAGTACTACGCACTGGAAGGACTCGGCCAGCTGCTGCGCAACGTCGATCTGGTGCGGGGACACCTCAACCCGAACCTGCATGTGTCGACGATCCTGCTCACCATGTACGACGGCAGGACCCGGCTCGCCTCGCAGGTCGCGGACGAGGTGCGCAACCACTTCGGCGAAGAGGTCCTGCGGACGAGCATTCCGCGGTCGGTCCGCATCTCCGAAGCCCCGAGTTACGGACAGACGGTCCTCACCTACGACCCCGGATCCAGTGGTGCCCTCTCCTACTTCGAAGCAGCACGCGAGATCGCGCTGCGCGGGGTCGGAGTGCACTACGACGTCCAGCACGCCCACATGGGCGCTCAGAACGACCAGCACAGCATGACGGAGGGGATGCAGTGAGCGAGCGACGCAGAGGACTGGGTCGAGGCCTCGGTGCCTTGATCCCTGCAGCCCCGACGGAGAAGCAGCCCCAGCAGAGCTCGGGAGGAGGCTCGACCTCTCCCTCGGCAGTGCCGGTACTGACCGCCGAGCGAGGCGTGGCCGCCGCGAAGGTGACGGCGCTCCCGCAGAGCCCTGTTTCACATGAAACGGTGGAGTCGCTCCAGCAGGTCGTGGAGGCGCCGGAGAGTCAGACCGTGGCCGGCGCGCACTTCGCCGAGCTGCCGCTCGACGTCATCACGCCGAACCCGCAGCAGCCCCGTGTGGTGTTCGACGAGGACGCCCTCGCCGAGCTGGTGACCTCCATCAAGGAGGTCGGCCTTCTCCAGCCGGTCGTCGTACGGCAGTTGGGTCCCGCACGCTACGAACTCATCATGGGTGAGCGGCGTTGGCGGGCGTGCCGCGAGGCGGGCCTTGAGCGGATCCCCGCCATCGTGCGGGCCACGGACGACGAGAAGCTCCTCCTGGACGCGCTTCTCGAGAACCTGCACCGGGCCCAGCTGAATCCTCTGGAAGAGGCCGCGGCCTACGACCAACTGCTCAAGGACTTCAACTGCACGCACGACCAGCTGGCGGACCGCATCGGCCGGTCCCGTCCGCAGGTCTCCAACACGCTGCGGCTGCTGAAGCTCTCGCCGGCCGTGCAGCGCAGGGTCGCCGCCGGAGTTCTCTCCGCGGGTCACGCTCGGGCGCTGCTCTCCGTCGAGGACTCGGAGGAGCAGGACCGGCTCGCGCACAGGATCGTGGCCGAGGGCCTCTCGGTGCGTGCCGTCGAGGAGATCGTGACCCTCATGGGTTCGCGGCCGCAGAGCGCGCCGAAGGCCAAGGGCCCGCGTGCCGGTGCCCGGCTCTCGCCGGCTCTGAGCACCCTCGCGACCCGGCTCTCGGACCGGTTCGAGACGCGGGTCAGGGTGGACCTGGGCCAGAAGAAGGGGAAGATCGTCGTTGACTTCGCCTCTCTGGAAGACCTGGAGCGCATCCTCAGCACGCTGGCTCCGGGAGAGGGTCCGGTCCTGAAGAACGGGCTGGCCGAGGACACCTCGGACGGCGACGCCTCCGAGGACGGCAAGGCCTGATTCGCACAGGTCAGCACCGCGAGAGCGGGCCGTGTCCGGTCTGTACCGGAACACGGCCCGCTCTTTGCTTTCCTACGGTATCGATGCAATCTCATCGTGGATACGATGCGTTCAGGTATGGCGCATCCACCTGACGGCACCTCATTGGGGAGGCGGGGGCCATGCGAACGATGAGCCGCACCGGACTGATGACCGCGGGCCTCGGGTTGGGAGTGGTCGGCGGATTCGTCGGCAGCCTGCTCAAGGAACGCAGCGCGCTGACAGCCGCCCGCAGCGCGGCGGGCGACGGAAGTGAGGAACCGCCTTCATGGGGCGTCGGCTCGTACCGCTCACACTGGACAACCTCCCGGACCTCCCCAAGCCTTGCCGGGCGTGTGTCTTCTGGGAGCTGGACCCGGTCAGCGGCCAGGCCGCGGTAAAGGCCGGGACTCCTGAGCTGGAGAAGGAGGCGTGGATCTCCGCCGTCCTCCTGGAGTGGGGCTCCTGCGGCCGTGTCGTCTACGTGGACGACGTTCCGGTGGGCTTCGTGCTCTACGCCCCTCCGGCGTACGTTCCGCGCTCCACGGCCTTTCCCACGAGCCCGGTGTCGCCGGACGCGGTCCAGCTGATGACGGCCTGGATCATGCCGGGCTATCAGGGGCAGGGGCTGGGCCGGGTGATCGTCCAGACGGTCGCCAAGGATCTGCTGCGCAGAAACTTCAAGGCGATCGAGGCCTTCGGAGACGCGAGGTGGGAGAAGCCGGCGTGCGTGCTGCCCGCGGAGCATCTCCTGGCGGTGGGCTTCAAGACAGTCCGCCCGCATCCCGCCTATCCGCGGCTCAGGCTCGAACTGCGTACGACGCTCTCCTGGAAGGAAGATGTCGAGCTAGCGCTTGACCGTCTGCTGGGAGCGGTGCAGAAGGAACCGGCGCTCCGGCCGCTGTGAGTGGAGAAGCAGGCGCCCGAACGGCGAATGGACCAGCCCCCGCGGGGCTGGTCCATTCGTGTTTCACGTGAAACATCGCCACTGATTACTCGGCGATGAAGTCCGCCAGGTCCTTCTCGATGGCGGCCTTCGGCTTGGCACCGACAATGGTCTTGGCGACCTCGCCACCCTGGTAGACGTTCAGGGTCGGGATCGACATGACGCCGTACTTGGCGGCGGTGCCGGGGTTCTCGTCGATGTTGAGCTTGACGACCTGGATCTTGTCGCCGTGCTCCTTCGCGATCGCCTCGAGGGAGGGGGCGATCTGGCGGCACGGGCCGCACCAGGCAGCCCAGAAGTCCACCAGTACGGGCTTGTCGCTCTTGAGGACGACCTCCTCGAAGGAGGCGTCGGTCACGTTCTGCAGGTCGGCCACGGGAAGGCTCCTTTAACTCGGTGGTGCGGTGGGGGAAGAGGTGTCAGACGGTGGCGGCGGCCGCCGTCTCGCTGTCCGTGAGGGCGGCGAGGAAGCGCTCGGCGTCGAGAGCGGCGGAGCAGCCGGTGCCGGCCGCCGTGATCGCCTGACGGTACGTGTGGTCGACGACGTCGCCGGCGCCGAAGACACCGGTCAGGTTCGTCCGGGTCGAGGGCGCGTCGACCTTCAGGTAGCCCTCGTCGTCGAGCTCCAGCTGCCCCTTGAAGAGCTCCGTGCGCGGGTCGTGGCCGATCGCGATGAACAGACCCGTCACCGGCAGCTCGGACGTCTCGCCCGTCTTGAGGTTGCGCAGCGTCAGGCCGGAGAGCTTCTGCTCGCCCTTGACCTCGGCGACCTCGCTGTCCCAGATGAACTTGATCTTCGGGTCGGCGAAGGCGCGCTCCTGCATCGCCTTGGAGGCGCGCAGGCTGTCGCGACGGTGCACGATGGTCACGGACTTGGCGAAGCGCGAGAGGAAGGTGGCCTCCTCCATCGCGGTGTCACCGCCGCCGATCACGGCGATGTCCTGGTCCTTGAAGAAGAAGCCGTCGCAGGTGGCGCACCAGGAGACACCGCGTCCGGAGAGGGCGTCCTCGTTCGGCAGGCCGAGCTTGCGGTGCTGCGAGCCGGTCGTGACGATGACGGCCTTGGCGCGGTGCACGGTGCCCGCGGTGTCCGTCACGGTCTTGATCTCACCGCTGAGGTCGACGGCGACGATGTCGTCCGGCACGAGCTCGGCGCCGAAGCGCTCGGCCTGGGCGCGCATGTTGTCCATGAGGTCGGGGCCCATGACACCGTCCTGGAAGCCGGGGAAGTTCTCCACCTCTGTGGTGTTCATCAGCGCACCGCCTGCGGTGACGGCGCCCTCGAACACCAGCGGCTTCAGCGACGCGCGTGCGGTGTAGAGCGCCGCCGTGTAGCCGGCGGGCCCGGAGCCGATGATGATCACGTTACGGACGTCGGTCACGGCTTGATTCCTCGTCTCTGGGGACTGCTGCGTACTGCTGGTGGGTGCCTGTCTCATGGCTCTCACCCCACCCAACGGATCCTACGGGGCGTGCATTCCCCTCAGTGTCCGAGCACACGGAAGCGTTTCGCGGTGAGGGGTGCCATGCACCACAAGACCGCTGGCCGCAGCGTTGAGTGTCCGTGGAACGGCATGGGAAAAAGCCCGGGGAAAGAGTCCCGGAAAGAGACCGAGGCGTCAGCTCTGCGGGTAGGCGTGCGTCATCAGGACCTTGCCGGCGGGCGGCGAGGACTTGCCCACACAGGCGGCGTCGACGACGTAGGCGGACACCTTGGTGCTGTCGGAGTCATGGGGCACCACGACGAGGTAGGCGTGCTTGCCCTCGTACGAACCCTCTTCGGCGGCGAGCGGAGTCCTGTCACCGATGCCGCGCTGAATGCAGTCCGGCACCTCTACCCGGATCGCGGTCTTCGGGGAGTTCTTCTTGGGGGACTCCGGGCTGGAGCGGGTGTCGAAGGACGGCGTCGAGGCGTCCGACTTCCCGCCGGTCTCGTTGGGGGCGTTCTTCTTGAGGAGGTCGGCGACGCGACCCTCGATCCTCTCGCCCGAGAACGAGCTCGCGGGGCTCTGCCGACCCGAGGCCGTTTCCGTCGTCCCGCCGGAATCGTCGCCCATGGTCTGGATCAGCAGGGAGCCGAGACCGATCGCAGCCGCGGTGAAGACAGCGCCGAGCACCGCCGTACGCCTGCGCGTGCCCCGCAGGCGGCTGCCGCGGCCCGGACCCGTGGCCGCGCGGGGATGGCCCGCAGGGCGGTCACCGGCCCCGGAGGAGGCAGGGGCAGGCGTTGTTTCACGTGAAACACGTGCCGCGGAGGGCGAGGAAGAGGTCGCTGGGGAAGCCGAGACGGACGAAGAGGCGGGCGAAGACGAGGCGACGGACACGGGCTCGGACGCCTCGGTCTCCGAATGCAGGCCTTCCGGGGCGGTGGAGTCCAGCAGCGCTTCGGCGGCCAGCGCCGCGTCGATGCGTCCGACGACGTCGTCCGGCATACGCGGGGGACCGGGCAGAGTCCCGAGCATGCCGCGGATCTCCTCGAGGGAGGCGTAGACGTCGGCGCAGAGCTCACAGCTGTCCAGGTGCCGCCGCACGTCACCCGTGCGTGACGGGGAGAGCAGGCCCTCGGTCAGATCCGAGATCTCAGCGACGTCCGGGTGCCCGGCCGAGTCGGTCGTGTCTGTCACGCTCGCCCACCTCCGCCCTTCACGGCAGCTGAATCACTTGGTCCTGTATCCCGTGGCCCTGCTGCCGGTGGGACGGATGTCCCCTGCGTCCGGTTCCTTCCTGAGCGGGGTTTCCTGCTTTCTCCCTCGCTGCCGTCCCCGTCGCCCGGAGGCGGCCCCGTCCGTAGATGGGTGAGGAGCGGCAGCAGTCTGGCCCTGCCGCGGGCGCAGCGGCTCTTCACCGTGCCGGTGGGTACGTCGAGGACGCGGGCGGCCTCGGCCACCGGATAGCCCTGCATGTCGACGAGGACGAGAGCCGCGCGCTGATCGTGCGGGAGGGTGCCCAGAGCCTCCACCAGCTCGCGGTGGAGGTCGCCCCGCTCCACCGGAGCGGCAGCGGACTCCTCGGGCTCCAGGAGCTGCTCCAGGCGCTCCGTGTCGTCGATGGGGGAGGTCTTGCGGGAGGCCGCCTTGCGCGCCCGGTCAAGGCAGGCGTTCACGGTGATCCGGTGCAGCCAGGTCGTCACGGCGGACTGCCCGCGGAAGGTGTGTGCCGCGCGATAGGCGGAGACCAGGGCGTCCTGCACCGCGTCGGCCGCCTCCTCGCGGTCCCCGAGGGTGCGCAGCGCCACGGCCCACAGCCGGTCGCGATGGCGCCGCACCAGCTCGCCGAAGGCGTCCTTGTCACCGGCGACATGGGCGGCGAGGAGGTCCTGATCGCTCATGTCACCGTGCGCGGTGCTGTCCACCGTCGAACCCCCTCCCCCGGTGAGCCGTGGCGGGCCGATCCCTCAGCCCTTGAGCTTCACGTCCGTGATCGCTTGCTTGAAACCCGCTCCGTAGTACCCGTCGACAGGCGAGTTAGGCACTTCGGTCATCCAGAGAAGCACGTACTGCGACTTCACGGGCTTCTTGGCCTTGATCTTCACGGTGTTGTCCGACGTGGTGCCGGAGCCGATCTTCTTCATGGACCCGATGTCCGCCGAAGGCGTCAGTGAGTCCGTGGCGTACAGAGAGATCGTGGTGCGCTCGCCGCTGTACCGAAGGGCCACCGACGCCTCGGAGACGTCCTGCTCCGAGCCGAGGTCGTAGACGATACCGACACCCGGCTTGTACGGCGCGAGCCTCGGCCCGGCCTTGAACGTCTTCGTGCGCCAGAGCGAGGAACTGCTCTTGTCGTAGGTGTGGCTGACGTTCGTCGGGTCCTGGGACGACCCGTCGACGACGAGCTCCTGGCCGTTCTCGATCTGGATCGGCTTCGCGGGCTTCGGCTGTCCCTTGTCGTCACCGTCGTTGGTGTGCGACGTACCGGAGTCCCCGGATTTCTCCCGGTCCATCAGGGCGTCCGCCAGCTGCCAGCTACCGAGACCGAGCGCGGCGATGAGCAGCGCGGAGACACCCCACTTGAGGACCCTGCCGGTCCTGCTCTGGAGTGGAGGCAGCGGGGTGGGCACGGGCTGGGTGGCTCCGGGATGCGCCGCGGGGCGGCCGTACGTGCCCTGCTGGTACGTCGTGCGCTGGTACTCGGGCGGTGCGGTGAACACGGGCTCCGGCGGGCGGATGCGGGGCATCTCACCGATCGCCTTCACCAGCTCCTCCGGCGTCGTGCACGGAGGGTCCTGGCGGGAAGCGGTCGCGCCGTCGTTGACGAGCGCGCGCATGGCGAGCTCCGACAGGCCGCGGTGGACGCCCGCGCGCACCTGGTCGGGTGCGATGAGGCCGACGTCCTTGGGCAGCCCGGAGAGGCCGTACGCATCGTCCTCGTACGGCCAGCGCTGGGTCAGCGAGGCGTACAGGAGTGCGCCGATCGCCTCCGTGTCCGTGCGCTGCGGGGTCTCGGAGCTGATGCCGCGCAGCGCGGCGTTCACGGCGAGGCCGCGGATGCGGTACTGCCCCGTGGACGTGCGCAGCACGGCGCCCGGCGTGAGGCGCAGGTGCGCGAGGCCCTCACGGTGCGCCGCGGTCATGGCTTGGGAGACCTGGCTGACCAGTTGGTAGGCGTCGTGGGCCTCGAGCGGGCTCGCCGCGAGGAGCGCGGTGAGCTCCGTGGCGTCCGGGAGCCACTCGTGGACGACGTAGACGAGGTCGTTCTCCTCGACGGCGTCCAGGACCTGCACGAAGCGCGGGTCGCCGAGCAGCGCCGAGGATCGGGCCGCTGCGAGGACCGAACGGGCCCGCGGATGGTCGGCGGGCAGGAGATGCACGCCGACGGCACGGCGGAGCTTCTCGTCGACCGCGCGCCAGCTGCTGAAACCGTCCAGACGGGTGACGCACTCTTCGAGTCGATAGCGTCTTGCGAGCTTGTGGCCACTGTGCAGTTCTGGGGGTGAGGAGGCCCCGCGGCTCATCGGCTTGTCGGTCTCCGCCGCCTCTTCTTCTGCTGCCGTGTCCCGCTCCCGGGTCTGGGCCACCCCGTCGGCCGTGGCCTGCTCCGCCTTGGCGGTCAGCGGCTCGTCGCCGCTGTTGTCTGCCACGTCGACGGCAGCCGTGCTCCGTTCCGCCACCGTCGTTCCTGCCTCCCCATCCATTGCGCTTCGTCGGACGCCAAAGCCAATTGTGCCCACAACCCGGCGCTATGCACGACACACGGTGGCCGACGATGGTTGTGCGGGCCCGCCCATCTCACCGTCCGAGACGGCCTCGGACCATGCCGACCATGGAATTCAGCTCCGCGATCCGCATCTTTCGGGCGGCCACGAAGAAGACACCGAGAAGTGCGACACCGCCGGCGACGAGCGCCACGAAGGAGCTGAGCGCCCCGGTGCCCATGGCCTTCAGGATCGCGAAGCCGACGCCGCCACCGACAATGGCCGCCGGAATCGAGGCACCGAAGAGACGCGTGTACGTGCGCGCTACCTGGGCGCCGTCCAGATCGCCGCCCAGCCGCACGCGCAGTCGGCGCCAGGCGACGCCGACGCCCACCGAGTAGGCGAGGCCGTACGAGGCGGCCATGCCGACGACGGCCCACCTGGCGGGCAGGACCAAGAAGCACAGCGCCGAGGCCGCCGCGTTGACGGCCGCAACGATCACGGTGTTGTAGAACGGCGTCCGGGTGTCCTCGTACGCGTAGAAGCCGCGCAGGACGACGTACTGGACCGAGTACGGAATCAGGCCGAGCCCGAACGCCATCAGGGTGTAGCCGATGTTCTGCGCACCCGAGCCGGAGCCGGCGTACAGCAGCGTGGCCATGGGGACGCCGAGGGCGAGGAAGGCGAAGGCACACGGCACGATCGCCACGGCGGAGGTCCGCAGGCCGTAGGAGATGTCGTCCCGGACGGCAGCGGGGTCGTCGTCGTTGGCGGAGCGCGAGATGCGGGGCAGTACCGCGGTCATCACGGAGACCGTGATGATGGCCTGCGGCATCTGCCAAAGCAGCAGCGCGTAGTTGTACGCGGTGATGCCGGTGCCCGAGTAGCCGAGGTCCTCGGCCGTCGCGCCTGCGCTGGTGGCCAGCTGGGTCACGACGATCATGCCGAGCTGGTTGGCGAGGACGAAGAAGAACGTCCACTTGGCGAGGCGCGCGGCCTTGCCGAGGCCCTGCCCGCGCCAGTCGAACCGGAGCCGCAGCTTGAAGCCCGCCTCGCGCAGGTACGGCAGCATCGAGAGCGCCTGCACGGTCAGGCCGAGCAGGGTGCCGAGGCCGAGGAGCCGTACGCCGTCGGGCGTGATGCTGCCCGCGTTGACGCCGGACTCGGTGAAGCTGCCGAAGGCCCAGATGAAGGCGCCGAACGTCGCGATGACCACGACGTTGTTGAGGACCGGGGTCCACATCATCGCGCCGAAGCGGCCGCGGGCGTTGAGGATCTGGCCGAGCACGACGTGCAGACCCATGAAGAACATCGTGGGGATGCAGTACCGGGCGAAGGTGACCGCGACGTCCATCTTCGCGGGGTTCTCGGCGATCGTCGGCGACATCATGCGGATGAGCATGGGCGCCGCGATCACGCAGAGGACGGTGACGGCCGCGAGCAGGACCATCACGAGGGTGAGGAGCCGGTTGGCGTAGCCCTCGCCCTCGTCCTCGTCGTTCTTCATGGCCCGGACGAGCTGTGGGATGAAGACCGCGTTCAGGGCACCGCCACCGACGAGGACGTAGATCATCGTCGGCAGGACGTTGGCGACCTGGTACGAGTCGTTGAGCGTGCCGACGCCGATGGCGGCGGCCATGACCAGGGTGCGCAGGAATCCGGTGAGCCGGGAGACGATCGTCCCCGCCGCCATGAGCGCGCTGGACTTCAGCAGGCTGGACGCGCGGCCGCCGGACTTGGCGGCAGGCGCCGGTGCGGCCGCGGGGCCCGGGACGACCGGCTGGTCGACCGGCGGGTATCCGCCGTTGACGGGCTGCTGGTAGTCGTTGCCCTGGGGATAGCCGCTGCCCTGGGGGTAGCCGTTGCCGTTCCCCTGGGCGTAGCCGTCGTTCTCGGGATAGCCGCCCTGCTGGTACGCACCCTGTGGGTAGCCACCCTGCTGGTACCCGGCGTGTTGCTGGCCCGCCTGCTGATAACCGGCCTGTTGCTGGCCTGCCTGCTGGTACCCGGCCTGCTGATAGCCGCCCTGCTGGTACTCGTTCTGCTGGTACTCGTTCTGCTGGTAGGCGGCCTGTTGCTGGCCCGCCTGCTGCTGGCTGCGGTAGCCGCCCGGCTGCTGGTCCCGGAAGAGGTGAGCGAACGCGTCCGGCTCGTGGTGCTCCTCGCCGGCCTGGGTGACCAGGTCGTCGACGCCCACGAACTGCGTCGTGCGGGCGTCGTCGCCGTACGGGAGGTGCCGGGTCGGGCCCTCCGGCTCGGGAGCCGGGGGCTGTGCCCACATGCGCGGGTCGGGGGCGTGCTGCGAGGAGGGCGGCTGGGCGTAGAGCGGCTGCTGCTGATAGGTGCCGGGCGGCGGCGGAGGGTGCGCCGCGCGGTCGTAGAGGGCCTCGGTCACCGGGTCCTGGGCGGAGAGGTCCTGCGCCCGGTAGGGGTCCTGGTCGTAGGCGTCCTGGAGGTACATGTCCGGCGCGGGCTGTGGGGGCACCTGCCCGTGCTCGGGGGAGCCGGGCGGCGGGCCCCCGGGCGAGGCGGAGCCGCCCGAGCCCTGGCCACGGTCACCGTCGTACGGCGCGTTCATGGTTACCCCACCTCATCGTCCCCGGGCCCACCGGCCACGACATCGCTCAACGGTCCACTCTCTCACCCGTGTCCGATGGGTCGGTGCTTTCCGGAGCGGTGTCCGGTGTCGGGTCACTCGGGTGCCCGGGGTCGTCCGTCCCGGACTCACCGCCGGATTCGCCCTCGGGGCCGTTGTCCGGGCCTTCGCCCTCGCCCTGATCCGGGCCCTCGTCCGGACCCTCCTGGGCGCGCTTGCGGGCCGCGCGCTTGCGCTGGGTGTACATGCGGAAGCCCGCGAGCACGAGCAGCAGGAGTCCGCCTGCGATGACCAGCATCACCGTGAGGGTGACCTCGGTGACGTTGACGTCGAACTTCACGGCGCTGCCGTAGGGCTCGCCGTCCTCGGTGTAGAGCTGCGCGTACACCGGAACCGGGCCGTTGGCGTTGGCCGTGGTGGTGAACTTCACGGACTGGGAGTGACCGCCCGCGATCTTGATCTGCTTCTCTTCGAACTGCCCGTCGCCGATCTTCAGACGGGTGGGGTTCCTGGAGGACAGGCGCAGGACCAGATGGTCGACGCCCTGAACCAGGTTGTTCTGTACCGATACGGGGAGGGTCGCGCTGCGCCCGGAGAGCTTCGCGTCGGACCTCTTGATCAGGGACACCTGCCGGGTGAGGTCCTTCAGATACGCCCAGACGCTGTCCCGATAGGCCTGCCCCTCGGCCGAGTGGCCGCGCCAGGACGTCGCCATTTCACGGTCTATGGCCCTCCCGAACGGGGTGACCACGCGGTCCTTCTCGGTGAGGATCACCTGGAAGCGGTCGAGCGAGTTCTGCGTGGCCTGGATGTTCTCGAAGGCCGACCGCGGCAGCTCCTGCTTGCGCAGCGCGTCGGGGTAGGCGGCGGCCGACGGGACCCGGGTGGTGGCCCGCGGGTCCGGCTTGGCCTTCGCCGCGGCGGTCAGGTCCTGCGACTGCGACCACTTTCCGCCCGCGAGGGAGCTCAGCGCCTTCCCCATGGTCTGCGCCTGGCTCGCCGTGGGCATGCGCTGCGGAGCGATGACGATGCTCCGCTCCTTGTCGGGGTCCTGCAGGTTGACCATCAGGCTCTGGGCGAGGAACTCCTGGACGGCGAGCGTGGAGTTCTCCGCCTCGGTCATGTCCCCCTGGAAGGCCGTGGAGAGGCGTGCGTCGGCCACCACGGCGGTCGTGCCGCCGCCGATGGGCCGAGCCGCGGTCGGGGTGTACTGCAGGTCGTTGGTCTCGCGCAGGCTGTCGCTGCGGGTGATCACGGTGTGGGCGCCCGCGGAGGTGGCGACGTCGACGATCGACGGGTCGATCGCTCCGTCGGCGGGCCAGGCGAAGTCGGTGCTCGGCTTCACCTGGAGGATCGTCGTGACCGCCTTGTAGCCCGCGTCAGTGGCTTCCTTGAGGTGACCGAGGGAGCCGCCGACCGCCTTGCCGGTGTGGGCGAGGGAGGCCAGGTCGGGGTCGGCGAAGGGGAGCGCGATGATCTTCTTGTCCTTGACGGCGGTCAGGAGATCGTTGAGCCACTGATTGGCGACCGCCTGCTGCTTGCCCGCCCTGGTGGTCCCGTCCGCGTTGTCGATCCGGTAGCTCTTCGTCATCGCCTCGACCGAGTTGAGCAGGTCCGGGTCGATGGCCCACGTGACGTCCAGCCGGCTGCCGAGGGACAACAGCTGCTCCAGGCGGCCGCCCGGGGCGAGCTCGTCGGCGAGGTCGTCGTTCTTGAAGACGGGCGTCTGCTGGTCGTCGGACCCGGTCTTCGCCGTCAGGTGCGTGGCGGTGGTGAGCGGCCACATGTACGTGATCTTCGTCTTGGTGTCGGCGGCGTCCGGCTGCCAGGGCAGGAAGGTCCGCTCGATGCCGAGCACCTGGGGGTAGGGCTGGGCGGCGCTCTGACCGGTGAGGGAGACCCCCAGCTGGTAGACGCCGCCGACGCCGAGGGACAGCGCCTTGACCGGTACGGAGATGCTGAAGTCCTGCCGCACGCCCGGGGCGAGCCGGGCGATCTTCTCGACGTACTTCCCGCCGACCTCCGTGCCGTCTGCGCCCGGCTGGTAGCCCGTGCGCTTGGCGGCGTTGTCGATCTCGCTGCGGCTGTTGAGGGGCGATCCGATGCGGAGCCCGACCTGGGCCCCGGTCACCGTCTGCTTGCCGTTGTTGGTGACCGTGCCCGAGACGGTGAGCGTGTCGCCCTCACCGGGCGCGGTGGGGGTGAGCGAGTCCAGGGAGACGTCGACGGTGCGGGATCCGGTGGCGTCGGCCTTCACGCGTGACTGCGCGGCCTCCGCCTTCGCGCCGGGCACTGTGGCGTGCGCCACAGTGCCTGCCGGCGCCTGCAGCAGTCCGGCCAGCAAAGGGGTACCCACCAGCAGTGCTGCGGTGCGCCGCAGCCACCGGCGAGCAGGTGAGGGGCTCGTCCCCGGAAAGTCTGCCGCCTCGGCCACGCGTTCGCCCGTCCCTCGTCGTCAGTGGTCGTCGGTTGTGCGTCCACGCATGGTAACGATGCGCGCTGTGGCGAAGTGCCGCGGACTGCTCCACGTGATCACAACACGCGGGCGGAGCGGCTGCGCGCCCCCTGCGGGGCGGGAATCGGGTCGGCCGCGGGCGGCCGGGGCACGTACCCTTTTCTGTTGTGCCGAACGCCAATGAAGACAATCCCAGCGCCCTGAGTCAGGTGCAGAGCCGCGCGGTCAGCGAACTGCTGCGTGTGTCCCCTGTCGCGGACGATCTCGCCCGCCGTTTTCAGGAGGCCGGGTTCTCTCTCGCCCTGGTCGGCGGCTCGGTCAGGGACGCCCTGCTGGGCCGGCTCGGCAACGACCTGGACTTCACGACCGACGCCCGCCCCGAGGACGTACTGAAGATCGTCCGGCCGTGGGCCGACGCGGTGTGGGAGGTCGGGATCGCCTTCGGCACGGTCGGCAGCCAGAAGGACGGCTACCAGATCGAGGTGACGACCTACCGGTCGGAGGCGTACGACAGGACCTCGCGCAAGCCCGAGGTGTCCTACGGCGACTCGATCGAGGAAGACCTCGTGCGTCGCGACTTCACGGTGAACGCGATGGCCGTGGCGCTCCCCGAGAAGGAGTTCGTGGACCCGCACGGCGGGCTCGACGACCTCGCGGAGCGTGTCCTGCGCACCCCCGGCACCCCCGAGGACTCCTTCTCCGACGACCCGCTGCGGATGCTGCGGGCCGCGCGCTTCGCCGCGCAGCTGGACTTCGAGGTGGCGCCCGACGTCGTCGCCGCGATGAAGGCGATGGCCGAGCGCATCGACATCGTCTCCGCGGAGCGCGTACGGGACGAATTGAACAAACTGCTTCTTTCCGTACATCCGCGCAAGGGCCTCGCACTCCTCGTCGAGACGGGCCTCGCCGAGCGGGTCCTTCCCGAGCTGCCCGCGCTGCGTCTGGAGCGGGACGAGCACCACCGCCACAAGGACGTGTACGACCACTCGCTGATCGTCCTCGAGCAGGCGATGGCGCTGGAGACGGACGGCCCCGATCTGACGCTGCGGCTCGCCGCGCTGCTGCACGACATCGGCAAGCCGAGGACGCGGCGCTTCGAGAGCGACGGCCGGGTCTCCTTCCACCACCACGAGGTGGTCGGCGCCAAGATGGTCAAGAAGCGCATGACGGCGCTCAAGTACTCCAATGAGCTCGTGAAGGACGTTTCGCGCCTCGTCGAGCTCCACCTGCGCTTCCACGGCTACGGCACAGGAGAGTGGACGGACTCGGCCGTACGTCGCTACGTACGCGACGCAGGCCCCCTCCTGGAGCGTCTGCACAAGCTGACCCGCTCCGACTGCACCACGCGCAACAAGCGCAAGGCGAACGCCCTGTCGCGCGCGTACGACGGCCTGGAGGAGCGCATCGCCCGCCTCCAGGAACAGGAGGAGCTGGACTCGATCCGCCCCGACCTGGACGGCAACGACATCATGAAGGTCCTGGACGTGGGACCGGGCCCGGTGATCGGTCAGGCCTACAAGTTCCTTCTGGAACTGCGCCTCGAGAACGGGCCGATGGAGCGGGACGCGGCCGTCGCGGCGCTCAAGGAGTGGTGGGCCGCCCAGAACTGAGGCGGGAGGGTGGTTGTTTCACGTGAAACAACCACCCTCCCGAGATGCGCCGAAGGGCGTTGTTTCACGTGAAACCGTGAAACAACGCCCTTCGGTCGTTCCTGCTGTGCCTACTTGGTCTTCTTCAGGCAGAGCACCACGTTGTGGCCCTTGCCGCTCTGGTAGTAGGCGATCTCGGAGGTCTTGACGGCCTCGCACTTGTCGCTGTCGCTGGTGTTGTCGAACTTCTCGACGACCTCGAACTCGGAATCGCTCGAGGAGCAGTCGACCTCTTCCAGGTCCGGCGAGAACTGCGTGCCCTTGTTGTGCATGCAGCTGCCGACCGAGGTGGACTCGGCGTCGCTCTTACTGAACTGCCACTTGCCGACGGCTATGAGAATGGCGACCACGATGAAGCCGACGATGCGCAGGACCAGCTTCTTGCCGCCACCGCGGCGGGCGGGGGCCGGCGGGGGGACCGGGCCACCCTGGTTGAAGGCGGGGTACGGCTGCTGCGGCATGCCGGGCTGACCCTGAGGCGCGGGGTACGGAGCCGTCGGCGCCTGCTGGCCGTAAGGAGCTCCGCCCTGGGGCTGGCCATAGGGATTCTGGCCCTGGGGCGGGTACGGAGTCTGGCCCTGGGGCGGCGGAGTGGTCACTTTGGGGGTCCCCCTCGAACGAGAGCGCGATGGCGCGAATACGACGCCCGTAAGTTATCCGGGTCCGCTGGTATCTCTGAAGCCCAGAGGGGCTCTGTGTCACTGATGTGACACTTATTGCGCGTCAAAGCGGGCCATAGCGCCAGCAATTGCCGCGTAGAGAAGAGCCACCACGAGGACCAGCGGAACCGAGCGTCCGTCCGGGGGGAGCATCAGGGCCGCTACTGCGGCCGCGCCGACGAATGCGACGTTGAAGAGGACGTCGTAGACGGAGAAGATCCGTCCGCGGAAGCCGTCGTCCACCGAGGACTGCACCACCGTGTCCGTGGCGATTTTCGCGCCCTGGGTCGTCAGGCCGAGGACGAAGGCGGCGACGAGGAGAGGGATGGGTTCGAAGGGGAGGCCGAGCGCGGGTTCGAGGACTGCCGCCGTTCCCGCGCAGGTGACGATCCAGCCGCCCGCCCCGAGCCGCCCCACCGCCGCGGGCGTCACCAGAGCCGCCACGAAGAACCCCGCGCCGGAGATCCCCACGGCCAGTCCGAGCAGCGCGAGCCCGTCGGCCTCCGTCGACGTCCAGGCGTACCGGCACAGCATCAGGACCATGACGGTCAGCGCGCCGTAGCAGAACCGGAGCACCGTCATCGCGGCCAGCGCGCGGGCGGCCGCGGGGCGTTGTGCCAGATGCCGCACCCCCTCCTTCAGCCCGCGAGCCGTTCCGGCCAGCGCGGCCGCCAGCCGTGGCTGCACCAGGTCCGGGTCGGGGCCGAGGAGTTCACGCGCCATGCGGAGCGAGGCGAGCGCCGCGCAGAGGTAGAGGGCGGCTCCGCAGAGGACCACGGCCGCGTCCGAGTCCGACGCCACGATGCGGATCACGAAGGCGAGGCCCCCGCCCAGTGTCGCGGCCAATGTGCCCGCGGTCGGCGACAGGGAGTTCGCGACGACCAGACGGTCGGCGTCCACCACCCGGGGCAGCGCGGCCGAGAGCCCTGCCAGGACGAACCGGTTGACGGCCGTGACGCAGAGGGCGGAGGCGTAGAAGAGCCAGTCGGGGACGCTGCTCAGCATCAGTACGGCGGTCAGGGACGCCAGGGCGGCCCGCAGGAGGTTGCCGTAGAGGAAGACCTGGCGGCGCTGCCAGCGGTCCAGGAGGACGCCGGCGAAGGGGCCGACCAGGGAGTACGGGAGGAGCAGCACGGCCATGGCGGAAGCGATCGCTCCGGGCGAGGCCTGCTTCTCGGGGGAGAAGACGACGTACGTGGCGAGCGCGACCTGGTAGACGCCGTCCGCGCCCTGGGAGATCAGCCGTACGGCGAGCAGCCGTCGGAAGTCCCGCAGCCGCAGCAGTATCCGCAGGTCACCGACGACAGCCATGGATCACAGCCTCACATACGAGGAGGGTCCCCGGGCGGAATGCCCGGGGACCCTCGGCAAGCAACAAGGAGAGAGCTGTTTAGCGCTCGACCTCGCCCTTGATGAACTTCTCGACGTTCTCGTAGGCCTCGTCGTCGAAGTACTGGACCGGCGGGGACTTCATGAAGTAGCTCGACGCGGAGAGGATCGGGCCGCCGATGCCGCGGTCCTTGGCGATCTTCGCGGCGCGCAGGGCGTCGATGATGACACCGGCCGAGTTCGGGGAGTCCCAGACCTCGAGCTTGTACTCCAGGTTCAGCGGGACGTCACCGAAGGCGCGGCCCTCGAGGCGGACGTACGCCCACTTGCGGTCGTCGAGCCACGCCACGTAGTCCGACGGGCCGATGTGGACGTTCTTCTCGCCCAGCTCGCGGTCCGGGATCTGCGAGGTGACGGCCTGCGTCTTCGAGATCTTCTTCGACTCGAGGCGGTCGCGCTCGAGCATGTTCTTGAAGTCCATGTTGCCGCCGACGTTGAGCTGCATGGTGCGCTCGAGACGGACACCGCGGTCCTCGAACAGCTTCGCCATCACGCGGTGCGTGATGGTGGCGCCGACCTGCGACTTGATGTCGTCGCCGACGATCGGGACACCGGCCTCGGTGAACTTGTCCGCCCACTCCTTGGTGCCGGCGATGAAGACCGGGAGGGCGTTGACGAACGCGACCTTGGCGTCGATGGCGCACTGCGCGTAGAACTTCGCGGCGTCCTCGGAACCGACGGGCAGGTAGCAGACGAGAACGTCGACCTGGCGGTCCTTGAGGATCTGGACGATGTCGACCGGGGCCTCGGAGGACTCCTCGATGGTCTGGCGGTAGTACTTGCCCAGGCCGTCGTGGGTGTGGCCGCGCTGGACGGTCACGCCCGAGTTCGGCACGTCGCAGATCTTGATGGTGTTGTTCTCGCTGGCGCCGATGGCGTCCGAGAGGTCGAGGCCGACCTTCTTCGCGTCGACGTCGAAAGCGGCGACGAACTCGACGTCACCGACGTGGTAGTCGCCGAACTGGACGTGCATCAGGCCCGGGACCTTGGCGTCCGGGTCTGCGTCCTTGTAGTACTCGACGCCCTGGACCAGCGAGGCGGCGCAGTTGCCCACGCCGACGATGGCTACGCGAACCGAACCCATTCCGGTTGCTCCCTGTGTGATCTCGGTATTCCGGATGAGACCCGGCGGAACGCTGGGTCTCACTTGGCGGGGTCATCGGACGGATCCGGCGGCGGGTCGTTCTCCCGCCGCCGGGGCAGGCCCGCCGACTCCCCAGATGTGCTGTTCTGCTGAGCGGAGCTGCCGGGGGCGGACCGTTGCTGGTCCCGCCCGGCTCGCTCGCTCTCGATGAGCTCGTTCAGCCAGCGCACTTCGCGCTCCACGGACTCCATGCCGTGCCGCTGCAGCTCGAGCGTGTAGTCGTCCAGGCGCTCCCGGGTACGGGCCAGGGAAGCGCGCATCTTCTCCAGGCGCTCTTCGAGGCGGCTGCGGCGGCCCTCGAGCACCCGCATCCGAACGTCTCGCGAGGTCTGCCCGAAGAAGGCGAAGCGGGCGGCGAAGTGCTCGTCCTCGTACGCATCGGGGCCGGTCTGCGAGAGCAGATCCTCGAAGTGCTCCTTACCTTCCGCCGTCAATCGATAGACGATCTTGGCGCGACGCCCGGTGAGCGGAGTCGCCAGGGCGTCGTCGGGGGTGCTCCCCGACTCCTCGATCAACCAGCCGTTGGCGACCAGCGTCTTGAGGCAGGGGTAGAGCGTCCCGTAGCTGAAGGCGCGGAACACTCCCAGCGATGTATTGAGTCGTTTGCGCAGCTCATAGCCGTGCATCGGGGATTCGCGGAGCAGGCCGAGCACGGCGAATTCCAGGATGCCGGAGCGCCTGCTCATCTTCGCCTCCCGTCTGCCGCGGTCCCTCAGTACGACCTTTATGTCGAGCTGATGTATCGACTCGATACATCGAGACGATAGAACGGCGATCCGGTTGATACAAGAGGGGGCACGGTGAACGGCGTCACATCACCGATTCGTAGGAAGTAACTTGCCTGATTTGGGGTGAACTTCGGCTCTACGAGGGTTTTGACGGTGCGTAGTCTGTGCGCCATGCATGCCGCCGGGAACCAAGTGACGTCAGGGAGCGTCGTCGTCCCCGGTGTAGTGCGGGCGCGTTCAGGAACGGGCGCATCCGCACTCCGGGGGGATTGGAAACCAGCCGCCGTTTCCAGGCGTGGACAGCTGCGCCTGCCCGAGGAGTAAGCGTTCGATGAGCGAGCACCGTCGCAAACCGCCGCAGCCGCAGGGCGGCGGACGCGCCGCGGCCAGGCGTGGTACCCCAGGGGCGCCGTCGGGTCGACGCGCGGCACCGCGGGGCGACACAGGATCACCCTCTTCCTCCTACGGAGGACCGGGGCCCGGTTCCGGGGCCTCGGACGATGGGGACCGCCCCTACGGCGGCAGGGCCGAGGCCCGCCGCGCAGCGCAGCGCAGCGGTTCGGTCGGCGCGGGCGGCGGTCGCCGCAGGGCGCCCGACGGCGGCGGACGCGCGGGCGGTGGTGGCGGTGGCCGCCGTGGCGGCGGTGGGCCCGGTGGACCGGGCGGCGCAGGCCGTGGCAGGGGCCGCGGTGCCGAGCCTCCCCGTAAGAAGCGGTTCATCGACTACCCGCGAGCGGGCAAGAGCGGCGTGCGCCGCTGGGTCCCGTCGTGGCGCCTGGTCACCGGCATGTTCCTCGGCTTCCTCGGTAGCCTGATGGCGGTCGCGGGCATCGCGTACGCCCTGGTGGAGGTGCCGGAGGTCGACAAGGCGGCCAAGGCCCAGAACAACGTCTACTACTGGGCCGACGGCAAGCAGATGGTCGCGACCGGTGGTGAGCGGAACCGCCAGATCATCGACTACGACGACATCCCCAAGGAGATGCGCTTCGCCGTCATGTCGGCGGAGAACAAGTCGTTCGAGAAGGACAAGGGCGTCGACCCGATGGGCATCACCCGGGCCGTGGTCAACATGGCCAAGGGCGGGCAGACCCAGGGTGGCTCCACGATCACCCAGCAGTACGTGAAGAACGCGCGACTCGGCGATCAGTCGCAGACGTTCACCAGGAAGTTCAAAGAGCTCTTCATCTCGATAAAGGTCGGCCGGACGGTGTCCAAGGAGGACATCATGGCCGGTTACCTGAACACCGCTTATTACGGACGCGGGGCCTACGGCATCCAGGCGGCCGCCCGGGCGTACTTCAACAAGGAAGCCAGCGAGCTGGACCCGAGCCAGTGCGCGTTCCTCGCGACCGTGCTCAAGGGCGCCACGTACTACGACCCCGCCGGCTACCCGGAGATCGACCCCGGGGCCAACAAGCAGGACAACACCGCCCGCGCCAAGAAGCGCTGGAAGTGGATCCTCGACGAAGAGGTCAAGGACGGCCGCCTGACCGCCGAGCAGCGGGCCAAGTACCAGGAGTTCCCGAAGCTCCAGAACCCGCGGTCGAACATGGACCTGGCCGGTCAGACGGGTTACCTCGTGGACCTGGCCAAGGCGTACGTCATCAGGAACACCAACATCACCGCCGAGCAGCTCCAGCAGGGCGGCTACGAGATCCACACGACCTTCGACAAGAAGAAGGTCAAGGATCTCGAGGCCTCGGTGAACAAGGTCCGCAAGGAGAAGATCAAGCCGAAGGTGCGTCCGGAGAAGGACACGCACGTTCAGTTCGGCGGGGCCTCGGTGGATCCGAAGGACGGCGCGATCAAGGCCATCTACGGCGGCGAGGACGCGACCAAGCACTTCACGAACAACGCCGACCAGACCGGTGCCCAGGTCGGTTCGACGTACAAGCCGTTCGTGCTGGCCGCCGCGTTCAAGTACGGCGTGCGCGACCCGGACGGCCCGGAGGAGCAGACCGAGGCCGAGCGCACCATCGTCAATCCGAAGAGCCTCTACAGCGGCAAGAACGAGCTGAAGATCCAGAAGTACAACGGTGAGGTCTGGACGGACCGCGAGGGCAAGCAGTGGAACCAGAAGAACGACGGTAACCAGTCGTACAACCGTCCCAGCTTCCAGATCGACCTTCGCGAGGCGATGAGGGAGTCGGTCAACTCGGCCTACGTGCAGCTCGGCATGGACGTCGGACTGGAGAAGGTGAAGCAGTCCGCCATGGATGCCGGTCTCAAGGACGACAGCTCCATGGCCGGCGCCACCTACCCGTCCTTCTCACTCGGCACCTCGTCGCCCAGCGCGATCCGGATGGCCGGGGCGTACTCCACCTTCGCGGCGAGCGGCAAGCAGAACGAGCCGTACTCGGTGAAGGAGGTCGAGCACGAGGGCGACACGGTCTACCGCCACGAGAAGACGACCAAGCAGGCCTACAGCCCGGAGGTCGCCGACAACGTGACCGACGTGCTGCGGACCGTCGTGGACAAGGGCACGGGTACCTCCGCCCAGCTCAGCGGCCGTCAGGTCGCCGGCAAGACCGGTACGACGGACGGCAACAAGTCCGCCTGGTTCGTCGGCTACACCCCGCAGCTGTCTACGGCGGTCAGCATGTACCGGCTCGACGACGACGAGACCAACAAGAAGCGCAAGTTCCTGGAGATGTTCGGCACGGGTGGCGAGGAGAAGATCCACGGCGCCTCGTTCCCCGCGCAGATCTGGCAGGAGTACATGGAGCAGGCGCTCAAGGGCAAGCCCGTCGTGAACTTCCCGGCGCCCGGGCCGATCGGTGAGGTCGTCGGAGAGACCCCGCCCCCGCCGCCCACGCCGACGAAGACCGAGGAGCCGGAGGAGACCACGTCACCGACGCCCACGGAGACCGAGACCACGAAGCCGCCGACGAACAGCCCCGATCCCGGCGAGAGCTGTGATCCGTTCGACTGGGATTGCAACCACGACGGCGGTCAGGAGAACGGCGGTGCCGACGGCGGCGTCGACGGCGGGCCCGGTGGGGAGTCCCCACCCGCCACCGAAGACCCGGCCGGTGGCGCAGGCAACAATGGCAATGGCAATGGAGGGGGCGGAATCTTCGGCGGGCCGACAGGCTGAGCCGAGCCCGCCGGAGTGTCCCGGCGGGCCGCCGCAGGCGCTCCCCCGCGGATGTTTCACGTGAAACGAGGGCCGCCGCACCGATGGGTGCGGCGGCCCTCTCCGCGTTCCCAGTCGCGTACGGCAGGATGTCGGGCATGCCGAGTGCAGACCCCAGCGCAGAGACGCCGCGCACGAGCGCGTACGAGCCTGTGAGCCCGCAGGAGCAGGAACAGGAGCCGGTGCGCCCCACGAAGGAGGACGAGGTCGCCCGGGTCGGCAGTGAGCTGATCGGCGGCCCGGTCGGCCGAAGAGTGCTGTTCACCGCGTCCTGGTGGACTCCCGTGCGCATCATCGCGCTCGTCGCCCTCGGGATGTTCGCGCTGGGGATGATCCAGAAGATGCCGTGCTACAACGGCGCCTGGTTCTTCGGCGCCAGCTCGCAGTACACGCATGCGTGCTACTCCGACATCCCGCATCTCTATCAGGGACGCGGCTTCGCCGACGGTCTGGTGCCGTACTTCGACCGACTGCCCGGCGACATGGAGTACCTCGAATACCCGGTCCTCACCGGGGTGTTCATGGAAATGGCGTCCTGGGTGACGCCCGGCAGCGGATCCATCCAGCACCAGGAAAAGATCTACTGGATGGTCAACGCCGGGATACTGATGGTCTGCACCGCGGTCGTCGCCGTCTGCGTCGCACGCACCCATCGGCGCCGCCCCTGGGACGCACTGCTCGTCGCCCTCGCGCCGGCCTTCGCGCTGACCGCCACCATCAACTGGGACCTGCTCGCCGTGGCTCTTATGGCCGCCGCGATGCTGATGTGGTCACGCTCGCGCGTCGTCGCTTTCGGTGTGCTCCTCGGGCTCGCCACGGCCGCCAAGCTGTATCCCGTACTGATCCTCGGGCCGCTCCTGATCCTGTGCTGGCGCGCGGGCAAGTGGCGGGAGTTCGGGATCGCGCTGCTCGGCACGGTGAGCGCCTGGCTGGTGGTGAACCTGCCGGTGATACTGCTCGCGAGCGACGGCTGGTCGAAGTTCTACACGTTCAGCCAGGAGCGCGGCGTCGATTTCGGGTCCTTCTGGCTGATCCTCTCCCAGCGGATGGACTCCCCGTTGACCACCGACACGGTCAACACCCTGGCGACAGCGCTGATGCTCCTCGCCTGTCTGGGAGTCGGTGCCCTCGGGCTCACCGCACCGCGCCGCCCACGTTTGGCGCAGCTCGCCTTCCTGGTGGTCGCCGCCTTCATCCTCACGAACAAGGTCTACTCGCCGCAGTACGTCCTGTGGCTGATCCCCCTCGCCGCGCTCGCCAGGCCGCGCTGGCGCGACTTCCTGATCTGGCAGGCCTGCGAGGTCGCGTACTTCCTCGGGATCTGGCTCTACCTGGCGTACACGACGAGCGGAGACGCCCACAAGGGGCTGCCCACCGAGGGGTACCAACTCGCCATCGTCGTGCATCTCCTGGGCACGCTGTACCTGTGCGCCGTGGTCGTGCGCGACGTCCTCATGCCGGAGCGGGACGTCGTGCGGCAGGCAGGGGACGACGACCCGTCAGGGGGCGTCCTGGACGGCGCGCGGGACGTCTTCGTGCTGGGGTCCGCTGGCCATCCGAAGCGGACCGCTCTGCACACCTCGCAGACGCCTGCCGTGAAGTGGGGTGCGGGCGCGGCGGCCGATCTGCCGCGCTGAGGGCGTATGCACACGCGGAAGGGCCGGTACGAATCGTCGTACCGGCCCTTCCGCGTGCTGGATCGATCCGTCTCAGCGGTCGATGATCCGGTCGAACTGAGTGGTGGTGTGCCGCAGGTGGGCCACCAGCTCCTCGCCGACCTTCGGCTCCGGCGCGTCCGAGGGCACGAAGAGGATCGAGACCTGCATGTGCGGCGGCTCCGCGAACCAGCGCTGCTTGCCCGCCCAGACGAAGGGCGACAGGTTGCGGTTGACGGTCGCGAGGCCCGCGCGCGCCACGCCCTTGGCCCGCGGCATCATGCCGTGCAGCGCCTTCGGGGCCTCCAGGCCGACACCGTGCGAGGTGCCGCCGGCCACCACGACCAGCCAGCCGTCGGAAGCGGCCTTCTGCTGGCGGTAGCCGAAGCGGTCGCCCTTGGCGACGGCGGTGACGTCGAGGACGGCGCCGCGGTACTCGGTGGCCTCGTGATCGCCCAGCCAGAGGTTCGTGCCGATCCGGGCGCGGAAGCGGGTCTGCGGGAACTGCTGCTGAAGGCGCGCCAGTTCACCGGCCTTGAGGTGGCTGACGAACATCGTGTGCAGCGGCAGACGGGCCGCGCGCAGCCGGTCCATCCAGCCGATGACCTCCTCGACGGCGTCCGAGCCGTCGGTGCGGTCCAGCGGCAGGTGGATCGCGAAGCCTTCGAGGCGTACGTCCTCGATGGCGGCGTGCAGCTGCGGGAGCTCCTGCTCGCTGACGCCGTGGCGCTTCATCGAGGACATGACCTCGATGACGACGCGGGCCCCCACGAGGCCGTGCACGCCGTCGAGCGACGACACGGAGCGGATGACGCGGTCGGGCAGCGGCACCGGCTCCTCGCCCCGCCGGAACGGCGTCAGGACCAGCAGGTCGCCGCTGAACCAGTCCTTGATGCGAGCGGCCTCGTAGGTGGTGCCCACGGCGAGCACGTCGGAGCCGAAGCGCGTGGCTTCCTCGGCGAGGCGCTCATGACCGAAGCCGTAGCCGTTGCCCTTGCAGACCGGGACGATGCCCGGGAACTGCTCCAGCATGTGCTTCTGGTGTGCCCGCCAGCGCGCGGTGTCGACATAGAGCGTGAGCGCCATGGCTGGATCCCGGAACCTTTCTCGTATCTGCGGTGTATCAGAGCTGTGGAAGGAAATTGTGCGGGATCACCGGCGCGACATGTAGATGTCGAGCGCCTTGTGCAGCAGCTTGTTGAGCGGGAAGTCCCACTCGCCGATGTACTCGGCGGCCTCGCCGCCGGTGCCGACCTTGAACTGGATCAGGCCGAAGAGGTGGTCCGTCTCGTCCAGCGAGTCGGAGATGCCGCGCAGGTCATAGACCGTCGCACCCATGGCGTACGCATCGCGCAGCATCCGCCACTGCATCGCGTTCGAGGGCCTGACCTCACGCCCGATGTTGTCCGAGGCGCCGTAGGAGTACCAGACGTGGCCGCCGACGACGAGCATCGTCGCGGCCGACAGGTTCACGCCGTTGTGCCGAGCGAAGTACAGCCGCATGCGGTTGGGGTCCTCGGAGTTGAGGGCCTGCCACATCTGCTGGAAGTAGCCGAGCGGACGCGGGCGGAACTTGTCGCGGACCGCGGTGATCTCGTAGAGGCGCTGCCACTCGGGCAGGTCGTGGTAGCCGCCCTGGACGACCTCGACGCCGGCCTTCTCGGCCTTCTTGATGTTGCGCCGCCACAGCTGGTTGAAGCCCTTCTGGACCTCGTCCAGGGAGCGGTTGGCCAGCGGCACCTGGAAGACGAAGCGGGGCTGTACGTCGCCGAAGCCGGCGCCGCCGTCCTCGCCCTGCTGCCAGCCCATCCGGCGCAGCCGGTCGGAGACCTCGAAGGCCCGCGGCTCGATGTACGTCGCCTCGGTGTCCCGCAGCCGCTTCACGTCGGGGTTCTGGATGCCCGCCTTGATCGCCGGAGCGTCCCAGCGACGGATCACGACCGGCGGACCCATCTTCACGGAGAAGGCGCCCTGCTGCTTCAGATGCGCCAGCATCGGCTGCAGCCACTCGTCGAGGTTCGGGGCGTACCAGTTGATGACCGGCCCCTCGGGAAGGTACGCGAGATAACGCTTGAGCTTGGGCAGCTGCCGGTACAGCACCAGGCCGGCACCGACCAGCTCACCGGTCCTGTCGTCGAACCAGCCCAGGTTCTCCGAGCGCCATTCGCTCTTCACGTCAGCCCATGCCGGGACCTGGCAATGACTCGCCGACGGCAGTGTCTGGATATATGCCAGATGCTGCTCGCGACTGATGGTCCTCAGGGTCAGACTCATTCGGGGCGCTCCTCGGGCTGGTGTGTCCCCATGGGTACAGGGGCTCCGGCTCTCGCGCCGAAGCCTACTGCGCCCTGCGAGCGACCCGTCTGGGCGTACGGGACTAAGGCCCCCGGCCCCCTCGTGCGACCGGGGTGCCGCGAGGCCGTCAGCCGACGACGCCGCCGAAGAGTCCGCCGTGCGCCATGCCCAGGAAGAAGCCGACCGCCGAGGCTCCGAGCCCCAGGATCAGGCCGAAGCGCTCTCGCGTCGTCACCGAGATGAACTGGCCGTACGCACCCGTGGCGATCCCGATCAGGCCCGCCCACGAGCTGATCAGGTGGAGGTTGTGGAACATCGCGGTCACGAAGGCGATCGCCCCGAGCACCAGCGTCACGCCCAGCAGCGTGTCCTGGAGCGGATGGGGCTTGCCGTCCGTGGCGAAGAGAGAGGTGGCGGTGTTCGGTCGCATTACCTGTGCCATGAGAGGCACCTCCTGCGGAAGGCGGCGCATCGTAGCGCCATAGACACCCGATGTGTACAGATTCTGCCCGTCCCCCGCCGGATTTCAACCGGAAGCCTCGGTGCGGGTACTCTGTACCGTCTGCACCGGTGTCTGCCCAGGCCACGTCAGGAGCTCCCGCTCGCGGGAGCCGATTGTCAGTGGCGGCCGATACCGTTGCGTACGCATCACGACCCTCCTGCCACGGAACGACCGTGGCCGCTGAGTCCAAAGGAGGTGGGTTCCACATGCGTCACTACGAAGTGATGGTCATCCTCGACCCCGATCTCGAGGAGCGCGCTGTCTCCCCGCTGATCGAGAACTTCCTCTCCGTCGTCCGTGAGGGCAACGGAAAGGTCGAGAAGGTCGACACCTGGGGCCGTCGTCGTCTGTCCTACGAGATCAAGAAGAAGCCCGAGGGCATCTACTCGGTCATCGACCTGCAGGCCGAGCCTGCGGTCGTCAAGGAGCTCGACCGACAGATGAACCTGAACGAGTCGGTCCTCCGGACCAAGGTCCTCCGTCCCGAGATGCACTGAGCTTTCTAGCTCAGCAGCACCCGGGAATCGAGTAGCAGCAACAAGCAGCCAGCAGCAAACCCGCCGAGAGGTTCCCCCATGGCAGGCGAGACCGTCATCACGGTCGTCGGCAATCTTGTCGACGACCCCGAGCTGCGCTTCACCCCCTCCGGTGCGGCGGTCGCGAAGTTCCGTGTCGCGTCCACCCCCCGCACCTTCGACCGTCAGACGAACGAGTGGAAGGACGGCGAGAGCCTGTTCCTCACCTGCTCGGTCTGGCGTCAGGCGGCGGAGAACGTCGCGGAGTCGCTCCAGCGAGGCATGCGCGTCGTCGTGCAGGGCCGGCTGAAGCAGCGGTCCTACGAGGACCGTGAGGGCATCAAGCGCACGGTCTACGAGCTGGACGTCGAGGAAGTCGGCGCCAGCCTGAAGAACGCCACGGCCAAGGTCACCAAGACCACCGGTCGCGGTGGCCAGGGCGGTTACGGCGGCGGTGGCGGCGGCCAGCAGGGCGGCAACTGGGGCGGTGGCTCCGGTGGCGGTCAGCAGCAGGGTGGCGGCGGTGCTCCCGCCGACGACCCCTGGGCGACCGGCGCGCCTGCCGGTGGCGGCGGCCAGCAGCAGGGCGGCGGCGGTGGCGGCTGGGGCGGAAGCTCCGGCGGCTCCGGTGGCGGCTACTCGGACGAGCCCCCCTTCTAAGCCCCAGGGCTTTCAGGCCTCCGGGCCGAGGGTGGGCCGTAACCCCACTTCTTGATCACACAGGAGAAACACCATGGCGAAGCCGCCTGTGCGCAAGCCTAAGAAGAAGGTCTGCGCTTTCTGCAAGGACAAGGTCACGTACGTGGACTACAAGGACACGAACATGCTGCGGAAGTTCATTTCCGACCGCGGCAAGATCCGTGCCCGCCGCGTGACCGGCAACTGCACGCAGCACCAGCGTGACGTCGCCACGGCCGTGAAGAACAGCCGTGAGATGGCGCTGCTGCCCTACACGTCCACCGCGCGATAAGGGAAGGGTGACCGACTAATGAAGATCATCCTCACCCACGAGGTCTCCGGCCTCGGCGCCGCCGGCGAGGTCGTAGACGTCAAGGACGGCTACGCCCGCAACTACCTGATCCCGCGGAACTTCGCGATCCGCTGGACCAAGGGTGGCGAGAAGGACGTCGAGCAGATCCGTCGTGCTCGCAAGATCCACGAGATCGCGACCATCGAGCAGGCCAACGAGATCAAGGCCCAGCTCGAGGGCGTCAAGGTCCGTCTGGCCGTTCGCTCCGGCGACGCCGGTCGTCTCTTCGGTTCCGTCACCCCGGCCGACGTCGCTTCGGCGATCGAGGCTGCCGGTGGCCCGAAGGTCGACAAGCGCCGTGTCGAGCTGGGCGCGCCGATCAAGACGCTGGGCGCCCACACGACGTCCGTGCGTCTGCACCCCGAGGTGGCCGCGAAGGTCAACGTCGAGGTCGTCTCCGCCTAAGCACTGCGCTTGGCAGAGCTGAAGCAATCGTTGGGCCGTACCCCTCGGGGTGCGGCCCAACGTGCTTCGTGAAACGTCTGGCGTGGACGGTGGACCGTTTCACGTGAAACGCGGACCGTTTCACGTGAAACAGCGCAAAGAGCTCAGCAAGGCGCTAGAGAGCTCAGCTAGGCGCTTCGGAGCGTTCAGCGCGTGGCGCCCGTGACGATCCAGCGGCCGGAGCGGGAGCGCAGCCACAGGGTCAGCATCCGCACCGCCATCATCAGCGTCATCGCTCCCCACAGGGCGGTCAGACCACCGCCGAAGGTCGGTACGAGCAGGGCGACAGGGGTGAAGACGGCCAGCGTGACGATCATTGCCCAGGCGAGGTACGGCCCGTCGCCCGCACCCATCAGGACGCCGTCCAGAACGAAGACGATGCCGCAGACGGGCTGAGCGAGGGCGATCACGACGAGGGCGGGCAGTGCGGCGTCCTGGACGCTGCCATCGCTGGTGAAGAGCGGGATGAACACCGGCCGGGCGAGCACGACCAGCAGACCGAGCACGACTCCTGAGGCAATGCCCCACTGAACCATCCGTCGGCACACGGCACGGGCGCCGTCCGGATCACCGGCGCCCAGATAGCGACCGATGATCGCCTGTCCGGCGATGGCGATGGCGTCGAGCGCGAAGGCCAGCAAACTCCACAAGGACAGGACGATCTGGTGGGCGGCCACGTCGGAGTCGCCGAGGCGAGCGGCGACGGCGGTCGCGATCATCAGGATGGCGCGCAGCGAGAGCGTGCGGACCAGGAGCGGCGCACCGGCTTGTGCACAGGCCCGGATCCCGGCGGCATCGGGGCGCAGCGAGGCGCCGTGCCGCCTGGCGCCGCGTACGACGACGAAGAGGTACACGGCGGCCATGCCGAACTGGGCGATGACGGTCCCCCAGGCGGAGCCGGCGATGCCGAGGTCCGCGCCGTAGACCAGGCCGACATTGAGGACGCCGTTGGCGACGAAGCCGCCGATCGCGACGTACAGCGGAGTCTTGGTGTCCTGGAGGCCGCGGAGCACGCCGGTGGCAGCGAGCACGACGAGCATGGCGGGGATGCCGAGCGAGGAGATCCGCAGATACGTGACGGCGTACGGGGCGGCTGTGTCGGAGGCGCCGAAGAGATCCACGAGCGCGGGGGCGGTGGGCAGGACGGCGGCGATGACGGCGGCGCCGAGGATCAGTGCGAGCCAGATGCCGTCCATGCCCTGCCGGATTGCGGCCTGGAGGTCCCCGGCACCCACTCGGCGGGCGACGGCGGCCGTGGTGGCGTAGGCGAGGAAGACGAAGATGCTCACCGCGGTGGTGAGGAGCGCCGAGGCGACGCCGAGACCGGCCAGTTGGGCGGTGCCGAGGTGTCCGACGATGGCGCTGTCGGCCAGCACGAAGAGGGGCTCGGCGACCAGGGCGCCGAACGCGGGGACGGCGAGGGCGATGATCTCTCGGTCGTGCTTTCGCCGGGCCGTCTTGGGCACCGCGGGAGCCTGTGTCATGGACACCAATCTAATCTTCCACAGGTAAGAGATGCAATGTTATTTAGACCCTTACTTGACCTCTCGCCGGGCGCGTCGTCACGTGCCGTTTGCGGGGATCTTGGTCCGAGTGGGAAAGTTTTTCTTCTGCACAGCCGGTGGATGGGAAAGCTGCAGGCCAGAAGGTGTTTAGTGGACTTGCTGAGGGCTTGTTCACAGGGCTGTCCACCGGGCCGTGCACAGGTTTGGCGGAGTTCTCCACAGCATCGGGCCCGTCATCCACACCGCCTGTGGATAACCAGATTGGCTGACGGTGCCCACAGGCCTACCGTGGTCCGGCGCCCGCCTCGTCGTACGACCTCGGAAAGACCGAAAAACCGACGCGTCAGAACCGGAGTTGGGCCCCCTTATTTGTCAGTGTCGTGCCGTAGGAAAGAGGGGCACGGCGAGGTCCGCACGGCGGACGGGAGGAGGTGGCCCGGTGAGTATCTCCGAGCCTTTGGACGACCCCTGGGCCGACAGCGGTCCCAGTGACCGTCTGCCCGTCTCCCGCCAGCGCCGCGAAGGCGGCCGGGGCCGTGACGAACAGCACGACCGCGGTCGCGAGGGCGGCTGGGACGGTGGGGGCTCGTCGTTCGAGCGCGTCCCCCCGCAGGATCTCGACGCGGAGCAGTCGGTGCTCGGCGGCATGCTGCTCTCCAAGGACGCCATCGCCGATGTCGTCGAGGTCCTCAAGGGCCACGACTTCTACCGACCCGCGCACGAGACGATCTACGCCTCGATCCTCGACCTCTACGCGAAGGGCGAGCCGGCCGACCCGATCACCGTGGCCGCCGAGCTCACCAAGCGGGGGGAGATCACCAAGGTCGGCGGCGCATCGTACCTGCACACGCTGGTCCAGACGGTCCCGACCGCGGCGAACGCCGAGTACTACGCGGAGATCGTCCACGAGCGAGCGGTCCTGCGCCGCCTCGTGGAGGCCGGCACGAAGATCACGCAGATGGGATACGCGGCCGACGGTGACGTGGACGAGATCGTCAACAGCGCCCAGGCCGAGATCTACGCGGTCACCGAGCAGCGCACCACCGAGGACTACCTCCCGCTCGGCGACATCATGGAGGGCGCTCTAGACGAGATCGAGGCGATCGGCTCGCGATCGGGGGAAATGACCGGTGTGCCGACCGGCTTCACCGACCTTGACCAGCTCACCAACGGCCTGCACCCGGGCCAGATGATCATCATCGCGGCCCGTCCCGCCATGGGTAAGTCGACGCTGGCCCTCGACTTCGCGCGGGCCTGTTCGATCAAGCACAACATGCCGAGCGTGATCTTCTCGCTCGAAATGGGGCGCAACGAGATCGCCATGCGTCTGCTGTCCGCCGAGGCGCGCGTGGCCCTGCACCACATGCGCTCCGGCACGATGACCGACGAGGACTGGACGCGCCTCGCCCGACGCATGCCGGACGTCTCGGCGGCCCCGCTCTACATCGACGACTCCCCGAACCTGTCGATGATGGAGATCCGCGCCAAGTGCCGCCGCCTCAAGCAGCGGAACGACCTCAAGCTCGTCGTCATCGACTACCTCCAGCTGATGCAGTCGGGCGGATCCAAGCGGTCCGAGAGCCGCCAGCAGGAAGTCTCGGACATGTCGCGAAACCTGAAGCTGCTGGCCAAGGAGCTGGAGCTGCCGGTCATCGCGCTCTCGCAGCTGAACCGTGGCCCCGAGCAGCGCACGGACAAGAAGCCCATGGTCTCCGACCTGCGTGAGTCCGGCTCGATCGAGCAGGACGCGGACATGGTGATCCTGCTGCACCGCGAGGATGCGTACGAGAAGGAGTCACCGCGCGCGGGCGAGGCGGACATCATCGTGGGCAAGCACCGTAACGGCCCCACGGCGACGATCACCGTTGCCTTCCAGGGCCACTACTCGCGCTTCGTGGACATGGCGCAGACCTGATCCGGTGACAGTGCGTCTCCGTCCGGGCGGAGACGCACTCCCTGTGGCCGGATGGCCGCGCCACAAGTACGGGGCCGTTCAACCGCTTGTGCGAAGCGGCATTTCCTGCCCTCCTCCAGGTGCGATTACGGTCCCCGACCCATGGAGCAGATTTATCCGACGGCCGAGAAAATGACGGCTGCCTTGCGTGCCGGTGAAGTGACCTCGGCAGAACTGACCGATGAGGCGATCGCCCGTATCGAGCGGGACGACAAGCCGATCAACGCCATCTGCGCGCCGGACTTCGACCGTGCACGGGACGCCGCGCGCCGCGCCGACCAGGCGCGCGCCGACGGTGAGGACGGGCCTCTGCTCGGCATCCCGGTGACGGTCAAGGAGTCCTACGACGTCGTCGGCATGCCCACGACCTGGGGGATGCCGCAACATCGGGACTTCATGCCGGCCGAGGACGCGGTGCAGGTGTCGCGGATCAAGGCCGCGGGCGCGGTGGTGCTCGGCAAGACCAATGTGCCTTTGGGGCTGCAGGACATACAGACCTTCAACGAGATCTACGGCACCACCAACAACCCGTGGGATCACAGCCGCACTTCGGGTGGATCGTCCGGCGGATCGGCGGCGGCCCTGGCGTCCGGATTCGGCGCGCTGTCCATCGGTTCCGACATCGCCGGTTCGTTGCGCACCCCCGCACATTTCTGCGGCGTCTACGCACACAAGCCGACGCTCGGACTGGCCGCGACCCGCGGTATGGTCCCGCCGCCCGGGCCGGCGTTGCCTGCCGAACCCGACCTCGCCGTCGTCGGTCCGATGGCGCGCAGCGCCCGCGACCTCACGCTCCTGCTCGACGTCATGGCCGGACCGGATCCGCTGACGCACGGTGTGGCGTACGACTTGAAGCTGCCGCCCGCGCGCCACGAGCGGCTCGGCGACTTCCGGGTCCTGGTCCTCGACGAGCATCCGATCATTGCGACCGGATCCGCCGTGCGGGCGGGCGTGCAGCGCGTGGCCGACGCGCTTGTCAGCGGCGGTGCCCACGTCGAACGGCGCAGTCCGCTGCTGCCCGATCTGACCGAAGCCGCGATGCTCTACAGGCAGTTGCTGTTCTCGAGTTCCGTCGCACGCTTTCCCGTCGAGGCGTACGAGCAGGTGCGGGCGCGCGTCGCCGGACTGAGCGCGGACGACCAGAGTCTCGATGCGTCGCTGCTGCGCGGCATGGTGTGCAGCCACCGTGACTGGATGGAGGCGAACAACCGGCGTGAGGTCCACCGCCACGGCTGGCGGCAGCTCTTCGCGGAGTTCGACGCCGTGGTGTGTCCCATCACGCCCACTCCCGCGTTCCCGCACGACCACAACCCCGATCCAAGAGAGCGCCGGATCGACGTCGACGGCGTCGAGTACCCGTACTTCGACCAGCTCGTCTGGGCCGGTCTGGCCACCATGCCCGGCCTACCCGCCACCGCCATCCCCACGGGCCGGTCCTCCGAGGGCCTGCCGGTGGGAGTGCAGCTCGTCGGCCCGATGTTCGAGGACCGTACCCCGCTTCGGCTGGCCGAGCTGCTCGAGCAAGAGATCGGCGGCTTCCAGGCGCCGAAGTAGGAGGGTCACGCTTCCGGGACGGCTTCGCGTTGCGAGAGGGTGATGCGTCGTCGGGTCGGGTCCACGTCGAGGATCTTGACCCGGAGGGTGTCGCCGACCTCGATGCCGGGCCGAGGGCCGTCCGAAGGCGCCTCCTCCAGTTCGGAGTTGTGCACCAGCCCCTCGAAGCCGTCCGCCCGCTCCTCGATGCGTACGAAGACGCCGAACGGCACGACCTTGGTGACGGGGCCGACCACCGTCCGGCCGATCAGCGCCCGGAGCTGAGGCATCGGGTCTTCGTGGAGGGCTTTGAGGGACAGGGACACGCGTTCGCGCGTGAGGTCGACGTCGAGGATCTCGGCGCGGATCTGCTGGCCGACGGAGACGGCCTCGGAGGGGTGGTCGAGGTGGCGCCAGGACAGCTCGGGGATGTTGATGATGGCTTTGAAGCCGGGGCTGTCCGGGCTGCCGGTTCCACGTGAGCCGTCAGCAATGCCGGCGTTGCCGTCGGTTCCGTCGCCTTCATCGTTGCCGCCGATGTCCACGAAGGTGACACCGAAGTCCGCGACGTGGGCCACCGTGCCGCTGATGACGTCACCTCGCCGAAGCGTTTTGAGGAAGGCGTACGTGCGGTCGCCCGGCGCGGTGTCGGTCCGCCAGCGGGCGCGGATCACTCCGTCGCTGTCCGGCACGACGGCGGTGAACAACGGCACGCGCTCGTCGGCGTACACGGACAGCAGCGCCGCCCCTTCGGCCCCGGACATCAGGTCGGCCAGCTGCTCGAATCCGGTCTCGTCGACGACGGCGCTGTGGATCAGGCCGTCCTCGTCCTGCCAGACCCCCTCGACCAGGCCGTCCTCTGGAAGGCTGTCGAGGACCGCGGCTGTGTCCCACGACAGGCCGGGCCACACGGCCAGACGGGCGCGGGGAGCGATCCGGGAGCGGACCTCGTCGACGGTTCTGTGGGTGAGACGGTGCCAGCGCGTCGCGCCCTCGACGTACGCCTCTTCCAGGAGTCCGGCACGGCCGGTGGCGACCGCCCAGGACACCGTGGCCCAGAAATCGTCGTCGCCCGGCCGCGCCGTGCCCTCGTCGTCGATCCGCATTGCGTACGGAGAGGCCTCCAGGCGCTCCGGGAAAAGCCCCAGCGCGCGGGTCCGGGCCAAGGCCTCTTCGACGGGCCGGTCGCTGCCGACGTAGAGGTACTGGTCCCAGCCCACGTGCACGGCGAACACGCCCTCCCACTCCAGTCGGCACCAGACGCCCGACTCGCGCAGCATGAGGCGTGTCAGCTCGAGCCCGACGGCGAGCGGCACTTCCGCTCCGTCGTGGAGGTCGAGGAGGTCGAGGAGCCCGTCGAGGCCGTCGGCACCGGCCGGGGGGAGCGCGCCGAGCCCGAGGGACGGGACCTGCGGTTCGCGCACGGACAGCCGGTCGATGCCGGCCTCCGCGGCGAACGCCTCGACCGCTCCGAGATAGGCCGCCTCCTGGATGCCGTGGTCGCTGACGGTGTCCTCGGCGCCGGTGTAGTGACCGTGGTCGTCGCGGTCGGCAGGGTCGTACTTGGTCACGCGGTAGGTGTAGGGAAGCTGCACGTGTCCATCTTGTGGCAGCGTTCGGACGTGCGGCAGTGCTCGGATCTCGACCGGCCCCAGAGACTCAGAACGTGCTCAGTCCGGTGAGTTCGCAGGAAAGGTCCCAGAGCCGGGCCGCCGCGTCGGGGTCGACCGCCCAGGGCTTGACGCCGCCGATCAGCATGTCGTCGGTGGTGGCCGGTTCGGCGATGTCGCAGTCCTGGCAGTACGCCCCTCCGCGGCCGTCCAGCAGGGGCGATGTCGCCGCCCACACCGCCGTTGCCGCGCCCTGCTCCGGGCTCTTGAAGCCGACGGCCGGCGTCCCGTCCGGAGTCACCCAGCCCTGCGCGAGCCACTCTTCGCGCGGAATGTGGCGCTGCAGCGGAGTGAGGATGCTGCCGGGGTGCACGGCGAAGGCGCGCAGGCCATGGTCGGCGCCGAGGTGGTTCAGGTGCAGTGCGAAGAGGGCATTGGCGGTCTTGGACTGGGCGTAGGCCAGCCATCGGTCGTAGCCGGTGCGGAAGTGGAGGTCGGTCCAGCGGATGTCGGACAGGAAGTGTCCGGAGGAGGCGACGGCCACGACGCGGACCCCGCCCGGTGCGAAGGCCGGGCGCAGACGCTGGGTCAACGCGAAGTGTCCGAGGTGGTTGACGGCGAAGTGCGCCTCCCAGCCGGGGCCGACGCGTGTCTCCGGGCAGGCCATCATGCCCGCGCCGTTGATGAGGATGCCGAGCGGGCGGCCGGTGTCGAGGAAGCGTTCGGAGAAGACGCGGACGCTTTCCAGGTCCGCGAGGTCGAGGGCATGCACCTCGGTCCGGGGCAGGCCGCGCAGGGCGTCCTCGGCCGTGTCGGGCCGCCGGGCAGGGACGACGACGTGTGCGCCCGCGTGGACGAGAGCGCGGGTCGTCGCGAGCCCGAGGCCGGAGTATCCGCCGGTCACAAGGGCCGTGGTGCCCGCCAGGTCCAAGCCTGCGAGGACGTCGTCGGCCGTGCTGTGGGCGCCGAAGCCCGTGCCGAGCTTCCGCTGTTCGGTGATCATGTCTGCGACGCTAAAACCTAGAGCGTGCGCTAGGTCAAGAGGTGGCTGGCCCGGCAACGTACGGTCGCGTCATGAGCGAGTATCCGGGCGCTGCCCCCGAGCGGAACGCGAGTGGCCTGCCCATCGGGAAGGTCGCCGAGGCGACGGGCCTGAGCGTGCACGCCCTGCGGTTCTTCGAGCGGGAAGGGCTCTTCCTGCGCGAGATCCCGCGGACCGGCGGAGGGCAGCGCAGCTACGAACAGGCGGACGTGGACTGGCTCCTGCTGTGCGGGCGGCTGCGGGCCTCCGGCATGCCGATCGCCACGATCAAGAGGTTCGCGGCGCTCGTGCGCTCCGGGCCCGGCAACGAGCGGGATCGCCTGGCGCTTCTCCAGGAGCACGAGCGCGACGTGCGCGCGAAGATCGACGACCTCAGCGCCTGTCTGGAGGTCATACACGGCAAGGTCGTCACCTACGAGCAGCACCTGCGCGACGGGACGGCCGCCGGTCTCTGGTCGCCGGGGCCGCTCACATCTCCGCGTCGCGATTCGTCGGTGCAATGACGGACCACAACGACGCCACTGCGGCCAACAGCGGCGCCGGGCAGACGCTTGAGGAGAAAACTCATGCAGGCTCGTATGCAGAACCCCGCCGTGATCATCCCTGAGGCCATGAAGGCCCTGCTGAGCCTGTCCCAGGTCACCAGGAAGCAGGGGCTGTCACAGGCGACGATCGAGCTGGTGCAGCTGCGCGTGAGTCAGATCAACGGAAGCAGCGTCTGCGTGGACGGGAACGTGCGCAGTGCGGCCGCCGCGGGCGCCACCGCGGAGCAGCGCTCGGCGGTGGCCGCCTGGCGGTATTCGTCCTGCTTCACGGCCGCGGAACGCTCCGCCTTCGCGCTCGCGGAGGCCGCGACGCGGCTCGCCGACCGGCCCGACCCGGTGCCGGCCGCGATCTGGGACGAGGCCGCGAAGCACTTCACCGAGCGCGAGCTGGCGGCGATCGTCCTCGCCATCGGCGTGGCCAACATGCTCAACAGGATCAACATCACCACGCGGCGGTTCGCCGGCTCACAGCCCTGGGAGTGCTGACAGGGTGGGGCCCGTCGAATTCGCTCGACGCACGGGCGCCTCGCAGGTGAACTGGTCCCATGACAACACCTAGTGAAGATCTGCTTCCCTCCACCCGTCGAGCCCTGCTCCACCGAGTCGCCACCGCCCAGGCGGAGGGCCGCTCCCCCTCGCTGGTGGCCGCAGTGGCCCGGGACGGCGAGCTGGTGTGGGCCGGTGGCCGCAGCATGGTGGACGGGCACGAGCCGGACGAGAACGTCCAGTACCGCATCGGCTCGATCACCAAGACCTTCACCGCCGTCCTGGTGATGCGGCTGCGTGACGAGGGCGTCCTGGACCTCGGTGACCCGCTGGAGAAGCACCTGCCGGGTACCGGCGCGGGCGAGGCGACGATCGCCGAACTCCTCGCGCACACCGGCGGGCTGGCGGCCGAGACGCCGGGAGAGTGGTGGGAGCGCACCCCGGGGACGACCCGCCCGGAGCTCGCCGATGTCCTCGGTGAGGAGCCCTTCAAGCATCCCGTCGGCAGGCTCCACCACTACTCCAACCCCGGCTATACGCTGCTGGGTTCGCTGGTGGAGGCGTTGCGGGGCGCTCCGTGGGACGACGTGCTGCGCCGCGAGGTCCTTGAACCGCTGGGGCTTAGCCGTACGAGCGCGCAGCCGCAGGCTCCGCATGCCGGTGGTTGGGCCGTGCACCCCTGGGCGGACGTGATGATGCCGGAGCCCGTCGAGGACTTGGGTCTGATGGCGCCGGCCGGTCAGCTGTGGTCCACGACGGCGGACCTGGTGCGCTTCGGGCACTTCCTGGTCACGGGCGACGACCGGGTGCTCGGTGCGGATTCCGTACGGGAGATGCGGACGCCGTCGGCGCCGCTGCTGACGGGGGAATGGGACAGGGCGTACGGCCTGGGAGTGGACCTACTGCGGTGGGAGAGGGGCAGCCTGGCGGGGCACGGGGGCTCGCTGCCGGGCTTCCTGGCCGCCCTGTGGGTGAGCGAGGTGGACGGTGTGGCCGCGGTCGCGCTCGCCAACTGCACGTCCGGGCCGCCGGTGGCGGCGCTGGCCGTGGACCTGGTGAAGATCGTGGCCGATGCCGAGCCCCGGATTCCGGAGCCGTGGCGGCCGCTGCCCGAGATCGACCAGAAGGTGCTGGAGCTGGCGGGCCCCTGGTACTGGGGGACCCAGGTGCTCGTGCTGCGGCTGACGGCCGGTGGCGGGGTGGAGCTGGGGCCGCTGTCCGGGGCGGGGCGTCAGGCCCGGTTCCGGCCCAACGGTGACGGCACGTGGACGGGGCTCAACGGGTATTACGCGGGGGAGCTGCTGAAGGCGGTGCGGCGGCCCGACGGTTCGGTGAGCCATCTCGACCTGGGGTCGTTCGTCTTCACCCGAAAGCCGTACGACGAGGGAGCGCCGGTCCCGGGCGGGGTGGACCCGCAGGGGTGGCGGGGCTTCTAGCTGCCGGATTCCTCCGGCTCTTCGCAATGTGCGGTGAGCGGGCCTGTTTCACGTGAAACAGGCCCGCTCACGCGTGAAACAGGCTCGGCCGCCGCGGAGACCAAGAGCGGCTTCAGAGCTGCAACTTGAAGCCCACATGCGACGCCGAGAACCCGAGCCGCTCGTAGAAGCGATGGGCATCGGTGCGGGTGGCGTCGGACGTCAGCTGTACCAACCGACAGTTCTGGCGCCGGGATTCCGCTACGGCCCATTCGATGAACTGAGTGCCGAGTCCGCTGCCGCGCTCGTCGGTGTGCACGCGCACGCCTTCGATGATCGAGCGAGTGGCGCCCTTCCGGGAGAGCCCCGGAACGATCGTGAGCTGGAGCGTGCCGACGACACGCCCTTCGCGTACGGCGACGACGAGATGCTGGTTCGGGTCACCGGCCAGCCGCTCGAACGCCGTGACGTACGGAGCGAGGTCGTCCGGCGACTCGCGCGCTGCGCCCAGGGGGTCATCGGCGAGCATGCCCACGATGGCGGGCAGGTCCGCGGCGACAGCAGGGCGTATTTCAAGATCTCCCATGGACCGCAGCCTATGCGGCGGCCTCGGCCCGGCCTATGGGCCTGCGCGGGCTCCGGGCCTCTGTAACTCCGGGTCTACGCGGCTACGCGCAGCGTCTCGACCGCATTGACCAAGGGGGCGAGCTCCGGGTTCAGCGCGGCCTCGTCGAGCGCCTCGCGCAGGGCGGTGTCGTTCGTGGGGCGCGCTTCGGCGAGGAGTGCCGCGCCGGTCTCGCTGACGTCGGTGTAGATGCCTCGGCGGTCGGTGGGGCACAGATAGCGGGCCAGCAGGCCGCGCTCCTCGAGCCGGGTCACCAGGCGTGTGGTCGCGCTCTGGCTCAGTACCACGGCGTCGGCGACCTGCTTCATCTGGAGGTGGCCGCCCTCGCCGTCGTGCTGGCGGTTGAGTACGTCCAGAAGGCTGTACTCCCGCACGCTCAGGCCGTGCTTGGCCTGGAGAGCGCGCTCTACGTGTGCCTCGATCTTCCCGTGGAGCAAAGAGAGGGCGCACCAGCCTTGGGCGAGCGCGGTGAGTGCGGGGTCTGTCGCTGTCATGGCTCTTGTTCCTCCGTCCCGGAGCGGCTGCACCCAGAGTAGTCCACCCGGTGCAATATCCAGCGCTTGCATATAGCCCGCGTCTGCAATTATTGTGGACGCACGTTAAGCGCACCTGCAATCGTTTGGAAGGTAGATCCATGCCTCTCGCGCTTCTGGCCCTCGCGATCGGGGCTTTCGGAATCGGAACCACCGAATTCGTGATCATGGGGCTGCTTCCCGAGGTCGCGGGTGACTTCGGTGTCTCCATCCCGACGGCCGGCTTCCTCGTGACCGGCTACGCCCTCGGCGTCGTGCTCGGCGCCCCGCTGATGACCGCGCTCGGCACCCGCATCCCGCGCAAGCGGATGCTGATGCTGCTGATGGGCCTCTTCGTCGTCGGCAACCTGCTCTCCGCCGTGGCTCCGGTCTTCGGCGTGATGCTGGCCGGCCGTGTCGTCGCCTCCCTCGCGCACGGCGCCTTCTTCGGCATCGGCTCGGTCGTCGCGGCCGAGCTGGTCGCTCCCGAGAAGAAGGCCGGGGCGATCGCCATGATGTTCTCCGGCCTCACGGTCGCCAATGTGATCGGCGTTCCGCTCGGCACGCTGGTGGGCCAGGCCATCGGCTGGCGGATCACCTTCGTGATCGTCGCCGTGCTCGGCGTGGTCGGCCTGTTCGGCATCGCCAAGCTCGTGCCGGACCTGCCCAAGCCCGAAGGCGTGCGGCTGCGCGACGAGATCGGTGCCTTCCGGAACGTACAGGTGCTGCTCGCCATGGCGATGACGGTCCTCGGCTTCGGCGGCGTCTTCGCGGCCATCACCTACATCACGCCGATGATGACGGACGTCGCCGGTTACGCGGACTCCTCCGTCACCTGGCTGCTCGTCCTCTTCGGCATCGGCATGGTCGGCGGCAACCTCGTCGCGGGCCGGTTCGCGGACCGCGCGCTGATGCCGATGCTGTACGTCACGCTCGGCTCCCTCGCCCTGGTGCTCGGCCTGTTCACCCTCACCGCGCACAACAAGGTCGCGGCCGCCGTGACCGTGCTGCTGATCGGTGCGCTGGGCTTCGCGACCGTGCCGCCACTGCAGAAGCGTGTCCTGGACCACGCCTCGGGCGCCCCGACGCTTGCCTCCGCGGTCAACATCGGCGCCTTCAACCTGGGCAACGCACTGTCTGCCTGGCTCGGAGGGCTCGTCATCTCCGCCGGGCTCGGCTACACCGCCCCCAACTGGGTCGGCGCGGTCCTCGCCGCTTCCGCCCTCGTCCTGGCCTTCGTCTCGGCCGCCCTGGAGCGTCGCTCCGGAGCCCCCAGCCCGATCGTGGCGAGCGCGGCCCCCGTCGAGCAGCGGACGCCCGTCCACCACTGACGGACCCCGTAGAAGCAGCGGATGCCCGTCCACCACTGACCCCTCTGTACCCCCAAGCACTGCCCCGCAAGGAGAAACCCCTCATGAGCACCACCACCCCCACCGCCGTCGCCCCGCTGACCATCGGGGATGCCGAGGCCCTCGTCTCCGCGGCCCGTCGCGCCGCCGAGGAAGCCGGAGTCACGGTCAGCGTCACCGTCCTGGACGCCGGTGGTCATCTCCTCGCCTTCCGGCGCGACGACCGCGCCGTCCTGATCTCCGGTGAGACCAGCACCCGCAAGGCGTACACCGCCCTCCAGCTGAACGCCCCGACCGCCGACCTCGTCGACGCGGTCCAGCCCGGCGGCCTCTTCCACACGCTGCCCACCGCCCTCGACCGCCCCCTGCTCTTCATCGCGGGCGGGGTTCCGGTCCACCGTGACGGCCGTCTGATCGGTGCGGTCGGTGTCGGCGGCGGAGCCCCCGAGCAGGACCACGGCTTCGCGACGGCGGCTGTCGAGGCCCTCGCGTAGCAGGTCCGAGGCGTACGAGAAGGCCCGCTCCCGGAGATTACGGGGGGCGGGCCTTTCTGCGATGCGGCGACTACCGGATCAGCCCGCCGCGACCGTCAGCGGGGCGAAACGGCGGGACCAGTCACCCGGAAGCTCCGGCGTTCCGTACGCCATCACGGAGTTGAAGGCGACGGACTGGAGGCCGTTCTCCTTCACCCACGCCAGTAGCTCTTCGTGCCGGACGTCGATGTCGGTGCGCAGCGGTCGGTCGGTACCGGCGCCGAGAGAGGCGATGAGGGCCTTCGCGGTCTCGGTGTCCGGCGCGACGAGCGGGCCCACGACATGCGTCTCCATGTTGGGCCAGGCGCCCGCGTAGCCGACGATCTTGCCGTTGGTCTCCGCGACCCGCAGCTGGTCCGTGAAGGCGGGGAGTCGGGTGATCACATGCATGCGGTCCTGGCCGAAGACCTCGGTGTCGAGCCGGAGGATGGCGGTCAGGTCCTCCGCGGTGGCCGGCCGGGTGGCGACATCGGGCAGTGCGCCCACCGGAGCGAAGTGCCCCTTGACCATCTCGGCCCGGCCGATCACCTGGAAGCCGAGCTGCTCGTAGAGCGGTCGCCCGTTCGGGGTCGCGTGGAGGGTCAGGGGGGTAGTGCCCGACTCCTCGATGGCGTACTGCATCAGCCGACGGCCGATGCCCTGGCGGGCGTACCGCTCGGCTACGAGGACCATGCCGATCGCCGCGAGGGCGGGGCGCTCATGAGGGCCGTACTGGGTCACTACGTAGGCGCCCATGAGGCCGTTGCCGTCAGGGGCGTCGATGCCGTAGCCCGTTCCGGCCGACAGCAGCAGGCCCCACTTGTGTTCTTCACGCGGCCAGCCCCGGTCCTCGGACAGATCGGCGCAGGCCTGCAGATCGCGGGGGGTCAGTCGGCGGATGGGCGGTGCGGAGAGGGAAGGTGTCGACACGCGGGTCAGGCTGTCTGACGTACATCGTCGGCGTCCACCCGTTTGTGGGCAGAAGCACGTAGCTTTTGGCCACGGTTCAGCTGCTCGTTTCACGTGAAACACGGCACCGAGGGAGGAGACGGGGGCTTCTGGTGGCAGAAGTGCCGCGGGTACTAGCCTCGGCGGACATGGCACGCCTACACCTCTTCGATCTGGACGGGACGCTGCTGCACGGCACGGCGGCCCCGGTGGAGATCTCCCGGCAACTCGGTCTGGACGCGGAGATCGCCGAACTCGAGCGGGACTTCGTCGCCGGGCACCTCGGCTCACCCGAGTACGCGGAGCGGGTGCACGCCCTGTGGGCGGAGCTCACGGAGACACAAGTGGCGGCGGCCTTCGAGGGCGCCCCCTGGCTCGACGGCATCCAGGAGACCTGGGCCGAGATCCGCGAGGGCGGTGACTACTGCGCGGTGGTGTCACTCTCGCCGTCGTTCTTCGTGGAGCGGCTCGTCGGATGGGGCGCGCATGCCGCGCACGGGTCGCTGTTCCCCGCCGTGCCCTTCACCGAGCCCGTCGATCCCGCAGGCATCCTCAACGCGGCGGCCAAGGTGAAGATCACGGACCGGCTCTGTGAAGAGTTCGGGTTGGGCAGGAGCGATTGCGTCGCGTACGGTGACTCGCTTTCCGACCTCGAGTTGTTCGGCGCCGTGCCTGTTTCCGTGGCGATCAATGCGGATCAACGGCTGGTGAGCCTGGCCACCCACTCCTATGTCGGGCGTGATCTGCGTAAGGCGTACGAATTGGTCCGGCACGACCGGTAATTGAGGCAATTGGTAGCCGGGCCCCTGGAATTCAAGGCGAAGGAGAGAGGGACTTGTGCGTCTGGCGGCTGCCGGTATGGTCGATCAAGGTCCGTACCGGGTGGGTCTCTTCACACTCCGGGGCGCGGCGCGCAGGTGAATGAAGCTTAACGGGGCATAGAGATCAAGAACCCGTACTTCCTGTTATGCGGCCGACGCGGCGGCGGGGAATGGGATGCTGCGATGAGGTGGCTGCGGTCAATGTCACATTCTCGACCTACTTGTCCGTAGGGTCCGAGGTCGAGGTTCAATGTGGCCATATCGGCCATCGAGACAGAAGCAAGGACGCAGAGCAGGACAGGACAGGGCAGGGACAGGGGCAGGCGGGGACGGCACAGGGCGGGGACAGCAGGCAGCTTCCGGCAGGGAGTGCGCAGACCGACCGAGAGATGTTCGAGGCGAGGCACAGCATGGACGCTCCGACCACCACGTCGGCGGACGACAGCACTTCCGGCGACGGAGGCGGCTGGTTCACCCCGCGCAAGCCGTCGAGGGGCCCGGAGGACGGGGAGCAGCAGCGCCGGCCCGACGCCTCCGCACCGCCCGCCGGTGAAGCCCGTCCAGGTGCCTTCACACCGCCCGCCGCCGAACCGGAAGACAGGCGAATACCCGCCGCCTCGGCGGTTCCGTCGGAGCAGCTGACCGTGCCTCCGCAGGCGCAGTCCACAGCGCCCCCGATATCCGCCCAGCAGGCGAAGCCGGTGCAGAAGGCCTCCCCCGATGCCCTTCTGGTGCAGCGCACCATGGCCGAAATAACGCCCGTCGCCGACAAGGTGACCTCGTACTTCTACGCGCTGCTCTTCACCCGCCACCCCGAGCTCCGCGCCCTGTTCCCCGTGGCGATGGACACCCAGCGAGACCGCATCCTCAAGGCGCTGCTGACCGCGGCCGAGCACATCGACCACACCGACGTGCTCGTCTCGTACCTGAAGAACCTCGGGCGCGGACACCGGAAGTACGGCACCCAGCCCGAGCACTATCCGGCCGTCGGCGAGTGCCTGATCGGCGCGCTGAGCCGGTACGCGAGCGCGGTCTGGGACGAGGAGACCGAGGCCGCCTGGGTCCGGACGTACACCACGATCTCCCAGGTGATGATCGACGCGGCCGCCGAGGACGAGCTGCGCGCCCCGGCCTGGTGGTTCGCCGAGGTCGTCTCGCACGATCTGCGGACCCCTGACATCGCTGTCGTCACGGTCCGGCCCGACCAGCCGTACCCCTTCCTCGCGGGGCAGTACACCAGCCTGGAGACCCCGTGGTGGCCACGCGTCTGGCGGCACTACTCCTTCGCGTCGGCCCCGCGCCCGGACGGTCTGCTGTCCTTCCACGTCAGGGCGGTGCCGGCCGGCTGGGTCTCGAACGCCCTGGTGCACCACGCCCGTCCCGGTGACGTCCTGCGGCTCGGCCCGCCCACCGGTTCGATGACCGTCGACCACACCACCGACAGCGGACTGCTCTGTCTGGGCGGCGGCACGGGCATCGCACCCATCAAGGCCCTCGTCGAGGACGTCGCGGAACACGGCAGACGGCGCCCTGTGGAGGTCTTCTACGGAGCGCGCACCGACCACGATCTGTACGACATCGACACGATGCTGCGCCTGCAGCAGTCCCACCCCTGGCTCGCCGTGCGGCCGGTCGTCGACCAGCGGGCCCAGCTGCCGGACGCCGTGCGCGAGTACGGCCCGTGGAACGAGTACGACGCGTACCTCTCCGGACCGCCCGGCATGATCCGCAACGGCGTGGACGCCTTGAGGGACATCGGCATACCGGAGGGGCGGATCCGCCACGACTCCGTCGAGGAACTGGTGACGTCGGACTAGCCGGCCCCTGACCCCGATGCGAGTCCCGTCCCGGGGCGGCGGCGCTAACCCAGGTCCGGTGCGTGCATCGCGCGCACGCCTTCGATGTTGCCGTCCAGATAGTGCCGCAGGGACAGCGGTACGAGATGGACCGAGGCGATGCCGACCCTCGTGAAGGGCACGTGCACGATCTCGTACTCGCCGCACGGCTCCTCGATCTCGGGGCCGTGTCGCAGGCCGGTGTCCATGGACTCCAGGCGGCAGACGAAGAAGTGCTGCACCTTCACGCCCGTCGCGCCGCCGTCCTCGCCGATGTGCTCGACGGTGTCGACGAAGCAGGGCACGACATCGGTGATCTTGGCGCCGAGTTCTTCGTGGACCTCACGATGAAGCGCGTCGACGACAGAGTCGTCCTCTGCCTCCACGCCGCCTCCGGGAGTGATCCAGTACGGATCCACGCCCGGCTTGGTGCGCTTGATCAGGATCAGGTCGTCTCCGTCCAGCAGGACGGCGCGTGCGGTGCGCTTGACCACGGGTCGGACGGTCATGGGGGAAATGTGGCCCGGACTGTTCCACGTGAAACATCGTGAACCAGTCGCGGCCCCCATCAAGCCCAGTCGACCGCAGCGCGCAGCAGCCACTCGTGCGCCCGCGCAATGTGCGGCATGGCGAGTGTCCCGGTGCGCACTGCCAGGAAGTACGTACGCAGAGGGGGCACCGGGGGATCGAGCAGAGCCACGATGTCGCCGCGCTCCAGGGCCGGGGCGCACAGGTAGCGGGGCAGGACGGCGAGCCCGGCGCCCGCGGTCGCACAGGCGAGGACGGCGCGCAGATCCGGCACGATGACGGCGCCCGACGCCGTGGGGCGGGCGTCGAAGACGGCGGCCCAGTAGCGGGAGACGAACGGCAGCGATTCGTGGACCTCGACCACCGGCAGGTTCTCGAAGGGCAGGGCTGCCCGGTGACGCAGCCTGGCGGCCTCGACGCGGGCCGCCCAGCGCTCCCCCGCGACCAGGACGTGCTCCTCGTCGCAGAGCGGTGTCGCGGTGAGCAGCGGGCCGCGTGGCCTGGCCGTGGTGATCGCCAGGTCGTGGTGGCCTGCGGCGAGGCCTTCCAGCGTCTCCTCGGCGGTGCCGAACGAGGCGCGCAGGGCGTGGCTGTGGCCGTCCTGGCCGGTCAGTGCGGTCAGTGCGGGCAGTGCGCGCTCCGCGATGAACTCCGGCGGTCCCGCGAGGTGGAGGGTGCGCACCGACGAGTCCTCTTCGAGTCCGGTCTCGGCGATCTCCACCAGGGCGTCCAGATGGGGTGCGGCCTTGTGCGCTAGCTCGTCGCCGATGGTCGTGGGGGTCACCCCGCGGGCCTGACGCAGGAAGAGGGGGCGGCCCAACTGCCGCTCCAGCGTGCGGATCTGGGAGGTGACGGCGGGTTGTGACAGGCCCAGCAGAGCTGCCGCGCGCGTGAAGGAGCCGGCCCGGTGCACCGTCACGAAGGTGCGCAGCAGGGCCAGATCCATGGCGACGTGCCTCCCCTTCGTGTCCTCAGGGCGCGCCCAACTATAAATATGTCGATAGCTTTCTGTCGCTACTGTGATTGGACACTGACACAGAGTCAACTAGCCTTGTTCGCGCGGTTCTTCGCGCGCAGAACCGGAACGGTCCGAGCCACGAGGGGGGAGGCTCGGACCGTTCGTTGTGCGTAGCCGGGGCGTCGGAGCGACGGCCCTGGGCCGGTCAGTCGGCGGAAACGGACGCCTCGTCCAGCGCACGCAGCACGTCCGCCACGAGGTCGTCGGGGTCCTCGGCGCCCGCGGAGAAGCGGATGAAGCCCTCCGGAACGGCGTCGCCACCCCAGCGTCCGCGGCGCTCGGCCGTCGACCGCACGCCGCCGAAGCTGGTCGCGTCGTCGACCAGACGCAGTGCTTCGAGGAAACGCTCGGCACGCGCGCGCGTCGGCAGCGTGAACGAGAGCACGCATCCGAAGCGGCGCATCTGCCGCGAGGCGACCTTGTGCGAGGGATCGTCGGGCAGCCCGGGGTAACGCAGTCCCGTCACCTCGGTGCGGCCGCGCAGGGCCTCGGCGAGGACCAGGGCATTCGCGTTCTGCCGGTCGGCACGCAGCTGCAGCGTGGCCAGCGAGCGGTGCGCGAGCCAGGCCTCCATCGGCCCCGGGATCGCCCCGACGATCTTGCGCCAGCGCCGCACCGACGCCGTCAGTTCCGCGTCACGGCAGGCGACGTACCCCAGGAGGATGTCTCCGTGGCCGGTGAGCATCTTGGTGCCGCTGGCCACCGCGAAGTCCGCGCCGAGTTCGAGAGGGCGCTGGCCGAGCGGTGTCGCCAGGGTGTTGTCGACCGCCACCAGCACGCCGCGCGCGTGTGCCGCGTCGGCGAGCCGTCGCACGTCGCACACGTCGAGCCCGGGGTTGGACGGAGTCTCGATCCACAGCAGCTTGGCGCCGTCCAGGACGTCGAGCTGGGCGTCGTCGCCGGTAGGGGCGGTGCGCACCTCGATGCCGTACGCCGTGAGCTGCTCGCGGACCAGCGGAAGGACCTGATAGCCGTCGTCCGGCAGGACCACCGCGTCACCGGCGCGCAGCTGCGAGAACAGGACCGCCGAGATCGCGGCCATGCCGGAGGCGAAGACCAGGGTCTCGACCTCCCCACCCGAGTCCGGCGCCTCGAGGTCGCCGATGGCGCGCTCCAGATGCGTCCAGGTGGGGTTCTCGTCGCGCCCGTAGGCGTAGCCGCCCGTGGGGTCGCCCGGCAGGTGGAAGTGGGCGGCGAAGACGGGGCCGGGCAGCGTCGGCTCGTGTTTCACCGGCTCGGGCAGTCCGGCCCGGACCGCCCGCGTGCCGTCGCCGACACCCGCACCGTTGCCGTGGGCCCCCTCCGGGCCACCGCGCCGGGCCGAGCCTATGGGTCCCGCCGGTCCCGATTCCGTCATGCCGCCCGCCTTTCCACTGCTTCACGTACAGCGTCGAGCAGGCCTTCACTCGCCGCCTGCACCATTCTCGGGTACGCCCCGGACCCCTCGGTCAGTCGTTGTCGTCGGGCAGGACGACGTTCATGGCCCAGGACACGATCGAAATGATCAGGCCACCCAGCACGGCGGTCCAGAACCCCTCGACGTGGAAACTGACGTCGAACTTGTCGGCCAGCCACGAGGTCAGCAGCAGCATCAGCGCGTTGACCACAAGGGTGATCAGGCCGAGGGTCAGGATGAACAGGGGGAACGTGAGGACCTTCACCACGGGCTTGACCAGGAAGTTCACCAGCCCGAAGAGCAGGGCGACGATGATCAGCGTGCCGACCTTCTTGCCCGTGCTGTCGCCGGTCAGGGTGATCTTGTCGAGCAGCCATACGGCGACGGCCAGGGCCGCGGCGTTGGCGATCGTCTTGACTACGAAATTCTTCATGTGTCTGATCGTGGCAGACACGGGTCGGGAACAGTCGGCTCACGTGGGCCCGCGAGCAGCAGGGCGCGCAGTGGCACCACGGTCATCAGCGAGGGGTGTACGACGGCGATGAAGGCTTTCCGACTGGACGAGCTGGAGGCGGAGCGCGCCGCGAACGACGGCGCGTATCTGCAGTTCCTGCGCGAGAGGAACATGTCGGTCGGGCTGTACGCGCTCAATGCCGGGGACACCGACCCGCAGCAGCCGCACGGGCAGGACGAGGTGTACATGGTCGTCAGCGGCCGCGCGGCGATCACCGTCGGCATGGAGACGACACAGGTCGCGCGGGGCAGCGTCGTCTACGTGCCGGCCGGTGTCGCCCACAAGTTCCATCACATCAGCGAGGACTTGCGGGTGCTCGTCGTGTTCTCTCCCCCGGAGTCCTGAGCTCCTTCCCGGCGGCCCTGAGCTCCTCCTCGGCGGCCCCGGCCTCCTCCTCGGCAGTGCTGATCTCCCTCCGGAGGCTGACCTCTTCAGGGCTGCGACCTCGGGGTTCCCTAGGGGTCGGATCAGGGGAGGACAAGGGCTCCGAGGTCCCCGCGGAGCCCTTCGGCGCCTTAGCATCGAATGCAAGAAGCCAGGAACCTGCGGAGATTCAGGAAACAGAGCGGAGAGAGGTAAGGACGATGGCAGCCAAGGAGATCTTTACGGGAATGCCGTGGTGGGTGAAGTGGGTGGCCGTTCCGGTCGTCGCACTCGTCGTGTTCGGCAGCCTGATAGCGACCGTGGTCGGATTCGTGGTCGGCCTGCTCTTCAAGGCGCTGCTATTCGTAGCCCTGGTCGGCGGACTCATCTATGTCGTACGGAAGTTCATATCCGGCTCGTCCTCGTCGCGCACCGACTGGTGATTCTGCGAGAGGGTTCCCTCGGGCGGGGGAAGTTTCCCGGTCAGGCGCCGTAGGACGGTGGCTGAGGATTAGAGTCCGGAATCCGACGTGGGGGTAGATCCCCACGTAGGGCGTACGCGTACCGCTCTTTCCTCGCTACCCGGGCACGGGCGGGCCCTCCACGCGCTTCGGGAGTGAACCTTGGCCGCGGTCGACACCAGCACCTCATCGGTCGACACCACCAGCTCGCCGGTCGACGCCACCACTGCACCGGCGGACACGGACCCCGCCACCACCACCGGCACGGAACCTGCCACCGGCGCCGGTACGGACCCCACCGCCACCGGCACGGACCCCACCGGCGGGCCGACCCTCATCGGCTCCGTGCAGCGGGCGATGCGCCTGCTGGAAGCCGCCGCGTCGCACCAGAACGGGGCGCCCGCAAAGCAGTTGGCTCGGGAAGCGGGCATCGCGCTCCCCACCGCGTACCACCTGCTCCGCACCCTGACCCACGAGGGCTATCTGCGCCGGGACAAGGGCGTGTTCGTGCTCGGCGAGGCAGCCGAGCGGCTCAGCAGCAGCGGAGCACAGCAGAATCGACGCGCGAGGATCGACGAGACCCTGGCGCACTGGCGCGACACCATCGGCGTCCCCGTGTACTTCGCCGTCTACCGCGAGGGGGAGATCGAAATCATGGCCGTCGCGGATACCCCGGGCAACCCCGCCGTCGAGGAGTGGGCGGACTTCCGGGAGACGGGCCATGCCCACGCGATCGGCCAGTGCCTGCTGGGCCAGCTCGACGACAAGGCACGACAGGACCACCTCGACCGGTATCCGGTGCAGTCGATCACGCGCTACTCGGTCCGGGACGACCGCACGCTCATCCGGCGGCTCGACGCGATGGAGCGCATGCGGCCCGTCGTGGAGCGTCAGGAGTACGCACTCGGGACGCTCTGCGCGGCTGTTCCGATCACGGCCGGGGACACCGCGGCGACCATGGCCATTTCCGTCCCCTCCTCACAAGCCGATCGACTGCTGCCCGCAGCCGAGAAGTTGCAGCGGGAGATCGGAAAGCTACTAAGGACACTCGCCTTCTCTATCAGCATCTGAAAACTCACTCCTTGTGATCTGGTGCTCACGTTAAGCAAGATGCCAGGTGTGTCAGGGAGCTGGTTCCTGGCCACTTGAGGGCCAAGTGACGGGGTAGGGCGCGATGGGCGAGACGGTGCAGGCAGAGGTCATGATGAGCTTCCTCGTTTCCGAGGAGCTGTCGTTTCGCATCCCGGTGGAGCTGCGCTACGAGCTCGCGGACCCCTATGCCGTGCGGCTGACGTTCCATCTGCCGGGGGACGCCCCGGTGACCTGGACCTTCGGCCGGGAGCTGCTGGTCGACGGGGTGGGCAGGCCGTGTGGGGACGGGGATGTGCGCGTCGAACCCACCGACTCCGCGATGCTCGACGAGGCCCTGATCAGGCTTCAGGTCGGCGCCGATCAGGCACGGTTCAGGGTGGGCATCCCTCCGCTGCTCGCCTTCCTCGACCGTACGGACAAGTTGGTGCCGCTGGGGCAGGAGCGGGCGCTCGCCGACTTCGACACCCATCTCGACGAGGCGCTCGACCGAATCCTCGGGGAGGAGCAGAACGCGGGGTGAACCGATGGCGTCAACGGGCGGGAGCTGATGGCATTTTGGTGCATTTCGCGAGGTTGCGCTTGAGTCGCCGCCGGAGCTAGCGCTTGCGGCGACGGCCCTTCCCGCCACGGGGCGCCCGGACGGCGTCGGGGCCGGTGGTGCGGTCCGCCGAGACGACCAGGGCGGCCAGCGCGGTCGTCACCGGCACGGAGGCGACCAGGCCGATCGAGCCGATCAGGGTGCGGACGATCTCCTCGGCGACCAACTCACTGTTGGCCACCGTGCCCACGCTGGACTGGGCGATGGAGAAGAGCAGCAGCAGGGGCAGGGCGGCGCCCGCGTAGGCGAGGACGAGGGTGTTGACGACCGAGGCGATGTGGTCGCGGCCGATGCGGATGCCCGCGCGGTACAGGCCGCGCCAGCCCATCGTCGGATTGGCCTGATGGAGTTCCCAGACGGCGGAGGTCTGGGTGACCGTCACGTCGTCGAGGACGCCGAGCGAGCCGATGATGACGCCCGCGAGGAGCAGGCCGCTCATGTCGATGGACGGGTACAGGCCATGAATGAGACCGGTGTTGTCGTCCGTGTTGCCGGTCAGCGCGGCCCAGCCGATGAAGAGCGAGCCGAGCAGGCCGATCAGCAGCAGGGAGATGAGCGTGCCGAGTACCGCGACCGATGTCCGGGCAGTGAGGCCGTGGCAGAGATAGAGCGCGATCAGCATGATGGCGCTCGCCCCGATCACCGCCACGACCAGGGGATTCGACCCCTGGAGGATCGCCGGGAGGATGAAGAACGTGAGCACCATGAAGCTGATGGCGAGTGCGACCAGGGCCATCACGCCGCGCAGTCGGCCCACGACCACGACGGCGAGCGCGAAGATCCCGGCGAGCAGCGCCATCGGGAACTTGCGGTTCACATCGGTGACCGAGTACTGCAGGCCTTCGGGGGCCTTGGGCTCGTAGGCGACCACCACCTGCTGGCCCTGCTTCAGTTGGCGCGGAGAGTCCGGCTGGATGATCTCCGTGAAGGTGCGGCCCTTGTCGTCGCCGCTGGACACCTCGACCGTGGCCTTCTTGCAGACGCCCGTGGCCGTGGACTGCGCGGACTGGCCCTCGGCCGTGGAGGTGTCACCGTTCGGCGGGGTCTGCGAGGGGCTGAGGTCCTTGCAGGGCAGCTCCTGCACCTTCGTGACCTTCGCCGACTGCGTCTGCCGGTCGAATCCGACGCCGGTGCGTTCGTGGCTCGGCGTGCCACCCGGCCACAGCACCAGCAGGCCCACGACGACCGCGGCGGCGAAGGGAATCAGTACCGCGGCGATGACCTTGCGCAGGTGCTTCGAGACCGGTGCGGCCGGTCCGTGGCTGTGGGAATGCCCATGTCCGTGGCCGTGTCCATGGCCCTCCGGAGGCGTCGCGGAGGCAGGCGGCTGCGGGGGCGGCGGGGGCGGCGGCTCTGTGGTGGTCACTGCCCGATCATCGCAAGAACGGCAGGGGCCCTCTGTTCAGCGCGCCCGACATGACGCTAGCGTGGAGCCACCTTTGCAATCGCGGGAGCTCGGAGCACCGGGCTGAGAGGGCGCTGACCTTCGTACGAATCGGCACGAGATGTGCACGAATCGTACGGAAGCCGCTGCGTCGACCGCCGAACCTGTTACCGGGTAATGCCGGCGTAGGGAGTAGGTCTCATGACCACATCGGACGCACGCACGCCTGCCTCGACGCAGAACCAGAGCGACGAGGCCGGAAAGTCCATCGGCTGGCACAAGGCGTATGTCGAGGGTTCGCGCCCCGACCTGCGTGTGCCGGTCCGCCAGGTGCACCTCACCAATGGCAAGGCCGTCACGCTGTACGACACTTCGGGCCCGTACACCGACCCGTCGGCCGAGACCGACGTCCGCCGCGGTCTGGCGCCGCTGCGGGAGAACTGGATCATCGCCCGCGGCGACACCGAGGAGTATGTCGGCCGACCGCCGCGTCCCGAGGACGACGGCATCAAGCACACCTCGCCCCGCGGCGGGCTCAAGAACCTCGACGCGGTCTTCCCCGGCCGCCCCCGTCAGCCGCGGCGCGGCCGCGACGGTCAGGCGGTGACGCAGCTCGCGTACGCCAGGCGCGGCGAGATCACGCCCGAGATGGAGTTCATCGGGATCCGCGAGGGCATGGACCCCGAGATCGTGCGGGAAGAGGTCGCCGCGGGCCGCGCGGTCATTCCCGCCAACGTGAACCACCCGGAGATCGAGCCGATGATCATCGGCAAGAAGTTCCTGGTGAAGGTGAACGCCAACATCGGCAACTCCGCCGTCACCTCGTCCATCGAGGAGGAGGTGGACAAGATGACCTGGGCGACCCAGTGGGGCGCCGACACGGTCATGGACCTCTCCACGGGCCGCAACATCCACACCACCCGCGAGTGGGTCCTGCGCAACTCCCCCGTGCCGATCGGCACCGTCCCCCTCTACCAGGCCCTGGAGAAGGTGGACGGCAAGGCCGAGGAGTTGACCTGGGAGATCTACAAGGACACGGTCATCGAGCAGGCCGAGCAGGGCGTGGACTACATGACGGTCCACGCGGGCGTGCGTCTCCCGTACGTCCCGCTCACCGCGCGCCGCAAGACCGGCATCGTCTCGCGCGGCGGTTCGATCATGGCTGCCTGGTGTCTCGCGCACCACAAGGAGAGCTTCCTCTACGAGCACTTCGAGGAGCTCTGCGAGATCCTCGCGGCGTACGACGTGACGTACTCGCTCGGCGACGGCCTGCGGCCCGGATCGATCGCCGACGCCAACGACGAGGCGCAGTTCGCCGAGTTGCGGACGCTCGGGGAACTCAACACGATCGCCAAGCGTCACAACGTACAGACGATGATCGAGGGCCCCGGTCACGTCCCGATGCACAAGATCAAGGAGAACATCGACCTCCAGCAGGAGATCTGCGAGGAGGCGCCGTTCTACACGCTCGGCCCGCTCACCACGGACATCGCGCCCGCCTACGACCACATCACCTCCGGCATCGGCGCCGCGATGATCGGCTGGTGGGGCACGGCCATGCTCTGCTACGTCACGCCCAAGGAGCACCTGGGCCTGCCCAACCGCGACGACGTGAAGACAGGTGTCATCACGTACAAGATCGCGGCGCACGCGGCGGACCTCGCCAAGGGGCACCCGGGCGCCCAGGACTGGGACGACGCGCTCTCGGACGCACGCTTCGAGTTCCGCTGGGAGGACCAGTTCAATCTGGCCCTCGACCCGGTCACGGCACGGGAGTTCCACGACGAGACCCTGCCGGCCGAGCCCGCGAAGACGGCACACTTCTGCTCGATGTGCGGGCCGAAGTTCTGCTCGATGAAGATCTCGCAGGACATCCGGCGTCAGCACGGCGGTGACCTCGGGTCCGAGGACATCGAGGCCGGGATGGAGCAGAAGTCCAAGGAGTTCGCAGCCGCGGGCAACCGGGTCTATCTGCCGATCGCCGACTGAGACACCGTGACTGGTGCTCCGTGGTCCCGCCCCTGATGGGTGGCGGGGCCACGAAGCGGTGTCACAGCCCCGAAGCGTTGCGGTGCGTGCGGCCGGGGCCGCTACTCCGGCTTCTGGTCGGGCCCGCCGAAGTCGGGGCTGGAGAAGTCGGGGCTCGAGTAGCTCGGCCGCGGCCCCGTCTGGCCGCCGTCCGGGCTGCTGAACCCCGGCCTGTGATAGCCGAGTTGGGGCATGCGGCCGCTTGCCCCCGCACCACTCTGGTGCACCGACGGCGTGCGGGCGGGAGCACCGCCCGGTTCCGTCAGGGCCTCCCGGAGGAACGGCACGACGCCCCGCTCGAGGAGCGCCCGGCCCCAGTCTTCCCTGGCGCGGGACACCTCCTCGTGCAGCTCGCCGTGCAGGCCTGCCTGGAGCGAGGTGGAGCCGTTGCGCAGGGCGGTCAGGAGCAGACCGGCCGCTGCGACCAGGATGCCCCCCGCGGTGAGCGCGCCGAACAGCCATCCCGCGGTGAGCAGGGTGTCCGCGAAGGCGGGCTCGGGGGTGAGCATCTTCAGGATGTAGCCGACGAGCAGGAAGATCGCGGCGGCCGTCCCCGCGAGGACGGGCGCCAGGACCGCGACGATCGCGATCGCCCCGGCTCCCGCTGCCGCCGGTTCCGCCACCTCGCCCATCGTGGTGGCGAGGCTGACGCCGCCGGAACCCGACTCCGCGGCGCTCTGTCCGCTCCCTTCGCGGATCGAAGTGGACCTCGGTCGAGGTTCGCGCAACTCCTCGCGAACCTTCACGTAGTGCGCGTACTCGGCCGCGGCCGCGGCCGTGATCAGTGCTGTCGCGTTCAGGGCCATGGTGCGCAGTTGTTCGGTGTTGAGCCGCTGGCCCACTGCGGCGAGTTCGGGACGGTCCGGTGCGGTGCGCAGCGCCTCATCGAGGATCCGCTCGTACTCGGCGCGGTCCTCATTGAGCAGGTGTGGAGCGCTGTTCATGTGCATCCCCCGATGCTCCGTAGGGCTGAGGCTCGCATGGCTACGAGCCGTTGGGCAGAAACGGAGGGGAGCCTGCTACGGATAAGCCGATGGTAGAGCCGTGACGGCACGCGGTGACAGGGGGTTTCCGGAAATTGCCCCCCTGGCCAGCGTGATCGTGTAGAGGGGCGCCTGCCCAGAGAACGCTCAGATACCCAGGGGGAGTTGGCGGACCAGTAGCTTTCCGGCCATGGTCACTCCGCCGTCCATGGCGATGGCCAGGCCGTCGGCGTAGACGTGCGGGCCCTCGATGACCGGGCCGCCGCCGTCCGACTCGTCCTCGGAGCCGACGTCACCCAGGAGGTACGGGATAGGGCTGTGACCATGGACGATGCGTGTGCCGCCGTACATGTCGAGAAGCTCGCGCACGGCCGAGGGGCCGGACTCGTCGCGGAACGCGAAGCGCTTGGTGAACTTGCGGAAGAGGTCCCAGCATTCGTCGGCGTCGTTGCGCGTAAGTGTCTCGCGGATGGTGTCGTTCACCGCCTCGATCGAGTCACCGTAATCCAGATAGGCGGTCGTGTCGGAGTGCACGAGCAGGTGGCCGTCGGCCTCCTCCATCGCGTCCAGGCGGGCCATCCACTGCAGGTGGTGGTCCTCCAGGCGCTCCATGTCGGTCTTCTGCCCGCCGTTCAGGAGCCAGGCGGCCTGGAAGGTGGCGGTGCCCGCGCCGGAGTTCACCGGAGTGTCCCCGAAGCGCTTGGCGCCGAGCAGGAGCAGCTCGTGGTTTCCCATCAGGGCCTTGCAGTAGCCGCCGGCGGCGGCGGCCTCCGCGGACAGCCGCATCACGAGGTCGATGACGCCGATGCCGTCGGGCCCGCGGTCGGTGAAGTCACCGAGGAACCACAGGCGCGCGTTCCCCGCGGACCAGTTGTCCTCGGCGTCGACGAGGCCCTGCTCCTGGAGGGCCGCGACGAGCTCGTCCAGATAGCCGTGCACGTCCCCGACGACGAACAGGGGGCCGTGCTCCTCGCTCGCCCGCGGCTGCGGGGGCTCCGGCATGATCTGCACCTGGACGGTGTCTCCGCGGTTGATGACCGGCAGATCGCGCTGGGTGGGGGTGTACCCCTCGTCCGGCGCCTCGCCCGGAGCTCCGGGGCTCACCGGGGCGGGACCGGTCGTCTCATGGATGTACGCGGGTACGCGAAAGTCGCGAAGCGTCGCCGTCCGCACATCGGGTCCCTGACCGGCCCCCTGAGTCATCGACCCCTCCACCACCATTGCGCCGCATCTGCACCGAGATCGGACTGCTTGGTCGCAGCGGCCCACGGTGTCGTCCGCCCATCATAGGAATGCGGCTCCCGCTGTGTGGTGCACCAGGGGTGGTGAATCGGTGCCGGACCCCGGTTCACCGCGCTTTTCTCCCGAATTGGGCAGAGGTTTCCCCGCTGGTGGCGGGGAGTATGCCGACCTCTGCCCGGGCCGGGAGCGTGGACGGGAGCGATCAGCCGGAGCCGGGCGAGCGGGGCGGGCTGACCGTCGTGCGCGGCGGGCGTCGCTCGGACGAGGTGCGCACGATCAGTTCGGTCGGTATCACCTGCTCGACGGGACGCCCGGAATCGAGGCCCTCGATGGCGTCGATGAGGAGCTGGACGACGGCTGTGCCGATCCGCCGCGGTTTGAGGGAGAGCGTGGTGATGGGCGGTTCCGTGGTGGCGTACACCGTCGACTCGCTGCAGCAGACCAGCAGCAGGTCGTCGGGGACGCGCAGGCCGTACCGCCGGGCGGCGGCGAGCAGGTCGGTGCCGTTGGGGTCGAAGAGGCCGTAGACGGCGTCGGGGCGGTCGGGTCTGGCGAGCAGGCGGTCGGCGGCGACGGCGCCCGCGCACGGGTCGTGCGCGGGATAGGACTCGTAGACCGGGTCCTGCCCGACGCGTTCGCACCAGCGCAGATAGGCCGTCGTGGACAGGTGGGTGTACGTGTCCGTGGTGGTGCCGGTGAGCAGGCCGATCCGGCGGGCGCCGGCGGCGGCCAGGTGGTCGAGGATCTCCAGGACAGCGGCCTCGTGGTCGTTGTCGACCCAGGCGGTGACCGGCAGGGAGCCTGCCGGGCGGCCGTCGGAGACCACCGGCAGGCCCTGTCGGACCAGCTCGCTGACCACGGGGTCGTGGTCCGAGGGATCGACGACCACGGTGCCGTCGAGTGCGACGTTGGACCACACGTCGACGGGGCTGCGTCGGGAGGTGGCGGGCAGGATGACCAGGGCATAGCCCCGGGCGAGGGCGGCCGAGGTGGCGGCTCTGGCCATCTCGGCGAAATAGGCGAACTCGGTGAAGGTGAAAGGTTCATCCCCGTACGTCGTCACGGTCAGGCCGATGAGGCCGGACTTGCCGGTACGGAGGGTGCGGGCCGCGGCGGACGGGCGATAGCCCAGCCGCTCTGCGACCTCGCGGACGTGGCGTCGGGTGGCGTCGGGCAGCCGACCCTTGCCGTTGAGGGCGTCGGAGACAGTCGTGATGGAGACACCGGCGGCGGCGGCGACGTCTCTGATGCCCGCTCGACTCTGCCGGTTGCCCCGGCGTGCGGTCTCCGCTCGGCTCACCTGGTGCTTCCCTGCTGCTGTCATGGCGAGCCGATAGTAGGGCTCATGAGGGTGGGTAGCAGGGGCGCATATTCACTCGTTGACAGGCACGTTTCTGCATGGCGGAAGAGGGGCAATCGCCTTGGAATGCAAGGGAGTTGAACGGTTCAAGGGATAGCTGCCCCTGATCGTCGAGCGCGGGCCTGCCAAAGGTGCCAGGTCTCGAAGAGGTCTCAACTCACCTTCACGAGGGATGCGCGCCACGGAGCGAGCCACCGGCGCATGGGGGAGCACGGGGCGCTCCCCCCTCTCTGCGCGCCTTCGGGGGTGCGGAGCCGGAAGTTCGTACGCCGATGTCGGCAGCCCATTCGCAGCGGCGCCGAATCCTCATAAGGTAAGCAGTATTCGAACTGGTGTGACTGACAAGAGTGTGACTGGCCACGAGGAGGACTGCGGTGAGCGAGATGAACCCGAGGCTGCGCGCCGAGCTGGCGGGGATCCCCACCTACAAGCCGGGCAAGCCCGCGGCGGCGGACGGTCCGGCGGCCTACAAGCTGTCCTCCAACGAGAACCCCTATCCGCCGCTCCCCGGCGTCATGGAGAGCGCGCTCGCCGCCGCCGGGTCCTTCAACCGCTACCCCGACATGGCCTGCACCGCCCTGATGAGCGAGCTGGCCGACCGCTTCGGGGTGCCCGCCTCGCACATCGCCACCGGCACCGGTTCCGTCGGTGTCGCCCAGCAGCTGCTGCAGGCCACCTCGGGGCCGGGCGACGAGGTGATCTACGCGTGGCGTTCCTTCGAGGCGTACCCGATCATCACGCAGGTCAGCGGCGCCACGTCGGTGCGGGTGCCGCTCACGGACGGTGAGGTGCACGACCTCGACGCGATGGCCGCCGCCATCACCGACCGCACCCGGCTCATCTTCGTCTGCAACCCCAACAACCCCACGGGCACGGTGGTCCGCAAGGCCGAGCTGGAGCGGTTCCTGGACCGGGTGCCGAGCGACGTCCTGGTCGTCCTGGACGAGGCGTACCGCGAGTTCATCCGTGACCCCGAGGTGCCGGACGGCATCGAGATCTACCGCGACCGTCCGAACGTCTGTGTCCTGCGTACGTTCTCCAAGGCGTACGGCCTGGCGGGGCTGCGCGTCGGCTTCGCGGTCGCCCACGAGCCGGTGGCCGCCGCGCTGCGCAAGACGGCGGTGCCCTTCGGGGTGAGCCAGCTCGCGCAGGACGCGGCGGTGGCGTCGCTGCGCGCCGAGGACGAGCTGATGGGCCGGGTCGGTTCGCTGGTCGGCGAGCGCACGCGGGTGGTCGAGGCGCTGCGCGGGCAGGGCTGGACGGTGCCCGAGACGCAGGCGAACTTCGTGTGGCTGCGGCTCGGGGACCGTACGGCCGACTTCGCGGCGGCGTGCGAGAAGGCCGGCGTGGTCGTGCGGCCCTTCGCGGGTGAGGGGATGCGGGCCACGATCGGCGAGACCGAGGCCAACGACATCTTCCTGCAGGCGGCGGAGGCCTTCCGCAAGGAGCTGTAGGCCGTCCTCGTCGGGTGCGCCCCGGCCCTGCGGGTGTGCCCTAGTCCTGGACGAGTTCGACGCGTACGGGGTCGCCGGGGCGCACGGAGGCCAGCGCTCCGGGGTCGCCGTCGATGCGGCCCAGGAGGTTGCACGGGCTCGCGAGGCGGCACTCGTCGCCCCGCGAGATCGGCGTGGGGCCGTAGGGGAGCGCGAGGGCGTCGCCGTCGGTCCAGAAGGCGACCGTGCCGGGCTCGACGACCTGCTGGGCGTCGGGTTCGCGCGGGACGCTCACGCCCGTGTCGAAGTAGACCTCTTCGCCCCAGGTGTTCGCGCTGGCGGAGAGCGGCAGGACCTTGCCGAGTGCCTGGCTGGTCGGGGTCTCGGCGAGGGTCGCGGTGAGATGGCCCGCGGGCCAGGAGATCCGTATCTGCATGGCGCGGATTCAACAATATGTTGAAGTTCTTGGGAAGGCCCCCGGGGTGAGCTCCGGGGGCCTTTTCGTGCCCTCGTCGACAGGCGTGGCCCGTTTCCGTCGGTAAGGGGGACCCCCCGCTCGGGAGCCGACAGTCAGTACGACATAATGCTTGTGAATGTGAACGCGTTCACAAGCGTGTCCCGTTTCCTCCGGAGATCAGTCGGATAAAAGGGGCAAACTGCCGCTATGACCACGGCGAGTAAGGAGAAGACGCAGTGGACCTGGCTCTGGCGCCCGAAACACTGGCGCGATGGCAGTTCGGCATCACGACCGTCTACCACTTCCTGTTCGTTCCCCTGACGATCTCGCTCGCCGCCCTCACGGCGATCCTCGAGACGGCGTGGGTGCGGACCGGCAAGGAGCACTACCTCAGAGCGACCAAGTTCTGGGGAAAGCTGTTCCTGATCAATATCGCCATGGGTGTCGTCACCGGCATCGTGCAGGAGTTCCAGTTCGGCATGAACTGGTCCGACTACTCGCGGTTCGTCGGTGATGTCTTCGGGGCGCCGCTCGCCTTCGAGGCGCTGATCGCCTTCTTCTTCGAGTCGACCTTCATCGGCCTGTGGATCTTCGGCTGGGACAAGCTGCCGAAGAAGCTGCACTGCGCGACGATCTGGATCGTCTCCATCGGCACCGTGCTGTCGGCGTACTTCATCATCGCCGCCAACGCCTTCATGCAGCACCCGGTCGGCTACAAGATCGTGGAGCGGGACGGCAGCAAGCGCGCGGAGCTCACGGACTTCGCGAAGGTGCTCTTCCAGGAGACGACGCTCGTCAACTTCTTCCACGTCATCTCGGCGGCCATCCTGGTCGGCGGCGCCTTCATGACCGGCATCGCCATCTTCCACCTGCGCAAGAAGCAGCACATCCGCACCATGCGGATGTCGATGCGGCTCGGCCTGGTCACCGCCTTCGTCGGCACCCTGCTCACCGTCGTCAGCGCCGACACCCTCGGCAAGGTCATGTACGAGCAGCAGCCGATGAAGATGTCGGCCGCCGAGGCGCTGTGGGAGACCGAGAAGCCGGCGCCGTTCTCGCTCTTCGCGTACGGCGACGTGGCCAAGGGCCACAACGACGTCGCCATAGAGGTGCCCGGCGTCCTGTCCTTCCTCGCCAAGAACAACTTCAACGCCGAGATCCCCGGCATCAACGACCTCAACAAGCAGGCACAGGAGAAGTACGGGCCCGGCGACTACCGGCCCAACATCCCCACCGCCTACTGGTCCTACCGCTGGATGATCGGCTTCGGCGGCGTCTCGATGGCGCTGTGCACCGCGGGCCTGTGGCTGACGCGGAAGAAGTTCTGGCTCGCGCCCGAGCACCGCACCGGGGCGGACGACATCCCCAAGCTGATGCTCACCAAGAACAGGGAGCTCGCGCCGAAGATCGGCAACTGGTGGTGGAAGCTCTCGCAGTGGACGCTGATCTTCCCCCTCATCGGCACCGCCTGGGGCTGGATCTTCACCGAGACGGGGCGGCAGCCCTGGGTGGTCTACGGAGTCCTGCGCACCCGGGACGCGGTCTCGCCCGGGGTCTCGCAGGGTGAGGTGCTCACCTCGCTGATCGGGTTCACGCTGATCTACGCGATCCTCGCCGTGATCGAGGTGAAGCTGCTGCTCAAGTACGTCAGGAAGGGCCCGCCCGAGCTGACGGAGGCGGACCTCAACCCGCCCACCAAGATCGGCGGCCCCGGCTCGGGCAAGGGCTCCGACTCGGACTCCGACTCCGATTCCGACCGGCCCATGGCCTTCTCTTACTGAAGGAAGGAGCGACGAGGACATGGAACTTCACGACGTCTGGTTCGTACTGATCGCCGTCCTGTGGATCGGCTACTTCTTCCTGGAGGGCTTCGACTTCGGGATCGGCATTCTGACCAAGCTGCTCGCCCGTGACCGGGTCGAGAAGCGGGTCCTCATCAACACCATCGGGCCCGTCTGGGACGGCAACGAGGTGTGGCTGCTCACCGCGGGCGGCGCGACCTTCGCCGCCTTCCCCGACTGGTACGCCACGCTCTTCTCCGGCTTCTATCTGCCGCTGTTGATCATCCTGATCTGCCTGATCGTGCGTGGTGTCGCCTTCGAGTACCGCGCCAAGCGGCCCGAGGAGCGCTGGCAGACCAACTGGGAACACGCGATCTTCTGGACGTCGCTGATCCCCGCGGTGCTGTGGGGCGTCGCGTTCGGCAACATCGTGCGGGGCGTGAAGATCGACGCCCACAAGGAGTACGTGGGCAACTTCTGGGACCTGCTCAACCCGTACGCGATCCTCGGCGGCCTCGTCACCCTGACGCTGTTCACCTTCCACGGGGCGGTGTTCGCCTCGCTCAAGACGGTGGGCGACATCCGGGTGCGGGCGCGGAAGATGGCGCTGGGCCTCGGTCTGGTCACTGCCGTGCTGGCGCTCGGGTTCATGATCTGGACCCAGGCCGGCAAGGGCGACGGCAAGAGCCTGGTCGCGATGATCGTGGCGGTGGTCGCCCTGGTGGGCGCCATCGCGGCCATCAAGATCGGGCGTGAGGGGTGGTCGTTCGCGCTGTCCGGGATCACGATCGCCGCGGCCGTCACGATGCTCTTCCTGACGCTCTTCCCGAACGTCATGCCCTCGTCGCTGAACGAGGAGTGGAGCCTCACGGTCACCAACGCCTCGTCCAGTCCGTACACGCTGAAGATCATGACGTGGTGCGCGGGCGTCGCGACGCCGGTCGTGCTGCTCTACCAGTCGTGGACGTACTGGGTGTTCCGCAAGCGGATCGGTACGCAGCACATCGCTGACGCCGCGCACTGAGGCCGTTCACTGAGGCCGCGTACTGAGGCCGTTCACCAATCCTGTTGGAGGGTGTGTTTCACGTGAAACCGATCGACCCGCGCCTGCTCCGGTACGCCCGCGCCACTCGCTTCTTCCTCGTTGCGGTGGTGGGCCTGGGCGTGGCCGGGGCGGGCCTGGTCGTCGGGCAGGCGATGCTCATCGCCGAGATCGTGGTGGGCGCCTTCCAGGACGGGCGCTCCGTGGGCGACCTGGGCACACCGCTGGTGCTGCTCGCCGTGGTCGCGGCGGGGCGGGGGCTGGTCTCCTGGCTGACCGAGCTCGCCGCGCACCGGGCGAGCGCGGCGGTCAAGTCGGAGCTGCGGGGGCGGCTCCTGGAACGGGCGGGGGAGCTCGGGCCGGGGTGGCTGACCAGTCAGCGGACCGGTTCGCTCG
>NZ_LIPN01000127.1 GCF_001418325.1 Streptomyces atriruber | reverse complement strand
GGGTGCGGGGCCGCGGGGGTATGTGCGTACTCGCCATCCCTGCGCCACGCCTTGAGTTTCTGGGCGCCAGAGTGTGCTCGGTGCTCCGTGCGCACATACCCCCGCGGCCCCTCCGCGTCTCGTACGCGGCCGCCGGCCGGTGGGGAGCGCGCTTTTGTTCGCGGCCCCCCTCGGCACGGTGGGTGGTGCGCCCGTGTCCGCGGATCCGGCCGGGGTCTGGGGCCGGGGCGCAGCCTGCCCTCGCCGACAAGGGCAGGCTGCCGCTGGGGCCGTTCACCAAGGTGCGGGGGCCTGCCATGACAGTGGTGGCCCTCGCCCCGAGTGGTGGCGCAGGACAGAGCCTGCCCCGCGGGTGTGCGTTCCGGCATCGGTATGCGTGAGGATCCGCATACCGATGTATGGCGCGGTGGCGTCCGCTCCGTATACCTATGTGGAGGGCGCTGGTCCGGTTAGGTCACCGGGGCCTTCGCGCGCAGGACCGTGAGGAATTCCCGCATCCAGCCCGAGTGGTCCGGCCATGCGCGGGCCGAGACCAGCGTGCCGTCCACCACCACCTCCGCGTCCTGGTAGGTCGCGCCCGCCGTCTGCATGTCCATCTCGAGGGCCGGGTACGCCGTCACCCTGCGGCCGCTGAGGCCGCCGACGGCCGCGGTGAGGAGCGGGCCGTGGCAGATCTGGGCCACCGGCTTGTCCGCGTCGAAGAACGACTTGAGGATCTTGCGGAGCTCGGGGTCGTTGCGCAGGTACTCGGGGGCCCGGCCGCCCGGGATCACCAGGGCGGCGTACTGGCCGGGATCGACCTCGGAGAAGGCGAGGTCCGCGGGCCAGGTGTAGCCGGGCTTCTCCGTGTACGTGTCGAAGTCCGGCTCGAAATCGTGCACCACGAACTGCAGCTTCTTGCGGGCCGGGGCCGCGACGTGGACGTCGTATCCCTCCTCGCGCAGTCGCTGGAAGGGGTAGAGGACTTCGAGTGACTCGGCGGCGTCGCCGGTCACGATCAGGATTTTCGCTGCCATTTCGCTGCGCTCCCCTCGGTCGGGCACCGCCTGCGCGGGCCCTCAGGGCCCAACGTGCCCGTGCGGTGGCTCTTTGCCAAGGGGGAGTGGTCGCCGATGGGACTGTGCAGACTGTCAAAGTTCGGAGCCTGCTTTTGTACACATACGGCTCATGACGGCTGCCCGGTGCGGAGCGATAGCCTGGACCCGTGATCAGCGCGATATCCCGCGGGGGCATGGACGCCCCCGCCCTGCGCCCGGGGAACACGGTGGACAACCGTGCCCGGGACCTCGCTGACGCTTCTTCGCGGTGCGGCCGACCCGGCCGAGCAAGCCATCCGTCAGTTGAATCGCTGAAAATGGCGGAAAGCTGTCCGCTCGCACATCACCGCGGCATAACGTCGAACCCGGCCGGAGACCCCGTGCCGCGGCGTTACGGCACATCACTTCCTTCTACGTCACGCAACGGCGCGCGACAGGAGTCAGAGGACAATGCAGACCAAGCTGGACGAAGCCAAGGCCGAGCTGCTCGCGCGGGCCGCCCGGGTCGCTGAGAACAGCCCGGCCGGTGGACGCCTACCGAGCGGTGCACCGACTGGGACGACGAGCGAGGCCACGCCAGACCAGGACATGGCTCTCGCGTTCCTCCAGCGGTACTACCTGCACACCGCTCCCGAGGACCTGGCCGACCGCGATCCGGTCGACGTCTTCGGAGCCGCTTTCTCCCACTACCGGCTGGCCGAGAACCGGCCGCAGGGAACGGCGAACGTGCGAGTGCACACCCCGACCGTCGAGGAGAACGGCTGGACCTGCAGCCACTCCGTCGTCGAGGTGGTCACCGACGACATGCCCTTCCTCGTCGACTCCGTCACCAACGAGCTGTCCCGGCAGGGGCGCGGCATCCACGTCGTGATCCACCCGCAGGTCGTGGTGCGCCGTGACGTGACCGGAAAGCTCCTGGAGGTGCTGAGCCGCGAGGCCGGTGCCGAGCTGCCGCACGACGCGCTCGTCGAGTCGTGGATCCACGTCGAGATGGACCGCGAGACCGACCGCGCCGACCTGAAGCAGATCACCGCCGATCTGCTGCGGATCCTCAGCGACGTACGGGAGACCGTCGAGGACTGGGACAAGATGCGCGACGCCGCGCTGCGCATCGCCGACGAGCTGCCCGCCGAGCCCACCGCGGGCGACCTGCCCGACCAGGAGGTCGGGGAGGCCCGCGAGCTGCTGCGCTGGCTCGCCGACAACCACTTCACCTTCCTGGGCTTCCGTGAGTACACCCTCACGGACGAGGACTCCCTCGCCGCCGTCCCCGGCACCGGCCTCGGCATCCTGCGCGCCGACCCGCAGCACGACGGCGACGACCACCACCCGGTGAGCCCGTCCTTCAACCGGCTGCCCGCCGACGCGCGCGCCAAGGCCCGCGAGCACCGGCTGCTGGTGCTGACCAAGGCGAACAGCCGGGCCACCGTCCACCGGCCCAGCTACCTCGACTACGTCGGCGTGAAGAAGTTCGACGCCGAGGGCAACGTGGTGGGGGAGCGGCGCTTCCTCGGGCTGTTCTCGTCCGCCGCGTACACCGAGTCCGTGCGGCGCGTGCCCGTCATCCGCCGCAAGGTCGCCGAGGTGCTGAAGGGCGCCGGGTTCTCCGCCAACAGCCACGACGGGCGCGACCTGCTCCAGATCCTGGAGACCTACCCGCGCGACGAGCTCTTCCAGACGCCCGCCGATGAGCTGCGGTCCATCGTGACGAGCGTCCTCTATCTGCAGGAGCGCCGTCGGCTGCGGCTGTACCTGCGCAAGGACGAGTACGGGCGCTACTACTCCGCCCTCGTCTACCTGCCGCGCGACCGCTACACCACCGGCGTCCGGCTGCGGATCATCGACATCCTCAAGGAAGAGCTGAACGGCGCCAGCGTCGACTTCACCGCCTGGAACACGGAGTCGATCCTCTCCCGCATCCACTTCGTGGTGAGGGTGCCCAAGGGCGCCGAGGTCCCCGACCTCTCGGACGCCGACATCGACCGCATCGAGGCCCGGCTCGTCGAGGCCGCCCGCTCCTGGGCCGACGGCTTCGCCGAGGCGCTGACCGCCGAGTGCGGCGAGGAGCGCGCCGCCGAGCTGCTCCGCCAGTACGGGGGCGCCTTCCCCGAGGGCTACAAGGCCGACCACACGCCGCGCGCCGCCGTCGCCGACCTCCAGCACCTGGAGCAGCTCACCCAGGGCGACAAGGACTTCGCGCTCTCCCTGTACGAGCCGGTGGGCGCCGCCCCCGGCGAGCGGCGTTTCAAGATCTACCGCGCGGGCGGTCAGGTCTCGCTCTCCGCCGTCCTGCCGGTGCTGCAGCGCCTGGGCGTCGAGGTCACCGACGAGCGTCCGTACGAACTGCGCTGCACGGACCGCACGAACGCGTGGATCTACGACTTCGGGCTGCGTCTGCCCAAGTCGCAGAACGGCAACGGCGACTACCTCGGCGACGACGGCCGCGAACGCTTCCAGGAGGCCTTCGCCGCCGCCTGGACCGGTGCCGCCGAGGTCGACGGGTTCAACTCGCTGGTGCTGCGGGCCGGTCTCAACTGGCGTCAGGCGATGGTGCTTCGGGCCTACGCGAAGTACCTGCGCCAGGCCGGTGCGACCTTCAGCCAGGAGTACATGGAGGACACCCTCCGCAACAACGTCCACACCACCCGGCTGCTCGTCTCGCTCTTCGAGGCGCGCATGTCGCCGGACCGCCAGCGCGCCGGGACCGAGCTGACCGACGGGCTCCTGGAGGAGCTGGACGGCGCCCTCGACCAGGTCGCCTCGCTGGACGAGGACCGGATCCTGCGGTCCTTCCTCACCGTCATCAAGGCGACGCTGCGGACCAACTTCTTCCAGAGCGCAAGCGAGGGAGGCCAGGAGGCGGAAGGCGGCAGGTCGCACAACTACGTCTCCATGAAGTTCGACCCGCAGGCCATCCCCGACCTGCCCGCGCCCCGTCCCGCGTACGAGATCTGGGTGTACTCGCCCCGCGTCGAGGGCGTCCACCTGCGCTTCGGCAAGGTCGCGCGCGGCGGTCTGCGCTGGTCCGACCGGAAGGAAGACTTCCGGACCGAGATCCTGGGTCTCGTGAAGGCGCAGATGGTGAAGAACACCGTCATCGTGCCCGTCGGCGCCAAGGGCGGCTTCGTCGCCAAGCAGCTGCCCGACCCGTCGGTGGACCGCGACGCGTGGCTGGCGGAGGGCGTCGCCTGCTACAAGACGTTCATCTCGGCGCTGCTCGACATCACCGACAACCTGGTGGCGGGGGAGGTCGTGCCGCCGGCCGACGTGGTGCGCCACGACGAGGACGACACCTACCTCGTCGTCGCGGCCGACAAGGGCACGGCGACGTTCTCCGACATCGCCAACCAGGTCGCCGAGTCGTACAACTTCTGGCTGGGCGACGCCTTCGCCTCCGGCGGCTCCGCCGGATACGACCACAAGGGCATGGGCATCACCGCCCGGGGCGCCTGGGAGTCCGTCAAGCGGCACTTCCGCGAACTGGGCACCGACACCCAGTCCGAGGACTTCACGGTCGTCGGCGTCGGCGACATGTCCGGTGACGTGTTCGGCAACGGCATGCTGCTCTCCGAGCACATCCGCCTGGTCGCCGCCTTCGACCACCGGCACATCTTCATCGACCCGAAGCCGGACGCCGCGACCTCGTACGCCGAGCGCCGCCGCCTCTTCGAGCTGCCGCGCTCCTCCTGGGCCGACTACGACAAGGAGCTGCTCTCCGCGGGCGGCGGGATCTTCCCGCGCAGCGCCAAGGCGATCCAGCTCAACGCCCACATCCGCGAGGCCCTCGGCATCGAGACCGGCGTCGCCAAGATGACCCCGGCCGACCTGATGAAGGCCATCCTGCAGTCGCCCGTCGACCTGCTGTGGAACGGCGGCATCGGTACGTACGTGAAGTCCTCCGCCGAGTCGAACGCGGACGTCGGCGACAAGGCCAACGACGCGATCCGCGTGGACGGCCAGGACCTGCGCGTCAACGTCGTCGGCGAGGGCGGCAACCTCGGTCTGACCCAGCTGGGCCGCATCGAGTTCGCGCGCTCCGGCGGCCGCATCAACACCGACGCGATCGACAACAGCGCGGGCGTGGACACCTCCGACCACGAGGTGAACATCAAGATCCTGCTCAACGCGGTCGTCGCCAACGGCGACATGACGGTCAAGCAGCGCAACAAGCTGCTCGCCGAGATGACCGACGAGGTCGGCCACCTGGTGCTGCGCAACAACTACGCGCAGAACACCGCGCTGGCCAACGCCGTCGCCCAGTCGCCGTCCCTGCTCCACGCCCACCAGCGCTTCATGCGCAGGCTCGGCAAGCAGGGCCACCTCGACCGGGGCCTGGAGTTCCTGCCCAACGACCGGCAGATCCGCGAGCTGCTCAACTCCAACCGCGGCCTCTCGCAGCCCGAGCTCGCCGTGCTCCTCGCCTACACGAAGATCACGGCCGCGGACGAGCTGATCCAGACGACGCTGCCCGACGACCCGTACCTGCAGCGCCTCCTGCACGCGTACTTCCCGAAGGCGCTGCACGAGAAGTTCCCCGAGCAGGTCGACGGGCACGCGCTGCGCCGCGAGATCGTCACCACCGTCCTCGTCAACGACACGGTGAACAGCGGCGGCTCGACCTTCCTGCACCGGCTGCGGGAGGAGACGGGCGCCTCGCTGGAGGAGATCGTGCGGGCCCAGATGGCCGCCCGCGAGATCTTCGGCCTCGGCGAGGTGTGGGACGCGGTCGAGGCGCTCGACAATGTCGTCGCCGCCGACGTCCAGACCCGGATCCGGCTGCACTCGCGCCGACTCGTCGAGCGCGGTTCGCGCTGGCTGCTCAACAACCGGCCGCAGCCGCTGCAGCTCGCCGAGACCATCGGCTTCTTCAGCGAGGGCGTCGATGAGGTCTGGGCCGAGCTGCCGAAGCTGCTCCGCGGCTCCGACCAGGAGTGGTACCAGAGCATCCGCGACGAGCTGACCGGCGTGGGCGTCCCCGACGAGCTCGCCCAGCGCGTCGCCGGGTTCTCGTCCGCCTTCCCCGCGCTCGACATCGTCGCGATCGCCGACCGGACCGGCAAGGCGCCGATGGCCGTCGCCGAGGTCTACTACGACCTCGCCGACCGGCTGCACATCACCCAGCTCATGGACCGCATCATCGAACTGCCGCGGGCCGACCGCTGGCAGTCCATGGCGCGCGCCTCCATCCGCGAGGACCTGTACGCGGCGCACGCCGCACTGACGGCGGACGTCCTCGCCGCCGGTGACGGCGCGGCCACGCCGGAGCAGCGCTTCAAGGCGTGGGAGGAGAAGAACGCCCCGATCCTGGGCCGCGCGCGGACGACGCTGGAGGAGATCCAGAGCTCGGACGCGTTCGACCTGGCGAATCTGTCGGTGGCGATGCGGACGATGCGGACGCTGCTGCGTACGCACTCGTAGTTCTCCGGCGGCAGGTGTAGGGGGGGCGCCCCGGGCCTTTCGGCCCGGGGCGCCCCTTGTGTTTCCCCGAGTGCGTGGTGGCGGGATTGGTTGCCTCCGCAACGCGGAATGGGTGATGAGATTCGCCATAACCCATCAATTCAGACATTTGGTCTAAGGTGGGTGAGATTGTCTGATGACGGTGTCTGTACACGAAGCGCAGGGAAGGTCGCGGTAAGGCGATGACGGAAGCCATTCTGCTGGTCGGCGGACAGGGCACCCGGCTGCGGCCGGTCACGGTCCACACGCCGAAGCCGATGGTCCCGGCGGCCGGTGTCCCCTTCCTCGCGCACCAGCTCGCCCGCCTCGCGGCCGCCGGCGTCGACCACGTCGTGATGGCCACCTGCTATCTCGCCGAGGTCTTCGAACCGCACTTCGGCGACGGATCGGCGTACGGCCTGGAACTGGAGTACGTCGTCGAGGACGAGCCCCTGGGCACCGGCGGCGCCATCCGCAATGCCGCGGAGCGACTGCGGTGCGCGGGCGACGAGCCCGTCCTCGTGTTCAACGGGGACATCCTCAGCGGGCTCGACGTCCGCGACCTCGTCGCCACGCACACGCGGCGTGCCGCCGACGTCACGCTGCATCTCGCCCGCGTCGACGACCCCCGCGCCTTCGGGCTCGTGCCGACCGACGACGACGGCCGTGTGCTCGCCTTCACCGAGAAGCCGACGGCGCCCGAGGAGATCGTCACGGACCAGATCAACGCGGGGGCGTACGTCTTCCGCAGGTCCGTGATCGACGCGATTCCGCGGGGGCGGGCCGTGTCGGTGGAGCGGGAGACCTTCCCGGAGCTGCTCGCCCGGGGCGCGTATCTGCACGGGCAGGTCGAGAACACCTACTGGCTGGACCTCGGCCGCCCCGAGGCCCTCGTCCAGGCCTCGGCCGATCTCGTACGCGGTGTCGTCGACTCGCCCGCGCTGCCGGGGGAGCGGGGCGAGGCCCTGGTCCTGCCCGGCGCCGAGGTCGCCGCGGACGCCGACCTCGCCGCGGGGACCGTCGTGGGCGCGGGCGCCCGGATCGGGGCGGGGGCGCTCGTGCACGGCTCGGTCGTGCTCGACGGCGCGGAGGTCGGAGCGGGCGCCGACATCCGGCTGAGCCTGGTCGGCGCGGGCGCCCGCATCGGCCGGCGCACCGTCCTGCACGGCGCGGTCGTGGGGGACGGAGCACAGGTGGGGGCCGACAACGAACTGCGGACCGGGGTGCGGGTGTGGTGCGAGGCGGTGCTGCCCGACGCGGCGCTGCGCTTCTCGCCCGACGTGCCGACCGGTTCTCGTACCACCGAAGGGCTGTGAGCAGCAACCGTGAACTTCCCCCAGATCCCCCGGTCCCAGGC
>NZ_LIPN01000126.1 GCF_001418325.1 Streptomyces atriruber | reverse complement strand
CAGGACCCCCGCCCCGGCCCCCGCCAGGGGGGTGGCGGAAGCGGCGGCCGCGCGGGCCGTCGTCGCGGGGCCGCACAGCACCGCCATCAGCGCCGCCGCAACAACCAGTCGTCTCTTGTGCCTCATCCGCCCCAGCCCGCCCCACACCCACTCAAGTCCCCGTCCTGCGCAGACTCTTGCAGAAGGCAGGGGGTTGTGCACACAGGGCGGTCGGCAATCGGTCAGGTACGGGAGACGTTCCGCTCGTAGACCAGCCGGAGACCGATCAGCGTCAGCCACGGTTCGTGCTCGTCGATGACGGAGGCCTCGCCGAGGACCATGGGAGCCAGACCACCCGTGGCGATCACGGTCACGTCGTCCGGATCACCGCCCGCGCCCGCCAGTTCGCGGGCCATGCGGTTCACGACCCCGTCGACCTGGCCCGCGAAGCCGTACAGGATGCCCGCCTGCATGGCCTCGACCGTGTTCTTGCCGATGACGCTGCGCGGGCGGGCCAGTTCGATCTTCCGGAGCTGTGCGCCGCGTACTCCGAGGGCCTCCACGGAGATCTCGATGCCGGGGGCGATCACCCCGCCCGCGTACTCCCCGCGCGCGGAGACCGCGTCGAAGGTCGTGGCGGTGCCGAAGTCGACGACGATCGCCGGGCCGCCGTAGAGCTCGACCGCCGCGACCGCGTTGATGATGCGGTCGGCGCCGACCTCCTTGGGGTTGTCCATGAGGATCGGGACGCCGGTCTTGATGCCGGGCTCGACGAGGACGGCGGGGACGTCTCCGTAGTAGCGGCGGGTGACCTCGCGCAGTTCGTGCAGGACCGAGGGGACGGTCGAGCAGATGGCGATGCCGTCGATGCCGTCGCCGAGCTCGTCGCCGAGCAGCGGGTGCATCCCCATCAGGCCGTGGAGGAGCACGGCGAGTTCGTCGGCGGTGCGGCGCGCGTCGGTGGAGATGCGCCAGTGCTCGACGATGTCCTCGCCGTCGAAGAGGCCGAGGACGGTGTGGGTGTTGCCCACGTCGATGGTCAGCAGCATCAGTCACGCACCGCTTCTCGCAGGTCGAGGCCGATGTCCAGGATCGGGGACGAGTGGGTGAGCGCGCCCACCGCGAGGTAGTCGACGCCCGTCTCCGCGTACGCCCGGGCGTTCTCCACGGTGAGGCGGCCCGAGGACTCCAGGAACGCGCGGCCGTCGACGATGGCGACGGCCTCCTCCGTCTCGCCGGGCGTGAAGTTGTCCAGGAGGATCAGGTCGGCGCCCGCGTCGACGACCTCGCGCAGCTGGTGGAGCGTGTCGACCTCGACCTCGATGGCCAGGCCGGGGAACTGCTCGCGCACGGCCTTGAAGGCCTGTGCGACGCCGCCCGCCGCGACCACGTGGTTGTCCTTGACCAGGGCCGCGTCGGAGAGCGACATGCGGTGGTTGACGCCGCCGCCCATGCGGACCGCGTACTTCTCCAGGGCGCGGTAGCCCGGCGTCGTCTTGCGGGTGTCGCGGACCTTCGCCTTCGTGCCGTCGAGAACGTCCGCCCACGCGCGCGTGGCGGTCGCGATGCCGGAGAGGCGGCACAGGACGTTCAGCGCGCTGCGCTCGGCGGTGAGCAGGTCGCGGGTGCGGGTGGTGACACTCAGGAGGACGTCACCGGCCGCAACGCGGTCGCCGTCCTCGACGTGCCGCTCGACCTCGAACTCGTCCTCGCACACCACGGAGATGATGGCTTCGGCGACGCGCAGCCCCGCGACGGTGCCCGCCTCGCGCGCCGCGAAGTCTGCGGTGGCGACGGCGTCCTCGGGGATGGTGGCGACCGTGGTGACGTCCACCCCGCCCGCCAGGTCCTCCTCGATGGCCATGTGCGCGATGTCCTCGATCTGCACGGGATCGAGACCGGCCTCGGCCAGGAGCTGTACGAGCGCGGGGTCGAGGCCGCACTCCATCGGGTCGTAGGAGTCGTCCCCGCCGCAGCCGCAGGCGTCGCCGCAGCCACCGCCTGCGGCTGAGGGGTCGGCGAGGGGAAGGTCGTCGGGGGTGCTCACGGTCACTGCTCCTGGGGACTGGGACGGGTCGGAGGGAAGTCGTGGGTCTCGGTCGTGTGCGCCGCCAGCGTCCTGTCCGGATTCAGGCGTACGACGATGTGGCGCCGCCAGGCCGCGTCGTCGCGGTCGGCATGGTCCTCGCGCCAGTGGCAGCCGCGCGTCTCCTCGCGGCGCTGGGCGGCGGCCACCAGGACCCGGGCGACGCACAGGAGGTTGGTGGCCTCCCAGGTGTCGACGCCGGGCTCGGCCGTCTTGCCGTGCTCGGCGAGTGCGCCCGCGGCCTCGGCGTGGATGCGGGCCAGCCGGGCGGCGGCCTCGGTGAGGGACGAGGCGGAGCGGAGGACTCCGGCGCCTTCGGTCATGACGCGCTGGATGGCGAAGCGGGCCTCGGCCGGCAGCAGGGGGTGCGTCGGCGTCCCGGACGGGGTGACGGGGGCCGGTACGCGCGCGTGGAGGGCGTTCTCCGCGTGGCGGGCCACGATGTCGTCGGCGATGCGCTCGGCGTAGACCAGGCCCTCCAGAAGGGAGTTGGACGCCAGGCGGTTGGCGCCGTGCACGCCGGTGCAGGCGACCTCCCCGCAGGCGTAGAGCCCGGGGACGGTGGTGCGGCCGTGCGGGTCGGTGCGGACGCCTCCGGAGGCGTAGTGCGCGGCCGGGGCGATGGGGACGGGCTCGGTGACCGGGTCGATGCCGTGCGCCCGGCAGGCGGCGAGGATCGTCGGGAAGCGGTTCTCCCACATGTCGGCGCCGAAGTGCCTGGCGTCCAGGTACATGTGGTCCGTGCCCTTTTCCTGCATGCGGCGCGTGATGCCCTTGGCGACGATGTCGCGGGGCGCCAGCTCGGCCAGCTCGTGCTGTCCGACCATGAAGCGCACGCCGTCGGCGTCCACGAGGTGCGCGCCCTCGCCCCGGACGGCCTCGGAGACCAGCGGCTGCTGCCCCTCGGCGTCCGCGCCGAGGAAGAGCACCGTGGGGTGGAACTGCACGAATTCGAGGTCGGAGACCTCGGCGCCCGCGCGCAGGGCGAGTGCGACGCCGTCGCCCGTGGAGACGGACGGGTTCGTGGTCGCCGAGAAGACCTGGCCCATGCCGCCGGTGGCGAGGACGACCGCGGGGGCGTGGACGGCGCCCACGCCGTCGTGCTGGCCCTCCCCCATGACGTGCAGGGAGACACCGGCGGTGTGGCCTTCTGCGTCGGTGAGGAGGTCGAGGACCAGCGCGTTCTCGACCGTCGGTATGCCACGGGCGCGGACCGCTGCGACGAGGGCGCGGGAGATCTCCGCGCCGGTCGCGTCGCCGCCCGCGTGCGCGATGCGGCGGCGGTGGTGGCCGCCCTCGCGGGCCAGCTCGATGACGCCTTCGGCGTCCTTGTCGAAGAGGGCGCCGGTCTCGATGAGGCGGCGCACGGCACCGGGGCCCTCGGTGACGAGGGTGCGCACGGCCTCTTCGTCGCAGAGGCCCACGCCCGCCACGAGCGTGTCGTCCAGGTGCTGTTCGGGGGTGTCGCCCTCGCCGAGCGCCGCGGCGACGCCGCCCTGGGCCCAGCGGGTGGAGCCCGCGTCGAGGCGGGCCTTGGTCACCACGACCGTCTTGAGGCCCGCGGCCGCGCCCCGCAGGGCGGCCGTCAGTCCGGCCACTCCGGAGCCGACGACCACGATGTCGGCGTCCAGGGACCAGCCGGGGGCGGGCGCATGCAGCCGTATGCCGGTGGCGCTCATGCGGGAACTCCGTTCGCGTGGACAGCTGCTGCGGTCGGGCCGGTGCGGTGCGCGCTCATAGGGAGGCTCCGAACGTCAGCGGGATGTTGTCGATGAGCCGCGTCGAGCCGACCCTGGCGGCCACGGCGAGAACCGCCTCACCGCGGTGGCCGGGGCGGACCTCGGTGAAGTCGGACGGGTCCACCAGCGTCACGTAGTCCAGCTCCAGCGGAGGGCTCAGACGGGCCGCTTCGTCGAGGACGAGGCGGGCCGCGGCGACGACGGCGGCGGGACCGCCGGTCGCGGAGGACTCCCCGGACTCCGCCACGGCGTGGGCGTCGGCCGCCGCGCGGGACTCGCCGATCTCGCTCAGGGCGACGGCACGCGCGCGTGAGGCGGGGGCGCTGGCGGCACGCGCGCGCAGCGCCTCCTGCGCGGCGTGCCGGTCGCGGCCCGCGAAGAGGGCCTGGGAGAGGGCGAGGGCGGTGCGCCGCTCGCCCGGCGCCAGGTAGCGATTGCGGCTGGAGAGGGCCAGCCCGTCGTCCTCGCGGACGGTGGGGACGCCGGTGATCTCCACGGGGAAGTTGAGGTCGCGGACCATGCGGCGGATCAGGGCGAGCTGCTGGGCGTCCTTCTGCCCGAACAGCGCCACGTCGGGCGCGGTGAGGTGCAGCAGCTTGGCGACGACGGTGAGCATGCCGTCGAAGTGGCCGGGGCGCGTGGCGCCTTCGAGGACGGTGCCCATGGGGCCCGCGCCGATGCGGACCTGGGGCTCGCCGCCGGGGTAGACCTCGTCCACGGCGGGGGCGAAGACGACGTCGGCGCCCGCCTGCTCGGCGATCTTGACGTCGGCTTCCAGGGTGCGCGGATAGCGGTCCAGGTCCTCGCCGACGCCGAACTGCAGGGGGTTCACGAAGACCGTGACGACGACCTCGCCCTCGGGTCCTGCGACGCGGCGGGCGGCGCGGACCAGGGAGGCGTGCCCGTCGTGCAGGGCGCCCATGGTCATGACGACGGCCCGGCGGCCTTCGCGCGTGCGCGTGCGCAGCGACTCGGCGGTGTGCAGGAGCGTGGCGCTCATCGCGTGCCCCCTTCGGCTCCGCCGGAGCCGGTGGTGCCCTGGGCGCCGTTGGCCAGCACCCCGAGGAGGTCCTCGGCGAGCTCCGGCTTGAGCAGGCCGTGGGCGAGGGCGCGGTCGGCGGTGGCGCGGGCCATCGCGAGGTACCCGGCGACGGTCTGCGGGGCGTGCTTGCGCAACTCGGCGACATGGGCGGCGACGGTGCCCGCGTCGCCGCGCGCGACGGGGCCGGTGAGCGCCGCGTCGCCCGAGCGGAGGGCGTTGTCCAGGGCGGCGCCGAGCAGCGGGCCGAGCATGCGGTCGGGGGCCGCGACGCCCGCGTCGCGGAGCAGCTCCATGGACTCGGCGACCAGCGTGACCAGGTGGTTCGCGCCCAGGGCGAGGGCCGCGTGGTACAGCGGGCGGTTCTCCTCGGCGATCCACTCGGGCTCGCCGCCCATCTCGATGACCAGGGCCTCCGCGGCGAGCCGCAGCTCCTCGGGGGCGGTCACTCCGAAGGAGCAGCCGGCGAGGCGCTGCACGTCGACGGCGGTGCCGGTGAACGTCATGGCGGGGTGCAGCGCGAGCGGCAGGGCGCCGGCGCGCAGGGCGGGCTCGAGGACCTTGGTGCCGTACCGCCCGGAGGTGTGGACGAGCAGCTGGCCGGGGCGCACGGCTCCGGTCTCGGCGAGGCCTTCGACGAGGCCGGGCAGAGCGTCGTCGGGGACGGTCAGGAGCACCAGGTCGGCGCGGTCGAGGACCTCGGCGGGCGGGACGAGGGGGACGTCGGGGAGCATCGCGGCGGCCCGTCGCACCGAGGTGTCGGACACGCCGGACGCGGCCACCGGACGGTGCCCCGCGAGCTGCAGCGACGCGGCGAGCGCGGGTCCGACCCGGCCCGCTCCCACTACGCCCACGGTGAGTCTCGCGGGGCGGTCCCGCGGGTCTGGCTGATGCGATGCGTTCACGCGGCGGCGCCTTCCGTTCCAGTCCGCTCGGGGTACCGGACGATTTCTCGTCATGTTAACGCGATCGGTTGTCGCCGCGTCTTCCGCTGTCCACAGGCTGTGGTTATTCATATGACCGGTGGGTGCGAACGGTCCATGCTCGGAGGATGCCCTCTGACAGCGCAGTACAAGAGCAGCCGGAGCCACAGGAACCGCGGGATGCCGAGGCGGGCCCGGACGCGGGCCCGGACACCGGTGCGGACGCCGATGTGGACGCGTACGAGATCCAGTCGGCCCGCCGTCGCGCCGCCGCCCGGAGCGCGGCCCGCACCCTGCACCGTTCCGTCCTGCACGTCCCCCTCACCGAGCGTCTGTCGGCCCTGGCGGCCGCGGCTCCCGAGGTGGCCGCCCCGGACGACCCCACCGACGTCTACGGCAACGCGGTCGTCGCCACCCTGGAGGGCGAGGTCGCGCGGCTGCTCGGCAAGGAGGACGCGGCGTTCTTCCCGACCGGCACCATGGCGCAGCAGGTCGCGCTGCGCTGCTGGGCGGGCCGTACGGGGAACGCGACCGTCGCGCTGCACCCGAAGGCGCACCCCGAGATGCACGAAGGGTCCGCCTTCTCCGTGGTCAGCGGGTTGCGAACGGTGCACCCGACGGATGAGCCGCGGCTGCCCACGGCGGACGAAGTGTGGGACTTCGAGGAGCCTTTCGGGGCGCTGATGCTCGAACTGCCTCTCCGGGAGGCCGGTTTCGTCCTGCCGGAGTGGGAGGAGCTGGAGGCGGTCGTGACGGCGGCCCGCGAGCGGGACGCGGTGGTGCACTTCGACGGCGCCCGCCTGTGGGAGTGCACCCCGCACTTCGGCCGCGGCCTCGCGGAGATCGCCGGTCTCGCCGACTCCGTGTACGTGTCGTTCTACAAGTCCCTCGAAGGGCTGAGCGGCGCCGCGCTGGCCGGTCCGCGCACGCTCGTCGAGGAGGCGAGGGTATGGCGCCACCGCTACGGAGGGCAGCTGTTCCAGCAGTTCCCGGTCGCGGTGTCGGCCCTCCTGGGCCTGAAGCACACACTGCCCCGGCTCCCGGAGTACGTCGCCCACGCGCGCGTGGTCGCCGGGGCGCTGCACGAGGGGTTCGCGGCCGCGGGGGTGCCCTGGTCGCGCGTGCACCCCGAGCGCCCGCACACCCATCAGTTCCAGGTGTGGCTGCCGTACGCACCGGACGTACTGAACGAGGCCTGCGTCGGGCAGGCCGAGGAGACCGGCACCCTGCTCTTCGGGCGCTGGTTCCCGGACGGGCCGCCGGGCCTCTCGGTCACGGAGGTCACCGTGACCGAGGAGGGCCTGAAGTGGACGGCCCACGACGTCAAGGAAGCGGTCGCGGAGTTCGTGCGACGGATCCCCGCATGAGGCGGGACAGGGCGGCGCGGACCCTGCCGTGTGCGGGGCGTTCCGCCAGGACCGCGCGGAATCGGCCGTAGTCGCGGACTTCGCGGACCGCCTGCCAGTCGTGCTGTCCGGGCGCGGGCGGCGTCGGTCCGCCGTGCTGCGCGGCGCGGTAGCTGTCGAGGAGGAACTGCTGGGTGACGCTCATGACGGATACCCTCTCGGTATAAATGGTACTTAACGGACATCGATGGGCCGGTCTTGCCTCGGCTCGGTCGTCGGACGTGAAGATCGCCGGACGTGAAGGCCGTCGGACCTGGAAGCGGGGACGAGTGGTCGGGACGGCGACGCTGCCGCGGCTCCCGATGACCACAAGACTGCTCCCGCCGCCCCGCCCGCGTCGCGTCGATTGACGGCGCTCGTCAATCGACGGTCCCGGTGTCGGTGGCGAGGTGCACCATGGGGTCATGAGCGTGAGCATCGACATCAGCGGGCTGGCCCAGGAGCGGATCCACATCGTGCCGTCGGCCCTGTCCGAACTGGGCATGTCGCTGCACGCGCTGTCCGAGCCGGGCCACCACCCGGGGCTGCAGGGCTGGGCGACGGCGGTGTCCACGCGCCTGGACCCGTGCCTCGCGGACCGCCTCTGCGAGGCCGACTTCCTGTGGCGCACGACGTTCTCGGACGTCTTCGCGCCCTTCGCCGGTCTGCCCGGCCAGAGCTCGCTGCCGGGCGCCACGCTCGCCGAGGAGCTCGACCAGCTGGACAAGCTGACCGACGAACAGTTCGTGGACGCGGCCCTGGAGTTCACCTGCCAGTCGACGTACTCGGAACCGGACCGCAACCTCCTGACCGACCCCGTCGTCCAGCGCCGCGCACTGGACCTGGCCGCCGCGCGCGGCCCGCACCAGGTGCGCTTCACCAAGCGGCTGCTGGACGACCCGCCGGTGGTCCGCGCCTGGTTCCGCACGCTCCTGGAGGACTGCGAAGAGGCCTTCTTCGCCGACACCTGGGCGCGGGTGCAGCATCAACTGGCCGCGGACTCCCGGCACAAGACCGAGCTGCTGCGGCGCAAGGGACTGTCGGAGGCCCTGAAGGCCATCTCCGGAGCGGTGTCCCTGGACGAGAGCGGACAGCTCATCACCGTGGACAAGATCTCCGTGGGCCGGACCACCACCGGTTCCGGCGGCCTGGTGATCGTTCCCACCAGCCTCGGCTGGCCGCACCTCTGGGTGCTGCACCGCAGGGGCTGGCAGGCGTCGATCACGTACCCGATCAGCGCCCCCGGCCTCACCTCACCGCCCACTGTGGAGCAGCTCACCCGCCGCATGTCCGCGCTCGCGCACCCCGTGCGGATGCGCCTGTGCCGTCACCTCGCGCGCGGGGCGTACACGACGAGCGAGCTGGCCGACGCGCACGGCATGACGGCGCCGGAGATATCCCGGCACCTGAGCGTCCTGAAGAAGGCGGACCTGATCACCACGCGCCGCCGCGGGCGCTATGTCCAGCACCAGCTGGACATCAGCGTCGTGTCCCGCCTGGGCAGCGACTTCATCGAGGGCGTCCTGCGCTAGGCCGTCCGGCTAGGAGGCGCCCCCGGCCCGCACGAGCCCCGTCTCGTACGCGAGGACCACCACCTGCACCCGGTCCCGCAGGTCCAGCTTGGTCAGGATGCGTCCGACGTGCGTCTTCACGGTCGCCTCCGAAAGGACGAGCCGCGCCGCGATCTCGCCGTTCGACAGGCCCTGGGCGACCAGCACCATGACCTCGCGCTCCCGGTCCGTGAGGCGCTCCAGGTGCTTGTGCTGCGGCTGGCCGCCGGTGTTCGGCAGCATCGGCGCGAAGCGGTCCAGGAGCCGTCGCGTGGTGGACGGCGCGACCACCGCGTCACCGCTGTGCACGGAGCGGATCGCGGCGAGCAGCTCGCCCGGAGGCACGTCCTTGAGCATGAAGCCCGACGCCCCGGCCTTCAGCCCCGAGAAGGCGTACTCGTCGAGGTCGAACGTCGTCAGGATCAGCACCTTCGGCGGGTTCTCGTCCTGGCAGATGCGCCGGGTCGTCTCCACGCCGTCCAGCTTCGGCATGCGGACGTCCATCAGCACCACGTCGACCTCGGTCCCGCGCAGCACCTCCAGGGCCTCCACGCCGTCGCCCGCCTCCGCGACGACCTCCATGTCCGGCTGGGCGGCGAGCACCATCCGGAACCCGGTGCGCAGCAGCACCTGGTCGTCGACGAGCATCACGCGGATCGACATAAAGGTCCTTCCAAAGGGCTGTGGGGTGGTGTGCTCAGTGTGCGGGTTTCAGCGGCAGGAGCGCACTGATCCGGAAGCCGCCGCCGGGCCGCGGCCCCGCGTCCAGCGTGCCGCCGACCATGCCGACCCGCTCGCGCATGCCGATCAGGCCGTGCCCGCTGCCGTCGGCCCCGCCGTCCTCGTACAGCTCGTGCGGGGCGCCCTTGCCGTCGTCCTCGACCAGCAGCCCCAGGCCGTCGTCGAAGTAGACCAGGCGCACGCTCGCCCCGGCGTTCTCCCCGCCGTGCTTGCGGGTGTTGGTGAGGGCCTCCTGCACGATGCGGTACGCGGTGAGCTCCACGCCGCTGGGCAGCGGGCGCGGGGTGCCCTCCACCTTGTAGTCGACGGGCAGGCCTGCCGTACGGACCTGCTCGATGAGTGCGTCGAGCTGCTCGACGTCGGGCTGCGGGACGTACTCGCCGCTCTCCTCGGGCTCTCCGGTGCGCAGCACACCGAGCAGCCTGCGCATCTCGGCCAGGGCCTGACGGCCGGTGCCCGAGATGGTCTCCAGGGCCTTCCTGGCCTGGTCGGGCGCGGCGTCCAGGACGTACGCGGCGCCGTCGGCCTGGACCACCATCACCGAGACGTTGTGCGCCACGACGTCGTGCAGCTCACGGGCGATCCGCGCCCGCTCGGCCGCCACCGCGACCTTCGACTGCGCCTCGCGCTCCTTCTCCAGCCGGTCGGCACGCTCCTCCAGCTGGGCGAGGTAGGCGCGGCGGGTGCGGATGGAGTCGCCGAGGACCCAGGCGAGCGCGAAGGGCACGATCTGGAACATCGTGAAGAGGACGTTGCCGAAGGCGTTGGTGTTCTCCGAGGGCCAGCGCATCGTGGCGAACGGCGCCGCGCACAGGCCGCCGACCAGCGCGAACCGCGACGCCCACCGCTCCCCGACGGCCGCCGCCGTATAGATGCTCACCAGCATGGCGAAGTTCGCCGGCATCGGCTTCACGTCGAAGACGAGCTGGAGGACGCCGATCACCGCGGAGAGCACGAGCATCTTCTCGGGCATGCGGCGGCGCAGCGCCACCACCACGGACAGACCCACCGCGGCCGGGATCGACGCGACCTTCGGATCGTTCCCGACCCCCTCCGCCGTGGCCACCAGGCCGATCCCGTAGATCCCGAGCAGGACGAGGGCCCAGAAGCCGTCGACCCATGTCGGGTGTCTGCGGAGGAAGTCATAGAGGCGCTGCACGTAACTAAGCGTAGGCAGCCCATTGGCGCCCTCGGGTCAACCGAAGGTCCGATCCGGAGCAGGTACATGTACTCCCCAAGGTGGAGGCCCGCTTAGCCTGCGGGCTGTGACGAACGACAAGGACCAGCCGCGAGCGGCCGCCCCGCGCGGCTGGCGCGAGGCCGCGCAGGCCGCCCTGTACGGCCCGCACGGCTTCTACCGCCGCCCCGAAGGGCCCGCCGCCCACTTCCGCACGTCCGTGCACGCCTCGCCCCTCTACGCGGGCGCCGTGGCGCGCCTGCTGTCCCGTCTGGACGCGGAGCTCGGTCACCCGGACGAGGTGGCGTTCGTGGACATGGGGGCGGGCCGCGGCGAACTCACCACGGCCGTCCTTGCCGCGCTCCCTGCCGACGTGGCGCCACGCGTGCGTGCGTACGCGGTGGAGCTCGCGGAGCGCCCCGCGGACCTCGACCCGCGCATCGAGTGGCGCGGCACACCGCCGACCGGCGTCACGGGCCTGCTGTTCGCCAACGAGTGGCTGGACAACGTCCCCCTGGACGTCGCCGAGGTCGCCGCCGACGGAGTGCCGCACCGGATGCTCGTGGACGGCGACGGCACCGAGTCGCCGGGCGGTCCCGTCGAGGGGGCCGACGCCGACTGGCTGGCGCGCTGGTGGCCGCTGGACCCCGAGCCGGGCCTGCGCGCGGAGATCGGGCGCCCCAGGGACGAGGCGTGGGCGGCCGCCGTGGCGACCCTGGCACGCGGCCTGGCGGTCGCCGTCGACTACGCCCACACCCGGGACGCGCGCCCGCCGTTCGGGACGCTGACGGGCTTCAGGGAGGGCCGCGAGACGGCGCCCGTGCCCGACGGCAGCCGCGACATCACGGCCCACGTGGCGCTGGACGCCTGCGCGCGGGACGGCGCCGCGCTGCTCTCCCAGCGGGCCGCGCTCGGCGCGCTGGGAGTCAGCGGCGGCCGCCCGCCGCTCGCGCTCGCCTCCAGCGACCCGACGGCGTACGTACGTGCCCTCACGCGCGCGGGAGAGGCCGCCGAGCTCACCGCGCCCGGCGGCCTCGGCGACTTCGGGTGGCTGCTGCAGCCCGTGGGCGTCGCCCTGGACGCCCTACTCGCCGACGACGCCCTACTTGTCGATGACGCCCTACTTGTCGATGTCGCCGACCACGAAGAACAGTGACCCGAGGATCGCCACCATGTCCGCGACCAGCTGCCCCGGAAGCAGCTCGGTCAGCGCCTGGATGTTGTTGTACGAGGCCGAGCGCAGCTTGAGGCGGTACGGCGTCTTCTCGCCCTTGCTGACGAGGTAGTAGCCGTTGATGCCGAGGGGGTTCTCGGTCCATGCGTACGTGTGGCCCTCGGGGGCCTTGAGGACCTTCGGCAGCCGCTGGTTGACCGGTCCCTGCGGGAGCTCGGCGATCCGGTCCAGGCAGGCGTCAGCGAGGGCCAGCGCGTTGTGGGTCTGCTCCAGGAGGCACTCGAAGCGGGCCAGGCAGTCGCCCTCCTCGCGCGTGACGACCTTCAGGGTGTCCTGGAGCTCGCCGTACGCCAGGTACGGCTCGTCGCGGCGCAGGTCGAAGTCGACTCCGGAGGCACGGGCGATGGGACCGCTCACTCCGTAGGCATGCACCGCCTCCGGCGTGAGGACGCCGACGCCGCGCGTACGCCCCCGGAAGATCTCGTTGCCGAGCACCAGACGGTCGTACACGTCCATGCGCGAGCGCACCGACGCGACCGCCTCCCGCGCGCGGGAGGTCCATCCGGCGGGCAGGTCCTCCTTGAGGCCGCCGACGCGGTTGAACATGTAGTGCATGCGGCCGCCGGAGATCTCCTCCATCACGTTCTGGAGCTCCTCGCGCTCACGGAACGCGTGGAACACCGGGGTGATCCCGCCCAGTTCCAGGGGGTAGGACCCGAGGAACATCAGGTGGTTCAGGACGCGGTTCAGCTCGGCGAGCAGCGTGCGCATCCAGACGGCGCGCTCGGGGACCTCCATGCCGAGCATCCGCTCCACGGCCAGCACGACGCCCAGCTCGTTCGAGAACGCCGACAGCCAGTCGTGGCGGTTGGCCAGCATCACGATCTGCCGGTAGTCCCGCGCCTCGAAGAGCTTCTCCGCACCGCGGTGCATGTAGCCGATGACCGGCTCCGCGTGCTGGATGCGCTCGCCGTCCAGGACCAGGCGGAGGCGGAGCACGCCGTGCGTGGACGGGTGCTGGGGGCCGATGTTGAGCACCATGTCGGTGCTCTCGGCCGCTCCGCCGATGCCGAGCGTGGTCTCCGTGGTGGTCTCCGTCGTGGGACTCATGGCCACAGTCTCTCGCACACGCCGCGTGTCGGAGGTCCTACGTACGCTTGAGGCATGGACACGGGGACAGCGGGGCCCGCAGGACCGGCACGGGAGCAGACCGAGCCGGTGTGGACCGGACTGCCGCGGGGGCTGCTGAAGCTGCGCAGGCTCCTGCTGGTGGTCTGGCTGGTGCCGCTCGCGGCGGCCGTCGGAATCCTGCTCGGCCTGTTCGCGGGCCCCGCCTGGGCCGCCTTCGCGCTGCTGCCGCTCGCCGTCGTCGCCTGGGGCTGGCCGGTGCTGGGCCGGAACTGGCGCTCGTGGCGGTACGCGGAGCGCGCCGACGACCTGCTCATCAGCCGGGGCGTGCTCTGGCGCGAGGAGACCGTCGTGCCGTACGGCCGGATGCAGCTCGTCGAGGTGACGTCGGGGCCCGTGGAGCGGCGCTTCGGGCTCGCGAGCGTCCAACTGCACACCGCAGCGGCAGCCACCGACGCATGCATCCCGGGGCTGCTCCCCGAGGAGGCCGAACGGCTGCGCGACCGCCTGACCGAGCTCGGCGAGGCCCGATCGGCGGGGCTGTGAAGGACGCACGGGAAGCGGCGGACGGAGACCGGCCGGTGACGGATGACGCGGCGGCGGACGGCACGGTGTCGGCAGACGCGGTGCCCGAGCGGCGCCTGCACCCCGTCACGCCGCTGCGCCGCGCGTGGGCGCCCTTCGCGGTCCTGGTGGGCTGGGCGGTCCACGACCCCAACGGCACGCAGCAGCGCCTCTCCGGGCTGACCGCCACCACCCTGCTTCTGGGCAGCGCGGCCGTGGTCATCGGCGGCGCCCTGTACGGCTTCCTGAGCTGGTGGTTCACCCACTTCGCCGTCACCGACACCGAATTGCGCATCCGCACCGGGCTGTTCTTCCGGCGCACCGCCCACATCCGGCTCGACCGGCTCCAGGCCGTCGACGTGACGCGGCCGCTGCTCGCCCGCATCGCGGGGGTCGCCAAGCTGAAACTGGACGTCGTCGGGGCGGAGAAGAAGGACGAGCTGGCCTTTCTCGGCGAGCGCGAGGCGGCCGGACTGCGGGCCGAACTGCTCGCGCGGGCGGCCGGTTTCGCCCCCGAGGAGGCGCGCGGCGTCGGCGAGGCGCCCGTGCGGGGCCTGCTGTACGTCCAGCCGCGCATGCTCGCCTTCTCCTTGCTGCTGACCGGCGCGCCCTGGGCGATGCTCCTCGCCGCGACCGTGGTGCCCGCCTTCCTCTGGTTCGCCACACACAACGTGTGGACGGTCATCGCGACCGCCCTCCCCATGCTGGGCGGCGCGTTCGCGAGCAGCGGCGGCCGCTTCATCAAGGAGTACGACTGGACGGTGGGCGAGTCCCCCGACGGCATCCGCATCGACCACGGGCTGCTCGACAAGGCCCACGAGACCGTGCCGCCGGGCCGGGTGCAGACCGTGCACATGGTGCAGCCGCTGCTGTGGCGGCGGCGCGGCTGGGTGCGGGTCGAGCTGGACGTGGCGGGCTCGGCCAACAGCGTGCTGGTGCCGGTCGCGCCGCGCGAGCTCGCCGGGGACGTCATCGGGCGGGTCCTGCCGGGCGTGCGGGTGCCGGAGGCGGCGGACCTCGTGCGGCCGCCCGCGCGTGCGGCGTGGTGCGTGCCGTTCTGGTGGAAGGGGTACGGCCTCGCGGTCACCGACGAGGTCTTCGCGGCCCGCCACGGCCTGTTCAAGCGGCGCCTGTCCCTGGTGCCGCACGCCAAGGTGCAGAGCGTGCGGCTCTCCCAGGGGCCGTGGGAGCGGTTCAAGGGCGTTGCCGACGTCCGGGTGGACACCGGCGCCAACAAGACGGTGACGGCCCGCCTGCGCCCCGCCACGGAGGCGGCAGCGCTCCTCGGCTCCCAGGCGGACCGCTCCCGGACGGGCCGCCGGGAGGCCCTCCCGGACCGCTGGATGTCCTGAACGGTTCCGGGGGGCGCCCCGCGCTCAGGGGCGCCAAGAGCACCGCCCGACCTCAGCGGTGCGTTCCTCAGGCCCGAAGAGCCGTCCGCAGCTCCGCCACGTCGATCTGTTCCGTCTCGTCGTGGGCCGTCAGGTCGATGACCTGGCCGACGCCCCGCGCCGCGTCGCCCTCGGGAGCGTCCTTGAACTCTCCCTCGGTCTCCGCCTTGTGGACCGCGAGGGCCTCCTCGCCCACCACGTCGGCGAGGTCCTCGTTCTGCACGGACTCCAGCGCGGCCGGCGTCACGTCCTTCGTGCCGAAGAAGTCGAACCCGCCCTGGGGGGCCTGGCGTCGTGCCTGCGCGGGCGGCGCGACGGCGACCGCGCGCTCGTGCCCGGCGTATCCATCGGCCGCCCCGGGCTTCCCCCGCGACTCGTCCTCCGCTTCCGGCGCGGCTCCGGGCGCCGCTTCCGGTGGTGCGGAGGCCGCCTGGGCCGCGGCCATCCGGTCGAGCGCCGCGTTGGCCCGCAGGAACAGCGAAGGCGTGGGGCCGGCACCCGGCCTGGCAGAGGCCTTCGAACGCGCCGCGGAGACCTCAGTACGAGAGGAACCCTCCGTACGCGCGGAACCCTCCGTACGCGCGGGAGCCTCCGCACGCGGAGCAGACTCCGTACGAGCAGCAGCCTCCGTACGCGCAGACGGCACCGGCGCCCCCGCCCGCACCGCGGGTACGAGGTCCTCGGCGCCGGAACCGGAAGCAGCCGCCGCCCCGGCCGCGGGCAGGGCGGGCGCCGGTGACGACGCCTCTATGGCGAGCAGTCGCCGCCCTTCGAGGGCGCTGGCCCGCTCCGTCTCGGCGGTGGCGTACCGCCTCAGGAGGGCGGCGTGTTCGTTGCGCAGGGCGGCGAGCTCGGCGCGCTTGGCGCGGAGCTTCGTCTCCATCCTGGCCCGCAGCTCGCGGGACTCCTCGAGGTCGGACTCGGCCTCGGCTATCCGCTCCTCATAGCGCCACTCGTCGCTCGCGCGGGCCCGGCCGAGCTCGGCGACGCGCTTGCCGGCCGCCTGGTCCCAGCGGCGCATGACGACCGAGCCGACGACGGCGGCCGCGGCCGCGGCCGCGACGAGCCCGCGGAGCACGATCGGTTCCGCGAACATCCAGGCGCCGCCGGCGCTGAGAATCGAAACGCCTGCGACCGTCGAGGGGGGAAGCAGCCTGTGCAGGGGTGGGGAATGGCGGTGACGTCCACGTGGCATGGCCAGAAACTTACCGCGCGTAGGCGAAGTCTGGTGCCCCGCCCGGCAAAAAGCAGGCAGCACGGCCGTAACTCGACGCAACTCCCCACCCCTCTTCCGCTTTGCTTCAGCGCTCAACTTCCGCTTCACCCCCGGAACTTCCCGCGCTTTTCTTGATCAACTTCAGTCCTGAGCGACTTCAGATGAGGCCCTTGGACTTCAGATACTCCTCCGCGACATCCGCTTCCTTCTGACGCTCCTCGTCGACCTTCCGGTTGAGTTCGATGAGGTCGTCCGTCGTGAGCGTCTTGGTCAGCTTGCCGAGCGCGGCGGCTATCTCCTTGCTGCCGGCCTCCTTCGCGTTCACCACGGGAAGGATGTTGTCCGCGTTCTGCAGCTTCTTGTCGTCCTCCAGGATCACGAGGTCGTAGTTCTTCAGCGTCGCGTCGGTCGTGGTGGTCAGCACCAACTGGTCCGTGCCGTTCTTGACGGCCTGCTTGGACTGCGTGGTGCCGACGCCCTTGGGGTCGATTCCGGCGACGTCGATGCCGTACTTCTTCTTCAGACCCGGCGCGCAGAACGGACGGGACTCGCATTCGTCGCCCGCCGCGATCTTGACCTTCTCACCCGACTTGCCGAGATCCGACAAGGTCTTGAGCTTGTGCTTCTCCGCGTATTCCTTGGAGACCGCGAACGCGTTCTGGTCGACCGCTTCACCGGCCGGGAGGACCTTCAGACCCTCCGGCTTCGCGAGCTTCTCCAGCGCGCTCACCGTGGCGCCCAGATCGCTGGAGGCGACGGTCTCGGCCTTCGGGCCGTTCTTCTCCAGGTTGAGGAATTCCGCGAGCGTCGCCGCGTATTCGGGCGCGACGTCGATGGAGCCCTTCTTCAGTTCGGGCTTGTAGATCTCGCGGTTCTGCACGGTCTTGACCTCTGCGTCATAACCGGCCTTCTCCAGAACGCCCACGTAGAGCTCGGCGAGCACCTTCTGTTCGGTGAACCGCGCGGAACCCACCACGAGCGAGCCCTTCTTGTCACCGCCCGCCTTGTCCGCCCCCTTGCCGTCGTCCTCCAGGCTGTCCCCGCCGCACGCGGCGAGACCCGCGGTCAGCGCCACGACGACCGCGGCCGCCCCTGCCATCCGTCGCGCGCGACGCGTTGTGCTGTTCATCGGTGAACCACCATTTCGAAAGGAAGGAATTCAGAACTCACTGGACCGGCCCGCCGGACCGCACACACGGACCCCACCGGACCGCAGACACATCGGGGCCGCCCGCCGCCCTACCGCCGCATCGGGTCGAAGAGACGCCCGGCCACCACCAGGACCCCCTCCACGAGGAGCGCGAGCAGCGCCACGAGGACGGCGCCCGCGACCACCTGCGGGGTGTTCTGCAGATTGAACCCGGCCGTGATGATCCGGCCGAGGCCGCCCTCGCCCGCCATCGCGGCGAGCGTGGCCGTCGCGACGACCTGCACTCCGGCGGACCGTATGCCGGTCATGATCAAGGGGTACGCGAGCGGGAGCTCGACCCGCGCGAACAGCTGACCACCGCTCATCCCCATCCCGCGCGCGGCCTCGACCACCGCGCGGTCCACCTCGCGCATCCCCAGATAGGCATTGGTCAGCAGCGGCGGCACGGCGAAGAGGACCAGCGCGATCAGCGTCGGCGCGTCACCGTGCTCGCCGAGCGGCGTGAGCGTGAGCAGGATCAGCAGGGCCAGCGTGGGCACCGCGCGGCCGACGTTCGAGATGTTGACCGCGAGGGCGCCGCCCTTGCCGATGTGGCCGAGGTACAGCGCGACGGGCAGGGCTATCAGGCAGGCGACGGCGAGGCAGACCCCGCTGAAGTACAGGTGCTCGGCGAGGCGGTGCCACACGCCCTTCTCGCCCTGCCAGTTGGCTCCCGTGGTCAGCCAGTCGTACGCACCGGTGATCGCGTTCATGCGGACTCAGCCACCTTGGCCACGGCCGCCTTGCGCGACGCCCGGTTCGGACGGATGCGATGGGCCCTCGTCCACGGCGTCAGCCACCGCTGGAGTCCGAGCAGCAGCAGGTCGGCGGTGACCGCGAGGAGCACGCAGAGCACCGAGGCCGTCAGGACCTGGGCCTTGAAGGTCGTGTCGAGGCCGTCGAGGATGAGCGTGCCCAGGCCGCCGTAGTCCACGATGGCGCCGACGGTGGTCAGCGCGACCGTGGAGACCGTGGTGATGCGCACACCCGCCAGCAGAGCGGGCAGCGCGAGCGGCAGCTCCACCTCCCACAGGAGCCTCAACGGGCCGTACCCCATGCCCTTGGCGGCGTCCCTGGCCTCCTCGGGGACGGCCTGGAGACCGGCCAGGATGTTCCGCACGAGGACCGTCAGCGAGTACAGGACAAGGCCCGTGACGACCAGTGAGACGGAGAGCCCGAAGAAGGGCAGGAGCAGCGAGAACATCGCCAGCGAAGGGATCGAGTAGAGCACGGTCGTCACGCCGAGGATCGGTCCCGCGAGGAAGCGCACGCGCCGTGCGAGCAGCGCGAGCGGCAGGGCCACGGCGACTCCGATCGCCACGGACACGACCGTGATCCCGACGTGCTCAAGGGTCGCGTCGATCAACTCCTGGCTGCGACTGCGGAGATATTCCCCGCAGATCCAGTCGTTCGTCACCAGACAGTTCTGCTCGGCCACGCGCCCCACCTCCCCCGAAATCCCGGACGTATGCCGTACACACGTCCCCCCGTGTCTGGCGACCCTAACGCGAGCCACTGACAATCGCAGTGAGTCGTTGTACGGCCGCAACACTGCCTTTACGCAAAGACCCTCGCCGCCCTCCACAATGGGGAACCATGATCCGGTTCGAACACGTCACCAAGCGCTACGCGGACGGCACCACGGCCGTCGACGATCTGTCCTTCGAGGTCGCCGAGGGCGAACTGGTCACGCTCGTCGGCCCCTCGGGCTGCGGCAAGACGACGACGATGAAAATGGTGAACCGGCTCATAGAGCCGAGCGAGGGCCGGATATTCGTCGACGGCGACGACATATCCGGAATCGATCCGGTTCAACTGCGGCGCCGTATCGGCTATGTGATCCAGCAGGTCGGTCTCTTCCCGCACAAGACGGTGCTGGAGAACACGGCGACCGTCCCGCATCTCCTCGGCGTCAAGCGCGGCAAGGCCCGCGAGCGCGCCGCCGAACTCCTCGACCTGGTCGGCCTCGACCCCGCCGTCTTCGGCGACCGCTATCCCGAACAGCTCTCGGGCGGCCAGCGCCAACGCGTCGGCGTGGCCCGCGCCCTGGCCGCCGACCCGCCGGTGCTCCTGATGGACGAGCCCTTCGGCGCGGTCGACCCCGTCGTCCGCGAGCACCTGCAGAACGAGTTCCTCCGTCTTCAGCAGGCCGTGCGCAAGACCGTGCTCTTCGTCACGCACGACATCGAGGAGGCGGTCCGCCTCGGCGACCGCATCGCGGTCTACGGCCAGGGCAGCATCGAGCAGTTCGACACCCCTTCGACGGTCCTCGGGGCGCCCGCGAACGACTACGTGGCCGACTTCGTCGGCGCGGACCGCGGCCTGAAGCGGCTCTCCGTGACGCCGATCGAGGAGGGGGACCTGGAACAGCCGCCCGTCGTGCACCTCGACGACCCGCTGCCCAAGGAGCTCGACGCCCGCTGGGCCGTCGTCCTGGACGGCGAGAACAACCTGCACGGCTGGATCTCGGCGGAGCACGCGCGCGGGGAGAGCGGCACGGTCCGCGAGCACGCGCGCCGCATGGAGGCGTGGCTGCCGGTCGGCGCGAGCCTGAAGCAGGCGTTCGCGACGATGCTGCAGCACGACGCGGGCTGGATCGCGGTCATCGACAAGGACAGCGAGGGCCGGTTCCTGGGGGTGCTCACCCCGGCCCGGCTGCACGAGGCGCTGCGGCGCTCGACGGCGGCGGACGCGCGCGACATCGCGCGCGCGGAGGTCGAGTTGGAGACGGTGGCCGCGATCGAGGGCGCATGAACCCCAGGGACTGTCCGCCGGACGGGCCCTAGTCGTCCAGACAGGCCCTAGTCGTCGCTCAGGCGCCCGCTGATCCACTTCAGCGTCGCGGGGATCTCCCGGCGCCAGGTGTTGAAGTTGTGCCCGCCGCTCTCGAGCGTGATCGACGAGACGCGCGTGGGCGCCTTCACCTTGTCGATGAACTTCTTGGTGGCGTCGTAGTTGTCCTCGCCCTTCTTGCTGGTGGTCACGAGGAGGGACGTCTTGGGCGGCGGCATGTGGTCGAGGTACCAGTCCAGGTCGGCGCGCTGCTTCAGCTCCTTGTCGCCGTGGAACAGGTCGCCGGTGGTGACGTCGATCGGCGCCTTGTAGTACGCGGAAAGGCCCGCTCCCGCGCCGTACGTGCCGGGGTGGTGCATGGCGAGCTTCAGCGCGCAGTACCCACCGGTGGAGTCGCCGATGACGCCCCAGTTCTGCGCCTTGCGGCCCACCCTGTAGTGGTCGGATACGGCTCCGGGCAGGTCCTTGGCGAAGAACGTCTCGGTCTGCGGCCCGCCCGGGATGTCCACGCACTCGGTGTCGCGCGGCGGCGCCACGGTCGGCCGCATCATGATGAGGATCATCGGCTGCATCGTGCCGTTGGCGGCCTGCTTGTGGGCGGTCTGCGGGTAGTGGAGGCCCTTGATGAGCGCCTCGGCGGTGCCCGGGTAGCCGGTGAGCACCACGGCCGCGGGGAACTTGCGGTTCTTGTACTGCGGCTGGAAGTACTCGGGCGGCAGGTAGACGTAGGCGGGGCTGGCTATTTTCGACTCCTTCCCGCCTACCTCGATCTTCTGGATCTGGCCCCCGGTGGCGGGCCGGCCGCCGCCCGGCACGTTCACGGTCTGGGTGTCGACGACCTGGACGGGTCCTGTTCCTTTGGCCGGATCGTGGTCGACCACCACTCCCGGAGCGGTCTCCTGGCCGAAGAGGTCGGCCCATGTGGCGTAGAAGCCGAAGGCCTGGTTGGCCGACAGACCCACCGAGGCGAAGACCGCGACCTGGGTGGCGAGGAGCAGCCCGACGCGGCCGGTGATCGCCTTCCAGCTGCGGCGGGCGAGCCGCGGCCAGAGCCAGATCGTGCCGACGAAGAGCAGTACCGCCAGCAAGACCGCAAGGGCGAGGACCTTGTTGCTCGTGAGACCCATGGGGTGTTCTGCCTGCGCTTTCTACCTGTGCCGGGCACGTGCCACGGCTTGACCGGACCCGGGACGGCCGTGTCGGCGCCTGCCGGGGGCCCTGCCAGAGCTTTTCCAGCGGTTTCCGGTCGGGAATGAACCCGTCTCCCTGAAGGACCGTCCTAGAGGTCGCAATGTAGCCGGATGCGCTTTTGGCACCGGATTAAAGCTCTCTCGCAGAACTACGGGATGCGATGTCTGTCAGGATAGATGGGGAAATGTCGGGCGGGGTTCCGGACAGTGAGGTGCGCCACCGCGACGGTCGGCTCCACAAGATGCTGCGCGGTCCACGCCCCGAGGTGGTGCCGACCCTGGTCGGCAGAGCCTGCGCCCTGGTCGGACTCCTGAACGTCGCGGCAGGCGTCTTCCCCCGTTTCCGGCACAGCCGCATGCACGCCATCGCCGAGGTCCTGCCCGGCGCGCTCGGCCCCTTCGCCGCCGCCCTGGCGCTCAGCTCCGGCATCCTGCTGCTCCTGCTCGCGCACGGCCTGCGGCGCCACAAGCGGCGGGCCTGGCGGGCCGCCGTGGTGCTGCTGCCCGCGGGTGCCGCGGCGCAGTTCGCGTACCGCCACTCGATCATCGGCGTCGTGATCTCGCTCGCGCTGCTGGCCCTCCTGTTGCGCCATCGGAGTGAGTTCACCGCGCTGCCCGACCCACGCAGTCGCTGGCGGGCGCTGGCCAACTTCGTCCTCCTCGGTGCCGGATCGATTCTGCTGGGTCTGGTGATCGTCAGCGTCCATCCCGGGAAGGTCATCGGGGACCCGAGCATCACGGAGCGCCTGGAGCACGTCCTCTACGGGCTCTTCGGCTTCGAGGGCCCTGTCGACTACTACGGACGCACGTCGTGGACCGTCGGTTTCAGCCTCGGCGCCCTCGGCATGCTCACCGCCCTCACCACCATCTACCTGGCCTTCCGCCCCGAGCACCCCGCCGCGCGCCTCACCGAGGACGACGAGACGAAGCTGCGCGCGCTGCTCGACAAGCACGGCAGCCGCGACTCCCTCGGCCACTTCGCGCTCCGCCGCGACAAGGGCGTCGTCTTCTCGCCCAGCGGCAAGGCCGCCGTCACCTACCGCGTCGTCTCCGGAGTGATGCTCGCCAGCGGCGACCCGATCGGCGACGTCGAGGCCTGGCCCGGCGCGATCGAGCGCTTCATGGACGAGGCGAAGGCCCACTCCTGGACGCCCGCCGTCATGGGCTGCTCCGAGACGGGCGGCGAGGTCTGGACCCGCGAGACCGGCCTGGACGCCCTCGAACTGGGCGACGAGGCGGTGGTGGACGTCGCGGATTTCTCCCTGTCCGGGCGTGCGATGCGCAACGTACGCCAGATGGTCAAGCGGATCGAGCGCAATGGCTACGAGACGCGCGTACGGCGCATCCGTGACCTCGGCGAGAACGAGCTCGCCAGGATCCAGCGCGCCGCCGACGACTGGCGCGGCACCGACACCGAGCGCGGCTTCTCCATGGCGCTCGGCCGCATCGGCGACCCGGACGACGGCGACTGTCTGATCGCCACCGCCCACAAGGCCGACGCGGAGCCGGGCGCCTACGGCGACCTGAAGGCCGTCCTGCACTTCGTCCCGTGGGGCAAGGACGGCGTCTCCCTGGACCTCATGCGCCGCGACCGCTCGGCCGACCCCGGCATGAACGAGCTCCTCATCGTGGCCGCCCTCCAGGCCGCCCCGAAGCTCGGCATCGCGCGCGTGTCCCTCAACTTCGCGATGTTCCGCGCGGCCCTCGCCCGCGGCGAGAAGATCGGTGCGGGCCCGGTCCTGCGCGCCTGGCGGGGCCTACTGGTCTTTCTGTCCCGCTGGTTCCAGATCGAATCCCTGTACAAGTTCAACGCGAAGTTCCGCCCCCGCTGGGAGCCCCGCTTCGTCGTCTACCGCTCCAGCAAGGACCTCCCCCGCATCGGCTTCGCCGCCATGCAGGCCGAGGGCTTCGTCACGCTCGCCCTGCCCCGCTTCCTGCGCCGGGGCACGCCCCAGCGCCGTCCCTGCCCGCACCGGGCCGCGGAGCGCGAGGTCCAGGCGGCGTAATCGCGCCGGTTCCGGGCCTAGGCTGGAGGTATGAGTACGTTGCGCGGGCGGGGATCGGTCCAGGGGCTGCCGGAGTGGGACCGCTGTGCGGTCATGGGCGTGGTGAACGTGACGCCGGACTCCTTCTCCGACGGCGGCCGCTGGTTCGACACGACGGCCGCCGTCAAGCACGGCATCGACCTGGTCGCGCAGGGCGCCGACCTCGTCGACGTCGGCGGCGAGTCCACCCGGCCCGGCGCCCCCCGCGTGGACGAGGCCGAGGAGCTCAGGCGCGTCGTGCCCGTCGTGCGGGGCCTGGCCGCGGAGGGCGTCACCGTCTCCGTGGACACGATGCGCGCCACCGTCGCCGAGCAGGCGCTCGCCGCGGGCGCCGTCCTAGTCAACGACGTCAGCGGCGGCCTCGCCGACCCGCGCATGGTCCCGGCGGTCGCCGCCGCGCAGGCCCCCTTCGTGGTCATGCACTGGCGCGGCTTCCTCACCGACATCCACGCCAAACCGGCGTACGAGGACGTGGTCTCCGAAGTCGTCGCCGAGCTGCACGCGCGCATAGCGGCCGCCATCGAGGGCGGCATCGCCCCCGAGCGCATCGTCGTCGACCCAGGCCTGGGCTTCTCCAAGGACGCCGAGCACGACCTGTCGCTCCTGGCCCGGCTGGACCGGCTGCGCGAGCTCGGCCACCCGATCCTCGTCGCCGCCTCCCGCAAGCGCTTCCTCGGCCGTGTCCTCGCGGGCCCCGAGGGCGCCCCGCCGCCCGCCCGCGAGCGGGACGCCGCCACCGCCGCCGTCTCCGCCATCGCCGCCCACCAGGGCGCCTGGGCGGTCCGCGTGCACGAGGTGCGGGCCACCGCCGACGCGGTCCGCGTCGCCCGTGCCGTGACCGGCGCGGCAGGCGGCCCTCAGTGACCGCGGCCAGGACCGACATCGAGCAGGTGCAGCTCGCCAACACAGCGTTCTACGAAGCACTGGAGCGCGGCGACTTCGACGAGGTCTCCGACCTGTGGATGGACTCCGAGGACACCGCCGACGGCTCGGGCGCCGACACGGACGGCGAGGGCCCGGAGGACGGTGACACGGCCGGTGACGCCGTCTCCTGCGTCCACCCCGGCTGGCCGGTCCTCACGGGCCGCGGCGAGGTCCTCAGGTCGTACGCGCTGATCATGGCGAACACCGAGTACATCCAGTTCTTCCTCACCGACCTGAAGGTCGGGGTGGCCGGCGACACCGCCCTGGTCACGTGCACCGAGAACATCCTCAGCGGCGGCCCGCCCCCGGAGGGCGGCGGTGAGCTCGGCCCGCTCGTGGGCCAGCTCGTGGTCGCCACCAATGTGTTTCGCCGCACACCCGACGGCTGGAAGCTGTGGTCGCATCACGCGTCACCCGTTCTCGCGGAAACCGATGACGAAGAGGGCGAGGAGACACCCACCTGAGTGGGTAGACGCGCTTCGACCAGTGTGTGCCGTGGGGTCCCGACGGGCCCCGCGGGCGAGTGCTGTCAGTGCTCGCAGGTAGATTCGATCAAGGCTGGTGTGCCGACCGCACTCGGTACAGGCCTGCCGATACCGACGATTGCAGGAGTGATTCGCGTGGATCGTGTCGCGCTGCGCGGCCTCAAGGCCCGCGGGCACCACGGTGTCTATCCGCGGGAGCGCGAAGAGGGCCAGACCTTCATCGTGGACCTGGTGCTTGGTCTGGACACGCGAGCGGCCGCGGCCGACGACGACCTGGCGAAGACCGTGCACTACGGAATCGTGGCCGAGGAGGTCGTGGCCGTCGTCGAGGGCGAGCCCGTCGACCTCATCGAGACGCTCGCGGAGCGCATCGCCCAGGCGTGTCTGAAGCACGACGGAGTTCTGGAGGTCGAGGTCTGCGTGCACAAGCCGGACGCCCCGATCACCGTCCCCTTCGACGACGTGACCGTCACCATCACCCGGAGCCGAGTATGACTGCGCCCTTCAAAGCGGGTCAGAGCGACCCCACCGTCCAGCCGGTGCCCACCTCCGTGGTCGAACAAGTGGACGCCGCGGACACGACCCTGTCCAACCCCAAACGCGCCGTGATCTCCCTCGGCAGCAATCTCGGCAACCGCCTGGAGACGCTGCAGGGCGCCGTCGACGCCCTGGAGGACACCCCCGGCCTGCGGGTCAAGGCGGTCTCTCCGGTGTATGAGACCGAGCCGTGGGGTGTCGACCCCGGCACCCAGCCGTCGTACTTCAACGCGGTCGTCGTGGTGAAGACGACCCTGCCGCCCGCCTCCCTCCTGGAGCGCGCGCAGGCGGTCGAGGAGGCCTTCCACCGCGTGCGGGACGAGCGCTGGGGCCCGCGCACCATCGACGTGGACATCGTGGCGTACGCGGACGTGGTCTCCGACGACCCGACGCTCACGCTGCCCCATCCGCGCGCCCACGAGCGCGCCTTCGTCCTCGCCCCCTGGCACGACGTGGAGCCGGAGGCCCAGCTGACCGGCCGGGGCCCGGTGGCGGAGCTGCTGGACGCGATCACCCGGGACGGCGTGGCTCCCCGCGCCGACCTGGAACTCCGGCTGCCGGAGTAGTCGTTGGAAAAGGCGGTCGAGGTAAGCAAGCCGATGAAGGGTCACCCGTGAAGGAACTGCGCATCAGGACGCTGGTCGGCCTCTTCCTCATGGCCGGAGTGCTGTCCTGGTCGGGCGCCCGCCTCTGGGACTCCGTCGGCTCACTGCCGCGCGTTCCGCTGGCCGCGCCCATCGTGCTCGCGGTCATCGCCGTCACCCTCCTCGCGACGGCGCTCTCCCTGCGCTCGCGCCTGCGGGCCCAGCGCGAGCGGCGTCCCGGCGCCAAGGGCGTCGAGCCGATGATGGCCGCCCGCGCCGTCGTCTTCGGCCAGTCCAGCGCCCTGGTCGCGGCGCTCGTCGCGGGGGTGTACGGCGGGACGGGCGTGTTCCTGCTGGAGTTCCTCGACATCCCGCCCCGCCGCGACCAGGCGGTGTATGCCGGACTGTCGGTCCTGATGAGCATCGCGGTGATAGCCGCCGCCTTCTTCATGGAGCGGGTCTGCAAGCTCCCCGAGGACGACGACGAGAACGGCGAGACGACCGCGGCGGCCTAGGGCCCGGCCGGCTTCCCCGCTCCCCCGCGGGTCGGCCGGCCCGCCACGAGCCGCCTGGTGGGCCCCTGACGGGCCCCGGCGGCCCCTACAGCAGCGTGCCGCCCTCGACCTCCGTCTCCCCCAGGATCCGCTCCAGCCGCCCGAGGACGTCCGCGTCCAGCCGCACGTGCGCCGCCGCGAGGTTCTCCTCGATGTGCTTCGGCGTACGGCTGCCGGGGATCGGCACCACGTTCGGGTCCTGGTGGAGCAGCCAGGCGAGCGCCAGCTGCGCCGGGGTGATGCCCAGCTCCTCCGCGATGCCCCGCACGGGCGCGAAGCGGTCGTTGTTGGCCTTCAGATTCGCCGCATCGAAGCGCGGCGCGTTCTGCCGGAAGTCGCCGTCCGCCACCTGGCCGACCGTGCCGGTCAGGAATCCGGCACCCAGCGGCGACCAGGGCACGAGCCCGACGCCCAGCTCGCGCGCCGCCGCCAGCATCTCCGGCTCGGCGGGCCGCCACATCGACCACTCGATCTGCACCGCCGACACGGGGTGCACGGCGTGCGCGGCCCGCAGCTGGTCGGCCGTCACGTTCGAGAGCCCCAGGTGCCGCACGAGCCCGTCCCGGACCAGCTCGGCGACCGCCCCGACGGTCTCCTCCAGGGGGATCTGCGGGTCGGGGAAGTGCGGGTAGTACAGGTCGATGTAGTCCGTCTCCAGGCTCCGCAGGCTCGCCTCGGCATAGCCGCGCACGTGCTTGGGGTCGCCGTTGACCGCCAGCTCCCCGAAGGCGTACCCGATGGGGAAGGGGTGCGGCTCCACGCCCTCCGGGAGCCGGAAGCCGAACTTGGTGGCTATCGCGACCTGCTCGCGGCGGCCCCGCAGGGCCTTGCCGATCAAGCGTTCGTTGTGGCCGTCGGCCCCGTACCCGTCGGAGGTGTCGATGATCGTGGCGCCCGCGTCGACCGCCGCTAGGAGTGCCCGCTCACCGCGCTCGTCGTCGACCTCGCCGTAGACCCCCGGGGAGAGCACCATGGCGCCGTAGCCCAGGGCCGAGACCTCGAGGCCGCCGAGCTTTCGGGTGGGCAGGTGCTGCGTATGCGTATTCGTCACACACGCAGTCTTTCGGCCATCACGCCGACCGTCCACCACTTTGAGCCACAACACCCGCTCACAGAAGGCGAGTTGAGCGGAACAGTAGAATCCGGTCCGCTCGGATACCGGCTCGGATCAGCGCGCCATGATCAGGCTCATCGCCTCGTTGCGCGTCGCGGGGTCGCGCAGCTGGCCGCGCACCGCGGAAGTGATCGTCTTCGCGCCGGGCTTGCGCACCCCGCGCATCGTCATGCACATGTGCTCGCACTCCACGACCACGATGACCCCGCGCGGCTCCAGGATCTCCATCAGGGAGTCGGCGATCTGCGTGGTCAGCCGCTCCTGCACCTGCGGACGGCGCGCGAACACGTCGACGAGGCGGGCGAGCTTCGACAAACCGGTGATCTTGCCGTCGGTGGACGGGATGTACCCGACGTGCGCGACGCCCACGAACGGCACCAGGTGGTGCTCGCAGGAGCTCATCACCTCGATGTCCTTCACCAGGACCATCTCGTCGTGCCCCAGGTCGAACGTCGTCGTCAGGACGTCCTCGGGCTTCTGCCACAGGCCGGCGAATATCTCCCGGTACGCCCGCGCCACGCGCGCCGGGGTCTCCAGGAGACCCTCGCGGTCGGGGTCCTCCCCCACGGCGATCAACAGCTCGCGCACGGCATTCTCGGCCCGCTTCTCGTCGAACTCGCCGATCAAGCCGTCGCCGTCCAGCGTCACCGGGTCGGTCATGTTGTGCCTCGTTCCTGTGCGTCTCACGCGGGCGTACGAAATAAGCCGCGCCCCCCAGGCTAGAACCAGGGGGGCGCGGCTTCCATTCCGGGCCTGTTGAGGCGCGCGGGATCAGCTCTCGGGGCGGTCCTCCGGGGCCACCTCGATGGGCTGCTCCGTGCTGCCCGACGTCACCGCGGGGGTCGCGCCGTTCGCACCGTTCGTCAGCGACAGCTCCTTGGGGGAGAGCACCGGCGGGCGGGTCGACGGCGTGCGCCGCGAGGAACCGGTCCACGCCGGGCGGGCCGGGCGCTTCACGATCGTCGCGAAGATCTCGGCGATCTGCTCCTTGCCGAGGGTCTCCTTCTCCAGCAGCTGGAGGACCAGGTTGTCGAGGACGTCGCGGTTCTCGACGAGGATCTCCCACGCTTCGTTGTGCGCGGTCTCGATGAGCTTCTTGACCTCTTCGTCGACCAGCGCGGCGACCTCTTCCGAGTAGTCGCGCTGGTGGCCCATCTCGCGGCCGAGGAAGGGCTCGGTGTTGTCGCCACCGAACTTGATCGCGCCGAGCCGCTCGGTCATGCCGTACTGCGTGACCATCGCGCGGGCCGTGCCCGTGGCCTTCTCGATGTCGTTCGCCGCGCCCGTCGTCGGGTCGTGGAAGACGAGCTCCTCGGCCGCGCGGCCGCCCAGCATGTACGCCAGCTGGTCGAGCATTTCGTTGCGCGTGGTCGAGTACTTGTCCTCTTCGGGCAGGACCATGGTGTAACCCAGGGCCCGGCCGCGGGACAGAATCGTGATCTTGTGGACCGGGTCCGAGTTCGGCGAGGCCGCCGCGACCAGGGCGTGTCCGCCCTCGTGATACGCGGTGATCTTCTTTTCCTTGTCGGACATGATCCGGGTCCGCTTCTGCGGGCCCGCCACGACGCGGTCGATCGCCTCGTCGAGCATGCTGTTGTCGATCAGCTTCTTGTCGCTGCGGGCGGTGAGCAGCGCGGCCTCGTTGAGGACGTTGCTCAGGTCCGCGCCGGTGAAGCCCGGCGTGCGACGGGCGACCGCGGAGAGGTCGACGTCCGGAGCGACCGGCTTGCCCTTCTGGTGAACCTTGAGGATCTCCAGACGGCCCTGCATGTCCGGGCGGTCGACGGCGATCTGCCGGTCGAAGCGGCCGGGGCGCAGCAGCGCCGGGTCGAGGATGTCGGGCCGGTTCGTGGCGGCGATCAGGATGACGCCGCCCTTCACGTCGAAGCCGTCCATCTCGACGAGCAGCTGGTTCAGCGTCTGCTCGCGCTCGTCGTGGCCACCGCCGAGACCGGCGCCGCGGTGACGGCCGACCGCGTCGATCTCGTCGACGAAGACGATCGCCGGGGCGTTCGCCTTGGCCTGCTCGAAGAGGTCGCGCACACGGGAGGCACCGACGCCGACGAACATCTCGACGAAGTCGGAACCGGAGATCGAGTAGAACGGAACTCCGGCCTCACCGGCGACGGCACGCGCGAGCAGCGTCTTGCCCGTACCGGGCGGGCCGTAGAGGAGCACGCCCTTGGGGATCTTGGCGCCGACGGCCTGGAACTTCGCCGGCTCCTGGAGGAACTCCTTGATCTCGTGGAGCTCCTCGACCGCCTCGTCGGACCCCGCCACGTCGGCGAAGGTCGTCTTCGGGGTGTCCTTGGTGATGAGCTTCGCCTTGGACTTCCCGAAGTTCATGACCCGGGAGCCGCCGCCCTGCATCTGGTTCATCAGGAACAGGAAGACGACGACGATGAGGACGAAGGGGAGCAGGGAGAGCAGGATGCCCACGAACGGGTTCTGCTTCGACGGCGAGACGGTATAACCGTCCGGGATGTCCTTGGTCTGGTACTTGGACTGCAGGGTCTTGGCGAGGTCGACGCCCTGGTCGCCGATGTAGCTCGCCTGGATCTTGCTGCTGTCCTTGACCTTCTGGCCGTCCTTGAGCTCGACCTTGATGATCTGCTCGTCACCGGTGGTGAGCTTGGCGGACTCGACCTTGTTGTCGTTGATCGCCTGGACGACCTGGCCGGTGTCCACCGTCTTGTAGCCACCGGACGAGCCGACGACCTGCATCAACACGACCACGGCAAGGACGGCCAGCACGATCCACATGACTGGCCCACGGAAGTATCGCTTCACGTCCATCCATACGGAGCGATGACGCCCCGTCCCTCCTGCCATAGTGAGTTTGATAAAGACTGTTCTTCGGACGGTACCCCAGCATTGTGACCCGAAGCTGCCCGGGACTGCTGGCAATCCGGCCTTCGCATGCTCCAACGTCGGGAAACGGGTGAGGGTTCCCCTGCGTCATACGCGGTGCGTATGCGGCGCTACGAGACGTCAGCCGCCGTAGACGTGCGGAGCGAGCGTTCCGACGAACGGGAGGTTGCGGTACTTCTCGGCGAAGTCGAGGCCGTACCCCACGACGAACTCGTTCGGGATGTCGAAGCCGATCCACTTCACGTCGATCGCGACCTTGGCCGCCTCCGGCTTGCGCAGCAGCGTGCACACCTCCAGGGAGGCGGGCTCGCGCGAGCCGAGGTTGGACAGCAGCCAGGACAGCGTCAGACCGGAGTCGATGATGTCCTCGACGATCAGGACGTGCTTGCCCTTGATGTCGGTGTCCAGGTCCTTGAGGATCCGCACGACGCCGGAGGACTGGGTCCCCGCGCCGTACGACGACACGGCCATCCAGTCCATCGTGACGGGGGTGGACAGCGCACGCGCCAGGTCCGCCATGACCATCACGGCGCCCTTGAGGACACCGACGATGAGCAGGTCCTTGCCCGCGTACTCCGCGTCGACCTTCGCTGCCAGCTCGGCCAGCTTCGCGTCGATCTCTTCCTTGGTGATGAGCACCGACTTGAGGTCGGTGCCCATGTCTTTCGCGTCCACCCGCATCACTTTCGGTCGTCCCACCGGCCGACCGGGCCCGTCAGTCACACGGGCCTCTCGTCAGCCTTGCCGGATCACCAGTCTGCCACCCTGGCGCTGAGCCACGACTTTGCCCGGGAGGTTGATGGCTCCTTGGCCGCGCCAGCCGGTGATCAGGCGGTCGACCTCTTCGATGTGCCGGGCGAACAGCGAACCGGCGGGGGCCCCGGCGTCGATGGCGGCCCGGCGCACGATGCGGCGGCGCACCGCGGGGGGCAGTGCGTAGAGCTTCGCGCACTCCAGGAGGCCGGTGGCGTCGCGCACGGCCGTCTCGGCCTGGGCGGCCCAGGCGTCGAGGGCGTCGGCGTCGTCCCGGGAGAGTTGGGCCGTGCGGGCGAGTGCCTCGACGACGCCCTTGCCGAGCGCCTTCTCCAGGGCGGGGAGGCCCTCGTGGCGCAGGCGGGAGCGGGTGTACGCCGGGTCGGCGTTGTGCGGGTCGTCCCAGACGGGCAGCGACTGGACCATGCAGGCCTTGCGGGCGGTCTGCCGGTCGAGGTGCAGGAAGGGGCGGCGGTACCGGCCGGCGACCCCCGAGGTCGCCGCCATTCCGGACAACGAGCGGATACCGGAGCCGCGGGCGAGGCCCAGCAGGACGGTCTCGGCCTGGTCGTCGCGGGTGTGGCCGAGCAGGACAGCGGCTGCTGAATGCCGTTCGGCGGCGGCATCCAGGGCGCCGTAGCGAGCGTCGCGGGCGGCGGCCTCGGGGCCTCCGTCGCGGCCCACGTCCACGGCCACGGACTCGACCGGGGCCAGGCCGAGCGCGGTGAGCCGCACGAGAACCTCGGCGGCACGCAGGTCGGACCCGGGCTGCAGGCCGTGGTCGACGGTGATGCCGCCCGCACGCATGCCGAGCTTGGGGGCTTCGAAGGCGAGCGCGGAGGCGAGCGCCATGGAGTCGGCACCGCCGGAGCACGCGACGAGCACGAGCGGCGACGATGCCTGCTCGTGCGGGGGGTGTGGGGGGTCGTTCTCGGAGCTGCGCTGTACGTCGGTCAGTACGTCGTGGAGTACGCGGCGGACCGCCAGGCGTATCGCCGCGACCGCAGGATGGGGACCCATGTCCGGTTCCCTTCGTGAAGTTCGGGGGGTGAGCTCGGACCAGTCACTCAGGACCCACTCGGGTTGTCCGGCCCCTCAGGGGGCCTTGCTTCCCTCGCGTTCGGTCACTCAGAGTGTGTCGATGGTGACAGAGCCGAGCCGTTCCCCGAGCATTGCACGCCTACCCATCGCCTACGGTCCCTCGGACGGGTGATTGCGGGGGCGTTCTCCTGCCATCGGCCGCATCCGGTCCCTCAGTCTCCCTTACGGTGCACCCGCGCGACCCAGTCCGCCGGTTTGGCGATCTCCGCCTTCGTGGGAAGTGTGTTCGGCGACGTCCACACGCGGTTGAAGCCGTCCATGCCGACCTCGTCCACGACCGCGCGCACGAAGCGCTCGCCGTCGCGATATTGGCGCAATTTCGCGTCGAGCCCGAGGAGCTTGCGCAGGGCCTGGTCGAGGCGGCTCGCGCCGCGCGCCCGCCGCTGCTGGAACTTCTCGCGGATCTCGCCGACGGACGGCACCACGTCCGGGCCCACGCCGTCCATCACGAAGTCCGCGTGGCCCTCCAGCAGGGACATCACGGCCGTCAGACGGGCGAGGATCTCGCGCTGGGCGGGGGTCTGCACGAGCTCGACGAGGGAGCGGCTCTCCTCGGCCTCGCCCTCCGCCTCGGCGCGGCCGCCCGAGAGCGACTGGGCGGCCTCCCTGACGCGCTCCAGGACCGTCATCGGATCGACCTCGGTCTCGCCGAGGAACGACTGGATCTCGGCCTCCAGGTGGTCGCGCAGCCAGGGCACGGCGGTGAACTGCGTGCGGTGCGTCTCCTCGTGGAGGCAGACCCAGAGGCGGAAGTCGTGGGGGTCGACGTCCAGCTCGCGCTCGACGTGCACGATGTTCGGCGCGACCAGGAGGAGCCTGCCGCCGCCGTTGGCTCCCGCGGGGAGGTCGCGGGTGGCGGGGGCGAACGTCTCGTACTGCCCGAGGACCCGGGAGGCGAGGAACGACAGGAGCATGCCGAGCTCCACGCCCGTCACCTTGCCGCCGACCGCGCCGAGGACGGTGCCGCCGGGGCCGGTGCGGCGGTCCTGCATCTTGTCGAGGAGGGGCTTGAGGATCTCCCGGAAGCCCGCGACGTTCGCCCTGACCCAACCGGCTCGGTCCACCACCAGGACCGGGGTGTCGTGGGTGTCCTCCGTGCCCATCCTCGTGAAGGAACGGACGTGCTCCTCCGAGGACTTGGCGTGCCTGCGGAGCTCCGCGACGACTGCTCGCGCCTCGTCACGGCTCACCTCTGGGCCCGGCCTCACGAGTCGGGTCGCGGTCGCCACCGCGAGATTCCAGTCGACCATCTCGGCACCACCGATGCTCGTCATGCGTCAACGGTACGTGCTGGCTCCCTCTCGTGGAGGGGCTTGCATCCCTGACATTGCCCCGGAGCTCGCCCCTAGGGACCCCGTGGGGCGGGTGGGGGTGCTTCCTTTGCGGA
>NZ_LIPN01000125.1 GCF_001418325.1 Streptomyces atriruber | reverse complement strand
CGGTCTACGTGCAGAACGCCGAGCGCCACACCCACGGCGTCGGCGCCCCCGACCTCGGCCTCGCCGCCTGGCGCAGTGCCACCATCCTCAACTCCCTGACGGGCCGGGCCCCTTACCCCCTGCCGCAGCGCACCGCCTTCACCAGCTTCGGCCTCCAGACCCCCGACCGGCACCCGGGCACCGCAGGACGCATCGGCGAACAGCGCGGCAACCTCGTACGCCTCAAGACGTGACAGGACCCCCGAGCCCACCGACCGGGGCGGCCACCCGCCGCGTCCTCGGGCACGACCACACCGCGACACCCCGTACCACCCCGGCCGCCAGCGGATGCGAGTCGGGGTGCTCCGGACACTCCGGCCACACGGCGGGCCTCAGCTCCGCGCAGAGCGCCTCGACCGCCCAGTCCTGCGCCTGGTCCGCGAAGTCCGCCGTCCGCTCGGCCGCACTCCCGCCGAAGCGCGGGACGAGCCCCGCCCCCGACCCGTCCGGCTCGTACAGCATCACCAGATCCCCGATCGCGTCATCGTGCTCTTCCCGGACCACGGGAGGCACCGCGCAGGTGGCCCTCAGATCGCGGAGCACCGGTTCGAGCGCGGCCGTAAGTTCCTCGTCCATGACCTGAATTGTCCGGCCCCAAGCGCCGCGACGCCTCCGAATATTCCTTCACGAAAAGGGCCGATCACCGAAATAACAGGCACCGCGACCCGGTTCGGACGACCATGACCACAGACTCCACGGCCTCCTGGACCGCAGCCTTCCGCTCCGCCGTCGTCAGCCCCCACGAAGCCATCGACCTCTTCGAGCTCCGCGGCTTCGCCGGACAGACCCTCCGCCAGATCATCCGCCTCGACGGCGGCGGCAGCGCCCTGCGCATCCGCCTCAGCAACCGCTACGGCAAGGAGCCCCTCCGCATCGGCGGCGCCCACCTCGCCAGGCGCACCGAAGGAAGCGGCATCGAATCCGGCAGCGGCACCCCGGTCCGCTTCGGCGGCGCCGAGGAATTCACCGTCCCCGTCGGCGAGGAAGCCGTCAGCGACCCCGTCGAACGCGCGGTCGCCGCCGGTGACGAACTCGCCCTCACCCTCTGGCTGCCCGACGACACCGGCCTCTCCACCTACTCCGCCGTCCCCCTGCGCACCGGCTACGCCGTCCCCGGCAACGCCCTCACCGCACCCACCCTCGACGGCACCGAAGGCCTGGAAGAGCTCGCCACCCGCCACTTCATCAGCGGCGCCGACGTCCTCGCCCCCGCGGGTACCCGCATCGCCGTCGCCTTCGGGGACTCCTGGTTCGAGGGCACCGGCACCACGAACGACACCGACCGGCGCTTCCCCGACCTGCTCAACAACCGCCTGCACGAGGCCGGAAGCACCGGCTGGGTGGTGAACCAGGGCATCTCCGCCAACCGCCTGCTCACCGACGAGATCGGCGAACACGCCCTGGCCCGCCTGGACCGCGACGCCCTGGACGTGCCCGGCGTCACCCACGTACTCGTGCACTTCGGCCTCAACGACCTCGGCATCCCCGGCCAGGAGGCCTACCCCGAGCCCGCACCCGTCCCCACCGCGGCCGACCTCATCGCGGGCCTCACCGCCCTCGCCGACCGCATCCACGCGGCGGGCCTCACCGCCACCGTCACCACCGTCGGCCCCTACAAGGACACGATCTTCGAGGGCTACTCCACCCCCGAAGGCGTCGCCGTCGCCCGCGAGGTCAACGACTGGATCCGCGGCACCGACAGCCCCTTCGACTTCTACGCCGACTTCGCCGCCGCCGTCGCGGACCCGGCCGACCCCGACCGGATCCACGACGACTACGACAGCGGCGACGGCCTGCACGTCAACGACGCCGGAGCCAAGGCCCTCGCCGACTCCGTCGACCTCGCCACCCTGAAGATCTAGAAGACGGGAGTGCCGTCCCGGGTCAGCTTCCAGTCCACCGACGCGAACTGCCCCGGGTCCACCGTCCCCTTCGCCTTCACCCAACCGATGATCGTGTTCCGGATCTCCTCCGAATTCGCCCACAGCTGCTTGGCACCCGCGATGTGCGGGAAGTTCCCGCCCCCACTCGCCCGGTAATTGTTCACCGCCAGCACGAACTCGGCCTTCGGATCGATCGCCTTGCCCTCGAAGGACAACTTCACGATCCGCGACCCCACCGGCTTCGCGATGTCGATCTCGTACGTCAGACCGCTCACCGCGTCGTAGTTGTAGTCCGGGATGTTCTCCGCGTTCGTCAGCTTCGCCGGGTCCACCGGACCACCAGCGGGCGTCCGCACGTAATACCGCGCCGAGAACTCCAGGTACTCCTTCAACTGCGCACCCGTGAGCAGCCGCGCCTCCAGCGTGTTCTCGAACGGATACAGGCCCGCCGCATCCCGGATCGTCACATCACCCGCGGGAATCTGCGCCGTGCGCGAGAAGCACGAAGCCTGCGACAGCACCGGAAGCGCCGCGTGGGCTCCGCCCTTCAACGCCGCCGCGACCGTCTCCCGCTGCACCAGATTGATCAGGTCGATGATCGCGACGTCCTTGACCGGCCCCTCGGCCGTGCTCATCGCCGCCGTCGACGAACCGATCACCTGGTTGACGTACGCGACGACCTTCTTGTGCTCGTCCGCGAGCAGCCGCGTGACCTTCTTGTCCTCCTCGACCGTGTTCGAGTTCAGGACCTGCGCGCCGACCTTCTCGACCGTCCAGCGGCCCTTCGCCCACACCAGATCGAAGTCGAACAGCGTCAGCCGCTGCCCCCACTTCAACGGCTCCGACAGGACGACCTTCTGGCCGGTCGCCTTGTTCTCCACGAAGTACTCGGGGATCTCCGTGTGCGCATGCCCCACCAGGATCGCGTCGATGCCCGGCACCTGCTCAGCCACCAGGCCGGCCGCGTTCTCCACGTACGGCAGCTGATCACCGTACGACGACGTGCCGCTCGACCCCGAGTGCGCCGACACGATCACGACGTCCGCACCCATCGACCGCAGCTTCGGCACCCACTTCGCCGCCTGCTCCTCAAGGCCGGGGAACGTCATCTTGCCCTGCACGTTCGCCTTGTCCCAGATCGCGATGCCGGGGTTGGTCAGGCCGAGCACCGCCACCTTCACGTCGCGGCCGTGCGGCGTGCGCAGCCGCTTCATGAAGTACGGCGGGAAAGCGGGCTTCTGCGTCTTCGCGTCCAGTGCGTTCGCACCCAGCAGCGGGAAATCGCACTGCTCCTCGAACTTCCGCAGCACCGGAATGCCGTAGTTGAACTCGTGATTGCCGAGCGCCGCCGCGTCGTAACCGATCGCATTCATCGCCTGCGCCATCGGGTGCACCGGACCGCGCTTCGCGGTGATCGGATCGACCTTCGCGTAGTAGTACGACAGCTGCGTGCCCTGGATCGTGTCGCCCGCGTCGATCAGCAGCGTGTTCCCGCGGCCCTTCTCCTCGCGGATCCGGTTCACCAGCGTGGAGATCTTCGCCAGGCCCACATCGTTGTGGTCCTTGTCGTCGAACTCCTTGTCCGTGAAGTAGTCCCAGTTGAAGACATTGCCGTGCAGGTCCGTCGTGCCGAGCACCGTGAACGAGTACCGCCGCTTGCGCCGCGCGGGCTTCCCGGAGCCGTGCGCGGACGCGGCGGACGGCGCGACAGCCGCACCCGTGACGGCCACACCCACGCCGGTGGCGGCGGACGTGCCCAGGAACTTCCTGCGGTTCAACGGCATCTCTGTACTCCTCGGTCGCCATGGTCGACGTGCATGGTTAACGCGCGTAGATTCTGTCCCCGCCGCCCCCGAGCGCAACAGACCCCGCAGGTTGCGATCCGGTGACTGTCCGGTACGTCCACGCGATGCGAGAGTGACCACATGGACACCGACCCGGACACCACCCCCGCCGCCACGCCCTACGGCACCCC
>NZ_LIPN01000124.1 GCF_001418325.1 Streptomyces atriruber | reverse complement strand
GCCCTGGCCGTCAGCGCGCTGGGGCCCGTCGGAGTCGGTGCCGAGGTGGGGGTCGACCATCTCTCGGTGTGCGCGGTCGATCTGCGGGGGGAGATCCGTGCACGCGCCGAGCGGCGGGTCGCCAACCGCGGTCGCTCGCCCGTGCCCGTGTTGGAGGAGCTCGCTGTGCTGGTGCAGCAGGTGTGCGCCGAGGCACGACAAGAGGGGCTCTCCCCCGCGGGCCTGGCGGTCGCCGTGCCCGGTCTCGTCTCTCGCGATGCCAGGACGGTGGTCCGCGCCCCCAATCTCGGCTGGGGCGACATCGACCTGAGCCGGCTCCTCCCCACCGACCTGCCGCTGACAGTCGACAACGAGGCCAACTTCGGTGCGCTCGCGGAATTGTGGCTCGGTGAGGAATCGCCCCAGGACTTCCTCCACGTCTCGGCGGAGATCGGCATCGGCGCGGCGCTCGTCGTCGACGGGCGGCTCCTGCGCGGGACGCGCGGATTCGCCGGCGAGTTGGGGCATGTGCCCGTCCGCCCCGAGGGGCCTGCATGCCCCTGTGGCGGCCGCGGCTGCCTGGAGCAATACGCGGGCGAAGAAGCGGTCCTGCGCGATGCGGGCCTGAGCCCCGGAGAGCAGCGGGGTGAAGCTCTTGCCGAGCGCGCCACCGCAGGCGACGAGAGGGTGCGGCGCGCCCTCAGGGGTGCCGGGGCAGCCCTGGGGATCGCCCTCACCGGCGCCGTGAATCTGCTGGATCCGCAGGCCGTCGTGCTCGGCGGAGCGCTGTCGCGCCTCGCGCCGTGGCTTTTGCCCGCTCTCGAGCAGGAGTTGACGGAGCGCACCGCAGGTCGAGCCTGTGGAGTGACGGTGTCCGGCCTCGGTCCGGACGGGCCGCTGCTGGGGGCCGCGCACTCGGTGGCGCGGGCGGTGCTGGACGATCCGGTCGGAGTCAGTGGGGGCGGGAAGGCTCAGCGGACGTAGGCAGGACGGTCTTGACGTGCGCGACTGCCCCGATTCTGACCGGCGCCCCTCCCCCGATCGGGTGGCCGGGATATCCACAATCGCGCTGCCATACACCGATCCGGGTCACGCCCTTCCACCTCAACCGGCAGCCGCCGTACCGTGAATCACGCGAGGCGCCGCTGCCGTGACGAAGCGACAGCGACGGCGGTGACCACGCGGATCGGGACCCGTGCGCGCGGCGCGGCCCACCCGGTCGGACCGACGGCCCATCCGCCCAGAGTGGAGCGGTCGGACCTCCGCACCTCCTAGAGCTCAGTGCCCTTCACCGGAACGGCCTCTCCCCGTCCGGAGACCGGCTCTGCGTCTTTCACGCCGTAGCGGGCATCACCGCCGCAGCGAAACAGTGGGCCCACCACCGCGGTGGCCCCCCAGGTACAGCGCCAGTCCAGCCGTTCCCCCCACCGAGAGGCAGGCCAGTCATGGATCGAGTGAGACGCTTCCCCAGTCGGCGTCGACTGCTGCAGGGTGCGGTCGCGGCCGCCGTCCCCGCGGCGCTCCTGCCCGCGACCCGCGCCACCGCAGGGGCTCGCGCGGTCGACTATCCCTTGGCCGAATGGGTGCCGGCCAGCACCTCCAACTACACGGCGGCCAACCGGCCCACCACCTATCCCGTCGACTACGTGGTCATCCACGTCACACAGGAGACGTACGCGGACGCGCTCGCCATCTTCCAGAACCCGGCGAAGAAGGTCTCGGCCCACTATGTGGTGCGCTCCAAGGACGGCCACATCGCCCAGTGCGTCCGCGAGCGCAACGTCGGCTGGCATGCCGGGAACTGGACCTACAACACACGAAGCATCGGAATCGAGCACGAAGGGTGGGTCGACAAACCCGAGTACTTCACCGACGCGATGTACGAGCAGTCCGCCGCGCTGACCGCTGCGATCTGCTCGGAGTACGACATCCCGAAGGACCGTGAGCACATCATCGGCCACCATGAGGTCCCCGGATCGGACCACACGGACCCGGGGCCGTACTGGGACTGGTCGCGGTACCTACGCCTCGTCAACTTCGCCTGAAACACGGCGCGTCCTTGTCGGCTTCCGCCTCCGGGGCGACGATGGCAGCACCGCATCGCCGTCCCGGGAGGCCGATTTGACCGAGCCATGGCTGGCCCTGGAGCCGGGTGCCGATCCCGTCGAGCGGGTGCGGGTGGTGCGTCGGGCGCACGAGAGGTTCACCGCCGAGGGGACGATTTCCCGTCCGGTGCGTTCGGTGGTGGCCGACTCGTGGCGGAGGTCGGCGAGGGCGCGGGTGAGTCCGGAGGGCACTGGCGCGGCGGTGGAACTGACCGACGGCGACCTCGGGGCGTACCGGTCGGAGCATCCGCTGGCGCGGGTGATGCCGCTCTTCCGCGAGTTGATGGGCACCTTCGCGGCGGACGGGGAGCACCTGCTCGCCGTGTGCGACGCGCAGGGCAGGTTGCTGTGGGTCGAGGGGCACGCGGTGACGCGGCGGCGGGCGGGACGGATGAACTTCGTGCCGGGTGCGCGGTGGGCGGAGTCCGCCATGGGGACGAACGCCCCCGGCACTGCGGTCGCCGTGGGCCGACCGGTGCAGGTCTTCGCCACCGAGCACTACATGCGGCGCGTGCAGCCGTGGACGTGCGCGGCGGCTCCCGTGCACGATCCACGGACGGGGCGGCTCATCGGCGCGGTCGACATCACCGGCGGGGACGGGCTCGCGCACCCGCACAGTCTCGCCTTCGTGCAGGCGGTCGCGCGAGCGGCGGAGTCCCAACTGGCACTGCTCGCGCCGCCGGTGGGCGCGCGGGATACGGTCGAGTTGGCCGCGCTGGGGCGGGACGAGGCGTTGTTGCTCGTGGCGGGGCGCAAGGTTCGGCTCAGCCGCAGGCACAGCGAGATCGTGGTGCTCCTGTCTCGGCATCCGGAGGGACTGTCGGGGGACGAGTTGCTGTACGACTTGTACGAGGACGAGTCGGTGTCGCAGGTGACGCTGCGGGCCGAGATGGCTCGGCTGCGGCGGGTTCTGGGGGCGGAGCTGCTGCGGTCGCGGCCGTATCGGCTGGCGGTGCCAGTCGAGTCGGATGTCGACGCGGTGGAACGTCGGCTGGGTGCGGGGGCGGTGACGGCGGCCGCGGCAGCGTATGCCGGACCGTTGCTCCCGCAGTCCCAGGCCCCCGCTCTCGTCCGGCTCCGCCGCAGGCTGGCAGATCAGTTGCGGGCGGCACTCATCGAGCGCAATGACCCGGATCTGCTGATGAACTGGGCGCATGCTCCGTGGGGTGAGGACGACTTGGCGGTGTGGCGCGCGCTGGCCTCACTGCGGCCGACGGCTCCCGTCCGGGCCCGTCTGGAGGAGCTCGACGCCGAACTCTCCTCGCCCTCGGACGGCCACGGCGAGGGGGCGGAGGCGGCGTACGGCGGAAGGAAAGCGACGTACGACGGAGGGAGAGAAACCTGCGACGGGAGGATCGCAACGTCGATGCAACGTCCTCGTGTCTAGCCTCCGGGCGAGAGCTGCCCAACGGCGGGCAGTCTTTCCCGGGAGGCCAGCCAAGATGACCCGTTATGCAGCGCCCGGCACCGAGGGCGCGATCGTCTCCTACCAGTCGCGCTACGACCACTTCATCGGCGGCGAGTATGTGGCACCCGCCCGTGGCCAGTACTTCGAGAATCCGAGTCCGGTCAACGGGCAGACCTTCACCGAGATCGCCCGGGGCACGGCGGAGGACGTCGAGCGCGCCCTCGACGCGGCGCATGCGGCGGCGCCCGGGTGGGGACGCACGTCGGCCACCGGGCGCGCGGAAGTACTCCTGAAGATCGCCGACCGGATGGAGGCGAACCTCGAGAAGCTCGCGGTCGCCGAGAGCTGGGAGAACGGCAAGCCGATCCGCGAAACGCTCGCCGCGGACATCCCCCTCGCCATCGACCACTTCCGGTACTTCGCGGGAGTCATTCGCGCGCAGGAGGGGTCGCTGAGCGAGGTCGACGAGGACACCATCGCTTACCACTTCCACGAGCCGCTCGGTGTCGTCGCGCAGATCATTCCGTGGAACTTCCCGATCCTGATGGCCACGTGGAAGCTGGCGCCCGCGCTCGCCGCGGGCAACGCGGTCGTCCTCAAGCCTGCCGAGCAGACCCCGGCCTCCGTCCACTACTGGATGAGTCTGGTCGCCGATCTGCTGCCGCCCGGGGTCGTCAACATCGTCAACGGGTTCGGCGTGGAGGCGGGCAAGCCGCTGGCGTCCAGTCCGCGGGTCGCCAAGGTCGCCTTCACCGGGGAGACCACCACGGGGCGGTTGATCATGCAGTACGCCTCGGAGAACATCAAGCCGGTGACGTTGGAGCTGGGCGGCAAGTCGCCGAACATCTTCTTCGACGACGTGTGGGCCGCCAACGACGACTTCCGGGACAAGGCACTCGAAGGCTTCACGATGTTCGCGCTCAACCAGGGCGAGGTGTGCACCTGTCCGTCGAGGGCGCTGGTGCAGCGCGGGCAGTACAACGAGTTCCTCGAAGCGGCCGTCGCCCGCACGGAGCAGATCAAGGCCGGGCACCCGCTGGACACCGAGACCATGATCGGCGCACAGGCGTCCAACGACCAGCTGGAGAAGATCCTCTCCTACCTGGACATCGGCCAGCAGGAGGGCGCGAAGGTGCTGACGGGCGGGCAGCGCATCGAGTACGACGGTGAACTGGCCGGTGGTTACTACGTCCAACCGACGATCTTCGAGGGCGACAACCGCATGCGGATCTTCCAGGAGGAGATCTTCGGCCCGATCGTCTCGGTCGCGTCGTTCAACGACTTCGACGACGCCATCAAGATCGCCAATGACACGCTCTACGGTCTGGGGGCCGGGGTGTGGACGCGTGACATCAACACGGCGTACCGGGCGGGCCGGGCCATTCAGGCGGGCCGTGTGTGGACGAACTGCTACCACGCGTATCCGGCGCACGCGGCGTTCGGCGGATACAAGCAGTCGGGGGTCGGCCGTGAGACCCACAAGATGATGCTGGAGCACTACCAGCAGACCAAGAACGTTCTTGTTTCATACAGTCCAAAGAAGCTTGGGTTCTTCTAGAGCCTGAAGTCGGTTGCCTGGAAACGCCGTTGCACTCCAGGCAAACCGACACGGGGGTCACTCTGGGTAAGCAACAGGCTGCCCCAGGTCGACCGTCGACCTGCACGAGGACTGTCCCCGGACCAGTCACGGACCAGACTGCCGTCCGGGGTGCGGCAGGCGACAGCCCTCTGACACCTGTGGTGGCACGACCTAGCGGAACCGCTCGGGCCCTGCAATGCGCTTGCCTGGCGTGGGCAGTAGCCGATTTCCCGTTCCTCGCCCCTTGGGTCGAGGGGCTGCAGAATCGGCTCACCGCAGTCCTCGACGCCGAACGTCGGGCTTTCGCGGAACTCGTCCAGCCGGCCCATCTGCTGGAGGCTGCTGCCGTACGCGTCCTGCCCACGCCTCAGTTCTCCGGCGATCCCGGCTTCGTCGGGTTGGGAGCGGAAGCGGAGAAGACCTTCCGGCGAGCGTGGAACGAGTGGAGTCGCCGAGCCACCTGGTCCTGGCAGCGCCTGGAGGATCATGGCTTCTCGGTGTACACCGTCGTCAGCGACGCCTTCGGGCGCCGCCGCAGGGGGAAGCCCGAAGCTCACACCGCCTTCCGTCGGCTCACCGCCGGCTGGATCCGCCAGGCACGCGAAGAAGCCGCCCGCCCCACCACCACCACACCGTGGCAGCTGGTGGCAGTCAAGGCACCCGCTCTTCCCCGCACCCGCCACAGCGAGCCGGAACGCGACCCTCTCACCCTATGGAAGGCATCAGTCATTGCCACCTACCAGGTAGCTTTCACCCGAAAATCAGGCGCCACAGCCTTGCTCGTTCCTCACCTCGTCGCTGAGCAACTGCTCGCGTGCGCCTCCCACGACATGCCTGTCCAGCACCTTCCCTCCGCCGGCAGCGCGCTGCCGGCGGAGACGCTGCTGGAGCAGTGGGACCACGAAAGCCTCACCCATTCGTGACCTCACGCTGTCAGCTCGTCGCCAACACGGCCGTGATCAGGTCCCGGGCAGCCTGCCCGTATCGGGACCGATCAGCTGCGCGGCAGTGGCGAGCCGAGCAGCCAGTTGCCGGGTGCCTCGGTGTCGGTGCTGAGGTAGAACTCCTCGATGGCGGTGCGGAACTCGTCGTGGGTGATGGTGCCGCTGCCGTTGCGGTCGAGGCGCTGGAAGGCCGCGCTGGAGGTGGCCGGGTCGATACCGAGGGCCTCGTACATGCGGACGTACTCATCAGCGGTGAGCATGCCGCTCTTGTCGGTGTCCAGGGCGCGCATGAGGGCGTCGATGATGGGCGTCACCAGGCGTTCGACGGTCTTGGCATCAGCAGCGATGTGGGAGCGCATGGCGGTGATGAACTGTTGGCGCCCGATGCGGCCCTGAGCGTCCGGAGCACCGGCCTCGCCCAGGACGTCCCACCAGAGCATGAATGCCTCGCGCAGCGCGCTCTTGTTGCTCTCGTCCGGCGCTACCGCGGCGAACACCTCACCGATCTGCTGGAAGTCATCGCGGGTGAGGTAGCCGTCGCTAGTGCGGTCGAACCAAGTGAACAGGAAGGTGAACTTCTGCTCGGTGCTGTTCTGCGCCACAGCGGCCTCCTTGAACGGAGCGGTTGGTCTGGGCACTGAAGCTGGTCGGCCCAACCTTGGAACCTGGAGTCGGCACTCCCTGGGGTTCCATCGGAGCTTCAGGTCTCGATGTGCGTAAGGGAGCCAGCCCAATTCCCTTATGCAAGACGGCCGAAGATGTGGTTGGCCGGCGAGCCGGGATCGTCTCCGTAGAAGAACTCGGTGCGGCTGATCGCACCGTCGCCATCGCCGTCGGCGGGGTCAAAGAAGCGGTCGGCGACCGGCGCAAGCTCCTCGCAGTAGCGGGCGCGATCGGCGAAAGTGGCGGCGAACGCCTGTGTGACCTCCGACAAGGTCACCCTGTCGTCCTCGTCGGCGTCGGCGGGGGCGATCACGGACTCCCAGAACCCGTGCATGGTCTCGTACATCTGCCGCGCCTGAGGGGAGTCGGGGGCGATCCCCTGGCCCGGACGTAGCGCTCGCTCATCGTGACGACGTCCTGCCGCGATATCGCGCTGTCGCCGTCGACGTCTGCGGCGCGGAACCATCGCTCGTACTTGCGTGTGCGCAGCTCACCCATAGGCGCACGGTAAATGCGCCTCAGTGGCGCGCCTAGGCCTATTCCCGGCCGCCGACTCGAACAGGAGGGGCCGTGCGTTCACGTGGCGGATTGCTGTCCCCGTGCCCAACAGCATGGAGCACATCAGCCGTCAGCTCGCGGACTTCACGGTACGAGCCGAAGTTCGACGCTTCTCCAGATGCTTCAACATGTCTCATCCCTCCCTGCGGCAGGACTCGTGCGAAGACGCCACGCGCCTGATGATCTTGTTCTCATCGACCGTTCGCAGCCGCTCGAGGGACAGGCGGACGAACCGGCTCGGGATCCGCTACAGCGAAGACCCGCCGTTCCGACGTCGTCGGCAGAAACTCCCGCCACCTGGCGAAAAGACCTCGGCCGCGCGGGCGGGGCGATACTGGTGGTGACAGTCGCCCCACCGCCGCGCTGGCCTCGGACGCGGGCCCGGTGGGTGGGGACGCACCTTTGTCGATGTCTCCGAGGGGAGCCGTTCATGACCACGGCGAAAGACCTGTTCATCATCGCCATGGACCTGAAGCATTCCGTGGGACAGGGCGATCTGTCCCTCGCACTCGCGGGAGCCGAGCTGATCGATCTCATCGGTGCGGGGGTGGTCACCGTGGACGGCGACCGCATCGTGCCGGGTGGACAGCCGACGCTGGACGATCGGTTCATGGGCGAGGCTGCGGCAGGGCTCACTCGACAGGCGCCCTACGAGCGGATCGAGGACTGGATGTGGCGCCGGGGCCGAGACCTCTCGGCCGCGTATCAGGCCGCCATGGAGGAGAACGACGAGCTGAAGCCGCAGCTCAGCGGCCGGTTGCCTTTCGGCTCGCAGCGCATGGAACTGGTCGATACGCCCGCGCGCCGGCGTGCAGCCGACCGCTGGAAAGAGAAGGAACCCGTCCTGGCCTCCCTCGCCTCGGCCGTGGGCATCGACGACGAACCATCCGACGGTGAGCCCGGCCTCGAGGACGAGGCGGTGACGACCGTGCTGGCCGCCGTCCACGACGCGGTGATGGAGCTGGAGGCCGTACGCCAAAGGCGGACCATCGAGAACGCCGCCTTCGCCAACCTCTGGCGCGGACCGTGAGCCGAGCCCGCTTCGGGAGCGCGGTCGAGTCCGACGGCGACGCGGTCGCACAGCCGTCGGACAGCGCCTACGGCATGTCCATGGACCAGTTCCGGTCAGGTTCGCGCGGCCTACATCTGGGAACTGGGTGTGCGTCCGGCGCCGCCACCATCTGATCGCGGTGTCTCATGAGACACCGCCAAGTCTGGAGAACGACGGCACAGGCTGCTCGCGCATCCTGGACCGCGTTACGCGGCCCGTGAGGGGGGGGCTCAGCCCCCAGGGCAGCGCAGTTCCCAGCGACGAGACGTGCAGGGCGTCGCGGCCACGTGCCGCAGCGGCCGCTCTGAGGCGGCCGTGTCCCCCTCGTAGCTCGACCGGATACCGGGCGGGAGGATGAAGATCATGTCGAGGTCGGACACTCCCCTGCCCTGCTGCTCGTCCTGGGCGCGTTGGCGAGGCGTCGCGCACGGCCTGCTGCAGCTCGTCCCGCCGCTCTCGGCCCTCCGCGTTGGAGACGGTGCCGGACATCACGTCGGTGATGAGGGAGATGTACGACTCCCGGATGTCCCACAGCCGGGAGTCGATGCCGCGGTGGGCCTCGGACTCCTCCTCGAACTTGAAGGTCTTCGTCCCAAGGCTCATCCAGCTGACCAGGAGCGCGATAGAAGAGGTCGCGAGGCTCGTCAGCACTGCGCTGCCGAGAAGGCCGACCACCGCGGCCAGGAAGGTGCCCGAGCTGATCGCGGTGAGAACAATGAGGACGCCCTGCTGCCACCGGTGCTCAGTGAAGCAAATGTCCGCCTGCTTCTCATGGGTCTTGTGACTGTAGACCACGCGCCCGAAGGCCTCTCGCATCTGCGCCAGCAGGTACAGGTCGCGGTCGGGCACCGTGTCGCTCTCGGGTGTCAATTCGTTCCTACTCGGTCGAGGACTCCTGGACATGCGCCTGAAAGTCAGTTGCACATCTTCCGAGTATCGCCATGACCACTGGCACTCCGACCGACTTGAGCTAGCTCCCGTTCAGACCTCGCTCGATCCGGCACGCCCTGCGGCCCTCTCCTGCTTCGTACAGGTAGCGGAGAGCGCGGTGGACACAATGCCGCGGAGCCACTCGCACTGCAGTCGCAGCACGAACCGAGCCGACACCACCAGACCAAGATCCGGACCATGTCCGGACCAGCCCCTCACCTAAGGCTGCGCCAACTACCGTTTCGCCTTCCAGACCGCCAAAGAGAACTCCTAGAGGTTGTCCCGTATGGGGCTGGGGTTATCCCGTGAGGGCCATGTTGTGGAGTCGGGCGATGCCGAGGATGGCTCGGTGAACTCCGTTGCCCTTGAGTCGGCAGTCCCGAAGGATCTTCCAGTTCTAGCAGGCGGCCGGTGCCTTGGTAGCCGCCGTCAGCGATCACGGAACACCTGGGCAGGCGACATCGACGTCGGACTCGGTGAACGCCCGGCAGTCATTGCGGCTGCCAGGCAACGGGTCACCGATGGCCACCACCAGGCGGCTGTTCGCGTCGATGACGACCTGCAGGTTCGTCGAGTACCGGTAGTTCTTGCTCGAGGATGCGACGGTGCGGTCCCGGGTGGGGACCAGCGTCCCGTCGACGATGTAGACAGTATCCTCGCGTTTACGTCGGGCCGGCGAGATCGCCAACAGCGGTCCCAGATGATCCAGGGCCCGGTCCGCGGCCGACTTCGAGATCCCGAACAGCGGCAAACGACGCCGACATGGTGACAGCGGCGCAGCGATATGAGTGGTCCGCCCCCCTCCTGAAAGGGAGGCGTTCCGGATGGCCGAGTTGCCCATCAAGGCCCTTGAGCCCGCGTCGTGCACGAGTGCGGGGCCGCGCTACACATTGGCAAGTTGCGGCCCGAGAGCACCCGCTGGACTCGTCTGCATCAAGCCCAGAACAACACGGTTGTTGGTCGGTACCGTAGGCGCCATGTCTGATCAGATGCACGTAGAGCCGGTTGTTACGGCCTGGCGCCGGGTCGAGACGTGGTTGCGAGAGAATGCGCCGACCTCGGCGGAATCGATGCTCCCGCCGGCCGCACATAAGGACGTCACAAAGGCTGAAGAACCGCTCCGACACTACGCCGGCTACGGATTCCCTCAGGAGCTGACCGCGCTGTGGCGGGTCTGCGGTGGCGTGGAGAACCTAGAGATCGAGGAGGATCAAGATGAAGGCGAGGTCGCGTCTGGTGACTTTCTGCCGGACGGCGTCCTTCTCGGCCCGGCGCTGAGCACACAGCCCCGAATCAGTTTTCCGGAGTCCGACCCGTGGGGTGCCGAGCAGTGGGTGGCCTGGTTGAGTACGGATGAGGAGGTCATCCCTGGCCTTTACATCTCTGATGACCCCGCGATGCGCGGAGTGGGCCGCTGGTCGACGCTGGACGGGAATTACGAACTCGGCGAACCACAGTTCCCATCGATCGCTTCGTACTTCGAGAAAGTACTTGAGACGCTACAACAGGGGCCCGCCACCCTGATGGGGCCGACCAACGTTCCAGGCATCATCTACGGATGTCTGCACTCGGATTCTCCAGAGTAACCATCGCTGCTGGCCCCGGAGAACTGGGTGCGGCTTCACTGAGATCCTGCTCTCAGGACCGGTGCCTCGGGGGCCGCACTGTACGGCGGGCAGCTTCACGACGAGGGGGCCTCCCACCGCGCGGACGCCACCCAGCTTGCTGAGCGCTACACCACTGCCGCAGAGCAGCTGGGTCACGACCAGGCTGCGGTTCGCCTCGCCCGGGGTCTACGCCATGGCACGCCTGGCCGACGACTGGCCCGAACAACGCCAGGTCTGCATCGACGTCCTCTGCGCCTACCTGCGCATGCCCTACGAACCCGCCCCCAACGCGGCAGGGTTTAGGACCGGCGAGCGGGAAGTCCACCTCACCATCATCAGAACCATCCGCGACCATCTCCTCCAGCCCGTTCCGCCCACCACCTGGTGTGGATACGACCTCGATTTCACCGGAGCTACCTTCGACGGCGGCGACTTCACTGCAGCGGTGTTCTCCGGTGGCACGGTTACCTTCGACTTCGCGAAGTTCTCCGGCAGTGTGTGCAGCTTCCTTGGGGCTACCTTTTCCGATGGCAACGTCACTTTCCGCAACGCGACGTTCTCCGGCGGCGGCATATCCTTCAAGGCTGCGGCCTTCTCCGGCGGCACAGTTTCGTCCACCCTCGGTTCGGGGCCAGGAATGCGCATGCCGTGCTCCCTCTGTGCGCGATGCGGCAGATGCCTACGACGCGGCTCCCTTGGCGTCCACCACGCCGCCGATGACCAGCAGGACGACGGGGAAGACGATCAGCAGGAACGCCATGGTCCAGCCCATCTTCGCCGTTGTCTTGATCGCGACCTTCCTGCAGAGCAGGGCCACGGGCACCAGGTAGAGGAACGCGGCGAAGAAGGCCAAGTACAGAAAGCCCATGAGGATTTCTCCCTAGACGTGCGGAGGGGGGACGGGCCGGCCGGTGCGGGCCGGTCCGTCCCCTCTCTTCGTGCATCGGATCAGTCGGCGGTCATACGCTCACTCACCCACTCCGGGTCACCGGGTGAGGTTCTCGGTGAACTTGTTCGCCGGCTCGTCACAGTGCACCACACTGCCGGGACGGTTCCCCGGCCCGTCCCCAAGGAGCGGAACGGGGGCGTCCACGCCCCACGGATTGCCGCCGCTGCCCCGGTGGTAGGCGGAGCAGGAGGCGAAGGCGTTGCCGTTCGGCGCGGTGGCGGGGAAGTTGGAGAAGTTCCGCCAGTCGCCGCCGCTGATGCGGTGGTTCGACTTCCGGCCGAGGTTGTCGGTCAGCCGGTCGTCCACGTACAGATAGAGGTCCGGCATGTACGACTGGAAGACGATGCCGTCGGACGGGTTGGCGTCCTTGTTCTTCTGCAGGTGAGTCGGCTTCACGGAGCCGTCGGCGCAGAAGGCCGCGGCGATGTCCTGCCAGATCGGCGGAGCGTTGCCGATCATGGAGCCGAACATGTTGTTGTTCCACTTCCCGGTGTTCTTGAAGAACATCGAGTAGACGTCCCCGGCGAACCGCCGCACGGTGTGGTTGGTCTCCAGGTCGTTGTTGACCTGGTCCACCCACGCCTTGACGTTGTCGTTGACGGACTTGTGGCCGATCATCGCCCGGTAGCCGTGCACACCGCCGCCGACCCCGCGGAAGTCGACGCACTGCTTGGCGTCGTCCAGACGTGCGCCGCGGAAGTGCGGGAAGTACGCCTGACCAGGGGTGTCACCGTCCTTGTAGGGGTGGGACGTGTGGACGTTGCCGTACTCGAGCGCGTCCTGCGTGGTGTAGTCGATGTCCGGCGCCGGGATGCCGTAGTCCGCCTCGATCGCCTGCATGATGTCCGTGACGAAGTGCGGCAGGTGGGCGTTGCCGACGCGGGCGCGGTAGTCGGACCCCACGCTGCCGTCGACGATCTTCCCGTCCTCACCGACCACGAACGTCACGTTCACATCAGACTTGATCTTGTAGCTGTTCGGGTCCGCGTACGCCTTGGACGCGGGCGCGGCCGGGTCGGGCCGCTCGTTGGACATGGCCATCCAGCGCGGGATGGAGTGCGCGGGGGCGGAGCCGTCGGCGCGCGGCTTCCAGCCGCCCGCCTTGATCTCCTTGGCCCACTTGTCGGCCGCGTCCCACGTCTTCTGGCCCGTGCACTCGCCGACGGCCTTCGCCGAAGGGCAGCGCGCCTTGGAGGACATGCCGACGGCGTCGGCGCCCTCCGGGTTGTTCCACAGCGGACCGTGGTCGGCGAGGCCGAGACCCCAGTCGTAGAGCGCCTTCATCGACTGCACGGGCGAGTTGATCTCGGTCGACACCGGCCAGTTGGAGTTCAGCTCCTGGTTCGGGTCGAAGATCGCCGCGGCGGTCAGCGAGCGGTGCACGAACTTGCCCTTGATCGGCTTGAACGCCACGGAGTTCCAGGCGATGTCGCGGTCGGCGGTGCCTGTCTTCGTGTAGTTCGTGAGCTTCACCTTCGGCGTGCCCGTGAACTTGTAGGCGCCCAGCGGCACCCACTTGCCGTTGTTCGCGTTCTGGTCGACGACCCGCTCGTAGGGGCCGCCGGACGCGCCGCTGACGACGTACGTCGCGTGCCTGGTCTGCGCCCCGGTGTCGGGGACGTAGGCGTAGACGGCGGCGAGGTCGTACTTCTTGCCCGCCGTCCACTCGCCCTCGATCGTCATCCGGTTGCCGTCGCCGCCGAGGTGGTCCTCGTTACGGGTGTGGGTGTACCAGAAGTGGCCGCCGTGGCCGCCGCCGATGGAGTGCAGATCGGCCTTCGCCTCGTAATGCTTGTCCCAGTCAGGATGGAAGGTGAACCGGAACGAGCCCGTCGAGGACGCCTTGCCGCACGTGGACCAGGTCGGCGTTCCGTTGGGTACGGAGGCGACGACGTCGGAACCCGCGGGGGCGCCCCCGCACACCGGATCGCCGTTCTTCAGCCGGTAGCCGCGGCCCGGCTCGGAGCGCAGCGTGGCGTACTTGATGCTCTCGTGCCCGCACGTCTGGTCGCAGTCGGGCTTCCATTCCGCCTTCTCCTGCGTCCACCAGAACTGCCGGTAGCAGGCCTCGTCCGGGCAGTCGACCGGGTTGGCCGGGTCGCAGTTGTTCTTCTTGTTGCAGAACGTGTCCAGCGGCGGGCTGACACGGGACCGGTCGGCGATGCTCGCCCACCACGCGGGACGGAACCCGGCGGTGTTGAAGCCGGACTCGCCCTTCCAGTCCTGCTTGCCGTCCGTGCCGTAGGAGAAGCCGGTGTCGATGGACCAGGCGGACCAGCCCATCACCTTCTCCTCGTACGGCCAGTCCTGCGGGTGCGCCGCGTCACGGATGTTGTTCGCGTTGAGGCTGACATCCATGAACGGGTGGTCCCAGGCACCCTTCTTGTACATGGGGTTGGCCGGGTTGTTGTACCAGCCGAGGCCCCAGTGTCCGCCGTTCTTGCCCGACTCCGACTTGGGGTTGAAGCCGAGGTTGTAGTTCCAGGCGGCGGTGAACCAGTTCTCCATGCGGGACGGATCGTCGTTGTTGACCGTGATCTTCTGCCCGTCCTTGTGCACCTCGTTCCACTTGTCGGCGAGGATCTTCATGGAGGCGGCGATGTTGGTCGCGTAGTCGACCGCGATGACCTTCTGCAGCTTCGGGTCGAGGCTCGTCTCGTCCTTCTTCTCGTGCCCCTTCAGGCGCATGCCGTCGGTGACCTGGCCGACGCCGTAACCGCAGTCGGACTTGTCCCAGTTGATGCGCCAGTAGCCGAGGAGCGTGTCCTTCGCCTTGTGGCCGTAGTAGCCGTCCACGGCGGCCAGCGGATTGCCCATCTGGCCGGGGATCGCGCCGGACTCGGCCTGCCACAGGTTGGACTCCTGCGCCAGGATGCCGAGGAGCACGCTCGCCGGGATCCGGCCGCCCCCGTTCAGCTTCGGCAGCGGGAACAGGCCCTGCGGGTCGATCGTACCGAGCCCCGCCTGGCCCCGGTAGTCGCCCTGACGGATCCACTTGGCGCGCAGCTCACCGCGTACGGCCATGTCCACCGCCCACTCCACCTGGTTCGGCGTCGGCTGCAACGCCTGGGCACTCATGTCGTTGCGCGAGACGGAGCACCAGCGGTCGGTGTCGACGGGATCGTGCGAGACGGGCGCGGACGCGGCCGCGGTCTTGACGGCCGAGGCGCGGGTCAGCGTGCGCGGCTTGTTGTCGCCGGTCAGGGCGGGAGAGAGACCCGCGGTGGTGCGCGGCCGCGCCGACTCGACCCGCTGCTCGACCTCCTCGCCGGTGGTCGTCGCGGTCGACGTCACGGTGATGGTGGTCTCGTCGTCCGCGGTGCCCGGGGCCTGGCCGGAGCGCGAACGCACGCCCGCCTCGGGCTCGTTCGCCTTGTCGAAGCCCTTGCCCGCCCCCTTGATGCGGGTCAGTCCGGCGCGGACGCCGGGGGTGAGGACGGGCGCGACGGCGAGCCGGCCGTGCGAGGAGAGGTCGGTGTCGGCGGGCGCGTCGACCCGAGTGACCCCGCTGTCCCGCAGCCGTACGTCCTTGGCCTCGCCGGTCAGGAACGTGCGGCCCCGCGCGCCGGTTTCGAGGCCCAGTTCGCCGAGGCGTCCGGTGGCGATCGTGCGGGGCTCGCCGTGCCCGTCGTACACCTTCGCCTGCGCCGTCTTCGTGCCCTTGCGGTCCACGAAGCCGACGCGGTCGCCGCCCATGGGGCGGATGTCGAAGGGAACGCTGTCGCCCTCGGCGACCTTGCGGATCCTGCCCTTGCCGTCGACGTGGACGAGGTCGCGGCCGAGACCGGCGACCACACCGTCCTTCACAGGCGCCGCCGACGACACCTGGCCGCGCAGCTCACCGGTCTTGGCGACGGTCCTGCCCGCCGTGTCCACCGTGATCACCTGTGTCTTCACCTGCGACACGTCGTTCATGTCGCGGTACTGGGTGAAGGCCGCGGTGCGCGTGGTGGTGTTACAGGTCGGGTCGAAGTAGGCGAGGGTGCCGGTGAACGGCAGCTTCGTCACGTCCCCCGTCCTCGTGTTCACGATCGCGGTGAACGCGCCGCCCTGCATCAGGTCCGGCTTGTTGGTGAACGCGCGCGGCGCGTACACGGCGGCGACATGGGAGTCGTCCATGACGCACTGGTTGCCGATCCACGAATCGGCGGGCATTCCGGGCTCGTTGAGGACGGCGGCGGTCTTCCACGCGTACGCCTCGTCCGACGCGGCGGCGAGAATGCGCAGTCCCTCGGAGTCGGCGGCGGCGGTGACGGCCCGGTCCTTCGAGGTGTCCCAGTCCTTGCCGAGCTTCTCGTCGGGGTCGGCGACGGCACCCGAACCGGGTCCGTCAGCTGCCGACTTCGGCTGGGAGGCGACGGTCGTGCCGTCGGGTGCGGCGTGGGCCGTGCCGGTCTGGATCAGCCCGGCCAGGACCGCGGCGGCGGCGAGGCCCGCGATCCCGGCGCGTGCCGGTCTCCGTATGTGCGATGTCAACTCATGCTCTTCCTCTCACAGTTGGCGCATGGCAAAGCCGCACCAATGGCGTGATACGGGTTTTCTCCCGTGTTGTCGGTGCGTTGCCGGTCAAGCTGTGAGGTGTGGGGGAAATGGGATTGATCATCGTAAGGCGTGGATAAGGGCGGCTGTAAACCGGGCGCCACGAGGGACATATGAGGACTCGTCACCACGTGACGCCAGGTCACGAGGTGCTTGACCGCGCCGTGAGTCGATCTTGATGGGGCTGTTATCCCTCGCCGTACAACCATGCTTAACGCCACAGATGGGGTGGGTAGAACTTGTCGGCTTTAAGCGGATTCATCCGCTAGATCGGTGCACACTCCATGCAATACGTTCCTTGATCGGATCCGCGCTCCGGAGAACCCGGAACTCCGTGGGTCCGCTCGAACATGACGTCTTTCTGGGGAACACCCGTGCACATCAGCGCCCGCACCACCATGGCCGCCGCCACCCTCGCCCTCGCGACCGCAGGCATCACCGCCGCTCCGGCCTTCGCCGACAGCTCCCTCCCCGAGGTCCCCGGCGCCGTCTCCGGCACCGCGACCGCCGAAGAGGAGGCGCAGGTCCACCAGGAGGTGGAGAACGCGCCGAAGGTCGAGATGTACTACCACGGGGAGAAGATCGACTCCCGGTCCGACGACCTCGGCGGCGCGCAGGTCTGCGCCGAGGTGTCGCAGGACGGCACGATGGAGTGCTTCGACGACCAGGCCGAGGCCGACGCCTACCTCGCCGAGCACGCGCCGACCCCGCAGGCGCGCGAGGGCGCAGCCGCCCAGAGCGCCCCGAAAACGGCGCGGGCCGCCACCGCCCTGCGCAGCAGCTGGCTGGACTGCCCCAAGAGCTGGGTGTGCCTGTGGCAGGACGCGGACTTCAAGGGCCGTCGCCTGCAGTGGCCGACGTACGACACCGCAAAGACCCGCCACCTGGACCAGTACAGCCCGAGCTTCCGGGACAAGGCGTCCTCCGCGTACGTCAACCGCCCCCAGCGCGGTGTGGAGCTGTACGACTTCCGCTCCGGCATGCCCGACCCGCACCTCTTCCTCGGGGCCGGATACACCCGGTACCCGAACTTCAAGAAGATTTCCTACGCTTACGGTGGTAACTGGAACGACAAGGCCGACGCGATCAAGTTCTGAGAGGGAGGAGCGCATGATGCACCCCCGGCTGATCCGATCCGCGGCGCTCGCCCTTGGCGCGTGCGTCGCCATCGGCCTCACGAGTGGCTGCGAGTGGACCGACACGACGGCCCAGGGCACCGCCACCGAGCAGGAGACCCTGCCGCCCGACGCCGACAAGAAGCAGTCGAGGAAGAACGCCGACGACTTCCGCGCGTGGGTCGAGGCCAACGGCACCCAGGAGCAGAAGAAGGCGGCGTCCCGCGTACGGCGCGTCATCGGCGAGTGGGACGACAGAACCGGCAACGCCTACATCTCCACCGACATCAACGGTGGGACAACGCCGGTCAAGGAGCCCCTGGCCACCGCACGCGCGCTCACCGCGGCCTTCGACGACTGGAAGGACTCCAAGGAGGGCTACGTCTCGGTGTACGACGTCTTCGGCAACGCCCTCGTCACCAACGAGGAGTTCTGAGCCGCTGAGTTCCGAGCTGAAGAGTTCTGAGCTGATGCGGAGTCGGGGCACGGCGCGCCCAGTGCGACGTGCCCCGGTCCGTACAAGGTCGGCGAGTTGGGCGACGCGGTGGCGGGTGGCTTCCTCGGTCATGGTGACGTCGAAGACGAGTCCCTCTTGCCCCCCCCGGCACAGCGTACGGCGTCGTCCCGCCCTCCTGGATCGGCGCGGGCTTCCAGTGGCGCTCTCTCCATCCGCGCCGGGCCTGATGCTGACGGCACCCGTGACGAGGCATACGCGCGGAGGCGTCGGACCATCGGACACCCCAACCAAGCCGAAGAGCGTTCTCCTACCGACTTCTCTGCCACGGCCGACCAACCGTCGAAGAGGAGCAGCAGGTCTTCCTTGCCCCGCGACGGCCTACCCCTCAGACATCGCCCCCGTCCGGTGGCTGCCCCCGATGACTTCACCCTGCCTCTGCGCGCTGGCCTGTGGCAATGCCTGACCGCCCTGGCTCGCCGCCCGAGCCCGTCGACCCCCTCACGGTGCCGTGGGAAGCGCAGCAGTGTGAACTGCTGGATGATGGAGGTGTACTGGGCGAGGTCCTGCGCATGCCTGGCCCACCAGCCGGGACTGACTGCTATTCGACGGCGACTTCCAGCACCGACAGCGCATGCGCGGACAAGTATTGTGTCGACGGGCCTGCGCGGAGGGCCTGGTACTTCTCGCGGTCGAAACCAGGCGGACAGCTGGCTGTCGAGCACACCGCTGTTGACCGAGCTCAACCCCAGATCGAACCTCGATCCCAAGACCCCCTTCTCAGCACGCGTGTTCGACGTGAAGGATGGGGGCGATCGCGTGCCAGTTCGGCACGCCGCTCGTTATGCAGCGCAGTCGATGCGCCGGGCGGGACAAGCGCTGATGGCTCTTGTCCACCCGCTACGGGAGGGGACCCATGGGCGATCGCAGCACCATCGAGTGGACTGAGGCGACGTGGAATCCCACCACAGGATGCGACCGGATCTCTGCCGGGTGCGACAACTGCTACGCCCTGACGTTATCCAGGCGCCTGAAGGCGATGGGGGTCGCGAAGTACCAGGCGGACGGTGATCCCAGGACATCCGGCCCAGGTTTCGGTCTCACGCCGCATCCAGACGCGCTGGCCGTTCCCCGTCAGTGGAAAGCGCCGCGGATGGTCTTCGTCAACTCCATGAGCGATCTCTTCCACGCGAAGGTCCCCCTGGACTTCGTTCGACAGGTCTTCCAGGTGATCACCGAGACGCCTCAGCACACCTACCAGCTACTCACCAAACGGGCCCGCAGACTGCGACGCGTGGCCGGCGAACTCGACTGGCCGCCCAACCTGTGGATGGGCGTCTCCGTCGAAAGCGCGGAGCACCTCGATCGCGTCGCCGACCTGCGACACGTTCCCGCCGCCGTGCGCTTCCTGTCCTGTGAACCACTCCTCGGCCCACTGACCGGCCTGCGCCTGGACGGCATCGGCTGGGTGATCGCCGGAGGGGAGTCCGGGCCCCACCACCGCCCCGTCCAGGAAGAGTGGCTGGTAGACATCCGCGATGCCTGCAACAGCGCCGACGTGCCCTTCTTCTTCAAACAGTGGGGGGGCCGCACGCCGAAGTCCGGGGGTCGCGAACTCGATGGAGCGATCTGGGGCGAAATGCCTCCCCGCCTTCCTGTGGCAGCTCATTAACGGCCAACGTCCAGCAGCACGCCGTACGCACTCTGGTGGCATATATCAACGATGTGTGACCCTCTCCCCGGCGGGGCCGGCGGAAGCAAGGGGGAGCGGTCGTGGCCGTACCGAAGGAAGCCGTGTGGGAACGTGATCCGCACACGGCGGCTAAACACGACTTACTGCAGCAGTACTTGAAGGCATGGGCGCCGATTCTGCTGTCACGGCACGACGTGATCAGCTACGCGGAAGGGTTCGCGGGAGCCGGCGTCTACAAACGGGGCGAGCCCGGCTCCCCCGTCATCGCGTACGAGGTCTTCGCCGACGCTCTGCGCAGGTTCCCGAAACACATGCGTGTGATCCTCATGGAAGAAGACGCACGGCGCGTCAAGGAATTACAGCACCAGATGGAACTCGCCCGCTCCCGGCAGACGGACAGCATCGCCCAGCGAGTGGCAGTGGACATACGTCACGGAGACTTCCATCCAGCTCTCCTGCAGAAGCTGCGGAACACCGGAACGTTAGGGAAACCCCTGTTCGTCCTGATCGACAGTTTCGGCGGCCCCGACATCCCTTTCTCCCTCCTGCAGGAGTTGGGACGTCACCCCAGCACCGAAGTGATGGTGACCTTTGAACCCGCCTTTCTCACGCGATTCGCCGAGACCCACGACGGCCACCGCCAACTCGGGGACGCAGCCTTCGGCAGCCAGGAGTGGCAAGCCGTATACCACCAGCCTTCCGCGCACAATTTCACCTTCCTGCGCGAGCAGTACCGAGCCACACTCCGCCAGGCCGGCTTCACACACACGCTGTACTTCGAAATGATCGACGAGGGGAACAGGAAGCTATACCTGATCTTCGGTACCCGGCACGAACTGGGGCTGGAGAAGATGAAGGACGCCATGTGGAAGGTGGACCCTTCCTACGGCGTCCGCTACCGCGACCCCAGGGACACCCAACAACAGATGCTCGAGCTCGTCTTCGAGCCTGATACCGCTCCGCTCCGTCGGATCCTGCACGAATTCATCTCCGGATCTCCCGACGGACGCACAATCCCGGAACTCAAGCGATACGCCCTCTTGGAAACCGTCTACCGGCCCGCCCAAGTGATCGCCGCCGTCCGGCAGCTCCGCGACGCGGGCGCAGTGACGACAGAACCTCGTGCCATCAACGCCAAGACGCAAGTGCGCCCGGCCGCGGCACCTCAGCCTTCCAGTCCGTCAGCCGAGCAGGACGCCCTCTGGTAAGCAGACCCCGGCAGCCTTTTGGCCAACCACACGATGACCTCGCCAGAACACCCCGACGAGGCCCGTCGCCTCACGCTCCGCCTACGCAGAACCGCCGTCGAACCGGGGCCGCCAGAAGCGCCTCACGTGTCACGTTCCTGTCACGAACACCATCGGCACACCCGGACCACAATGAGCTCCACCTGCGTGAACAGCATCGATTCAGACTACGTGGATTTCAGAAGACGGTTCCGCCCACCTGTGCCGTGTGGTCCCGCGCGGCCCTCTCGTCTGCACAGCAAACCGCACACCAAGATCCGGACCAGGAGCGGACCAACTCGGCTCTGTAACAGGCAATCCCGCCTTTAGCTGCAGGTCAGAGGAGCGAGCGAGCGTGTACCACCAGCAGACCAAGAACCTCCTGGTGTCGTACTCACCGAAGAAGCTCGGCTTCTTCTAGAGGCACACGAGAAGGCGCCTGCACTGGGCTTTTACCCGTCAGGCGCCTTCCGTTCGGCCTATGCAGAACAGGGTCCGGTTCACGGCTTAACTCCCAGCTCCTCCCGCCGCTACCCCGCTCCTGACCAGCTGTTCCGGTCTATTTCCGGTCCAAGTCCTCCAGGCTCAGCCCGCAGACGCCCCGCCCTGGCTGACGCGGTCCCACTCCTCCATGGACTCCTCGATGAGCCGGTTGGCCTGCTCCCGGACGCCGTCCAGAAACTTGGCGTAGTGACGGAAGAGGACCTCGATGCTCTGGCCCGCCCGGCGCGCCGGAGGTCGTAGGGACGCTTGGCCAGCCCGGAGGCGAGTTCCGTGCGGGTCAGGACGTACTTCCGTGCGCGCGCCCATGTCGTGCCATAGGCGGCTGCGTCCACGTAGTTGCCCGCCTGGTTCCGGAACAGCCTGCCATCCGGCGCCACCCCGAACCGATCGACGTGAGCCAGGAGGATGCGCACGAACCGCGGCGGGATGGGCACCGGGCGGGTCGCTGTCGCCGCGCGACGCTTGAGCGAATGAATCTCGTGCACCGCGCCGTCATCCGTCCACTCCTTCCCCGCGATGACGACACCGCCCGACAGATTGAGCATCCCCCACCCCGTCTCGGGCAGATGGCCCTGGTCGAGCCGGAGGTGAATGACCTCCGCTGGCCGCATCGCCGCGAAGTACATGCAGCCGAAGAACGCCTCCAGGTGAGGGCCTCGCCGGGGCAACTGGGCAACCGCCGCGAGCAGCCGGGTGACCTGTGCCGGGTTGGGAACCGCAGCCGGGTCCGCCTCCTCGTTAACCGCCGGAGCCTTCCACCTGAGCCCGTTGAGCGGATTCGCTGCGAAGTGCCCCTTCTCGACTGCGGTGTTGAGTACCTCATCGAACGCGGCCCTCTTACGTCATGCCGTCTTGGCCGCGGCCGCCTTTCCGTCCACCTTGCGACACAGGGCGTCCAGCGCCCGTCGCAGCACATCGACTTCCGCGAGGGCACTGACCAGCAAGGAGTTTCGCTTGAGCCAGTCCAGGGCTTTCCGCCACTCCTCGGTCAGCTCCTCGGCCCATGCGTTCTTGTTCAATGCCCACGAGTACAAGGCGCGCCGCAGCACCCGCGGCTCCGAATACGTTGCGCCAGGGCGCACCAGCGCACGCGTGATGGTGGCGAAAGCGTCAGCCAGGGTGCGACGGGTGTTGCCCGGGGTACGGTCCCACCGTTGGTCGATGTATTCGTGGGCAAGGTCGTACCACGTCGTGCGCTGTTCGATGGCTCGCAGCTCGGACGCCGGCAGTCCCCTCTGCTCGTCGGGCCGTCTACACAGTGTCCGGGCTCTATGGCCGCCTGTTGCCGGTGGACCGTTTCACCCTCACCCTGACCTGCGGGCGGGGCCGGTCCTTCGGCTGGATTTCGAGCGCGCTCCACGTCTTAGTTTCAGAGGCATTCGTCAGCCCTCGAGGTACCGCCCGGTCCGCCGGGCAGGAGGAGTGTCCGCGCATGATCACCCGAACGAACCACGCTCGGCTCGCCCGGTCTCACCGTCAGCGCGATGGGCCTGGGGTGCATGGGGATGAGCGAGAGCTACGGCGCCGCCGACTGGGACGGCGGCCTGGCCACCATCGACCGGGCCCTGGAGCTGGGCATCACGTTCCTGGACACCGCCGACGCCTACGGCACCGGGCACAACGAGGTGCTGGTGGGCCGGGCCATCCACGGCCGCCGGGACCAGGTGCAGCTGGCCACCAAATTCGGCATCGACCGCAGCGCCGGCGACCGGGCACGCCGCATCCGCGGTGCCCGGCTTCAGGTACTTCCCCAACTGCCGCTGGTACGGCCCGGCACCGCGCCGGGGTCTGTGCGCTTGCCGCCTTCGCGGGAAGGAACGTCACGCCGACGGCGAGCGCCAGACCGACCGCGGCGGCGGCCCGCGTCGAACGCTGCTGAAGCGATGATGCGGCGCCGCCGCCTCGGGTGCAGCGGACCGTAGGCCGATCAGGAATGCGCGCTCACCCCGTCGGCCGACGCCGCGTCACGCCTTCGCGAGGACCACGACCGCGTTGTGTCCGCCGAAGCCGAAGGAGTTGCTGACCGCGAAGGCGATCTCCTGCTGGCGGGGCGCCCCGGTGACGAGGTCGATGGCGAAGGCCGGGTCGGGCTCACGCAGCCCGGCGACGGGCGGGACCATGTCCGTACGCAACGCGAGCACGGTCAGGACGGCTTCGATCGCGCCGGCCGCGCCCAAGGTATGGCCCAGGGCACCCTTGGCGGAGGTCACCGTGGGGGCGTGGGGAAAGAAGCGTGCCAGGAGGGCTGCTTCCACCGCGTCGCCGCGAGGCGTGGATGTGCCGTGTGCGTTGACGTGGTCGACTTCGCCCGGGCTGATGCCCGCCTCCACGAGCGCCTCCCGTAGAGCCCGTTCGGCCCCCTGCCCTTGGGGATGCGGCGCGACTAGGTGGTGGGCATCGGTGGTGGCTGCGAAACCGATGAAGCGTGCCAGGTGCGGAGCGGAGCGGGCGGCCGCGTGCTCGCCCCGTTCGAGGACGAGGGCCCCCGCGCCCTCGGCGATGACGAATCCGTCGCGGTCGGTGTCGAACGGGCGTGAGCTCCGGTCGGACAACGCGCCCAGCTGGGTGAAGCCCGTCACGACGGACGGGGTGACAGCGGCGTCGGCACCGCACACGACGGCGATGTCGCACTGGCCCGAGGTGAGCAGATCACGGGCCGTGCCGAGGGCGGTGGCACCGGAGGCACACGCGGTCGCGACGTTCAGAGTGGGGCCCAGCACGCCCAGGTGCAGGGCGATGGTGGCGGACACCATGTTGATGAGATAGCCGGTGAGGAAGTACGGCGACACACTCGTCGGGCCGCCGGCGGTGAACCTCTCGGCGGCGACGTTCGCGGTGTGCATGCCGCCCAGAGAGCAGCCCGTGACGACGGCCACGCGGGTGGGGTCCCAGTCGGCGGGATCGAGTTTGGCCCGTTCCAGCGCTTGGGTGACGGCGGTCAGGCCCATGCGTGCGCAAGGGTCGGGCCGCAGGGTGGGGCTGAGCTTCGGCGCCGAGTCCGCGAGGTCCGCGCGGCAGCTCAAGGAGACGGGGAGATCCCGCAGTTCCGGATCCCGGCGGGCCGTGGCGCGCCCCTCGCGCACGGCGTCCCAGGTGGATTCCACGTCGTTGCCCGCCGCCGTGACCAGGCCGATCCCGGTCACGACGACGTCGGTCCCTGGGCTCACCGTGCGCATCCCTGGTCGACGCGTGCGGTGAACTCGCCGAAGGTGAGTGTGCGCAGCTCGTCCTCGGTGGCAGCGATGCCCAGTTCGTCCTTGAGCGCGATGGCCATCTCCACGATCATCAGCGAATCGACGAGCAGGTCGGTCATCGGGGTCTCTGCTCTGATGGTGGCCGGGTCGGCCTGGAACTTGTCGACGATCAGGTCCGCGATGAGGTCCGTGGACCTGGCTGTCTTGATCGGAGGCGGTGTGGCGGACGAATTCATGGCGCCTTCCCTGAAGAGATGGACCCGGGCTCGGGCCGACACTCAAGGGGACCACCTGGTTGGCTTTCGCGATATTGCGGTAACCCATTTTCGGTAGAAAGTGGGATCTTATGGAGGAACCGAATCCCAGGTCGCTCGACACGATCGCCACCGACGCCTTGAGCAGCGTGCTCGAATGGCTGGCCAGCGACTATCTGCGGGTCGAGGTGTCCGGGTTGGACAACATTCCGGAGTGCAGTCCCGCCATGCTGATCGCCAATCATTCAGGGGCCTGGGGCCTGGACGCGTTCGTGCTGCACAATCTGCTGCACCGGGAATTGCGGCGCCCCGTGTACTTCCACGCCTCCCCCATCGTCTTCCGGCTGCCTCCGGTGGCCTCCTACGCGCGGCAGCACGGCGCTTTCGCCGATGACCCGACGCTGGGCAGTGACCGGCTGACCGAGGGCCACCTCGTGGGGGTCTTCCCTGAGGGACTCGACGGGGTCGGCAAGCCCTTCTCCCAGCGCTACCGTCTGCGTCCCTTCAGCCCCGGATTCGCGGTGACCGCCATGCGGACGCAGGTACCTGTCATCCCGGTGTCGATCGTGGGAGCCGAGGAGACGTATCCCAAGCTGGGCAGCATCGCGTCACTGGCCCGCCGCTTCGACCTGCCCTACTTCCCCGTCACCACGCTCCTGCCGCTCCCGGCGAAGTGGCGGATCACCGTCGGAGAACCAGTGCCCGCCCCTGCCTCCAGCGATACCTTCGCCGAACGCTCCGCCGCCACACGCCGGTTGTGCGACGAGGTCTGGTTCACCGTGCAGGGGATGGTCGACCGCGACGTGCGCCGACGGACGACCGCCTTCTGGTGACGGTCTCCGCCCGGCCTGGCCGAAGGACTACCTCTCCATCCACTGTGCGGCACGGCGTACATCTTCGGCAGCGCGGGCGCAGCGTTCCGCATGGGCCAGCAGCGTCATCCGGCACTGCTCGCCGAAGGCGTTGTGGTTCCATTCGGGCTGCCTCGCGCAGTCCGCCAGTTGCCGGGCCTGCTCGTCGAGACTGCGGGCACTGTCGTGGGCAAGTGCGGCGTGATGAGCGGACCTTCCGCCTCCCACGCTGGGTGTGAACGCGGCCGTTCCCGGTGCGAGGACTCCGCTGCCCGCGCGCGGGTCGGTGTCCGGGAGGGCGAGGTCGAGCGAGTCGGCGTGGAGATCGGCGGGCGGGGCGCCGGGGTCGATCCGCGGGGCGTGTACGACGGGTTCGGCGTGCCGGAGCACGGCGCGGGTGACCTCCGTCGCGGCCAGGACGGCGAGTTCGGCGGCGGCGCAGGGCACCGGTGCGGCACACAGCGAGGCCGAGGGTCCGTCATCTCCGTGCCCGTGCTCCTGGTCCAAGTCGCGCAGCCAGGCGGCCGCGTACAGGATGTCGGTGCCGGAATCGATGCCCATGCCGCGCCACCGGAAGGGAGCGCACACCTCGTGCACGGTGGCGGAGAGCGGCGGGTAGCGGCGCAGCGCCGAGGACACCGCCTGCTCGCCGCGGTCGGTGGCAGGAGCGACCGGGAGTACCGAGGCGAGCGCCAGAGCCTGGAACACCGTGTCGGTCAGTGCTCGGGTGACGGTCTCCAGGGCGTGCGCGACCACACCCTGCCTGGTGTCGTCGTCCGGCACTGCGGCCACGAGTGACCCCGGGTCCGGATCGTGGACGTAAAGGCCGAGGCGACGGCGCAACGCGGCCAGACGAGCGGCGTGCTCAGTGGAGTCCGCGGCATGCGCCGTCAGGTCCAGGATGTCGCTGACGAGCGTGTCGTCGGCGGCCTTGTCACCGAGCACGATCCGCCGCGCGACGCGTCGGGCGACGGCGCACCAGTCGGCGTGTTCCAGGCGGTCGCCCGGGCCGCGCGTTCCGAGGAGTTCCAGGGCGGCGTCGGCCGCGGTCGACCGTGCCCGCGCGTTCAGGGCGGCCAGCGCAATGGGCAACGGGACGTGCGGCGTCAGGCGCAGGCGGTGGCCGCGGGCGGTCACTCCGGTGACGGTGCCGCGGACCCCGGCCTCCTCCGCCTCGCCGATCAGGCTCCGGGCGTCCTCGGCGGTCAGCGGGGTCACGAATGTGCCGAACGCGGTGCGCAGCAACAGCGGACGGCTGCGCGCGGTGCGCCGCAGTTGGGCGAGGACCTGGCGCGTCAGATACCGCCGGGTGAACATCCGCAGGCCCAGTGCCCGCGCCGGGGCATCGATCCAGGAGATGCGCTCGGCGGCGATGGCCGCGCTGAACAAGGCGTTCTCCAAAGGCCACGCCGTGGCGGGCCGAAGCGGTGCGGTGGTGGTGTCGCCGGCCTTCATCGCCTGTCTCCTCGGTCGTGCGTACGGGGCATGGCGGGTCACTTGTCCAGGAGCAGATAGGGCTGGTTGCCGACGATCTCGCCGTCGTACGCGGTGATCAGTTCGTTCACCCGTGCGCGGTGTCGAGCTTGGCTGGTGCGCAGCGTGGCGGCGTACGCCTGGGGGGCGTGCGACAGCGGGTAGTCGTACGTCTCGTCCAGCCACGCGAGCTCCACCCACCCGCCGGGGAGGCGGGTGGCCGAGGCCGGTCCACGACCGTCGAGGCCGGGGATCACATCGTGTTTGTTGACGAGACTGACCACTTGGACGGCGGGATCGACCGGGCGCTTGGTGTCGATGGGTGACCCGACGCCGATCACATGGGTGAGCCGGTAGCGGGACACGAAGGAGACGTCGGAGGCCAGGTTCATGGCGGCGATGCCACCGAGACTGTGCCCGACGATCATGAGCTCGGCGCCTTCGGGCACCCCCGCGCGTACGAGGAGGGAGGTGATGGCTCGGGTGTACGTGGTGTCGATGCGCAGCAGGTTGTCGAAGGCCCCGGCAAGGTCCTGGGGGGTGCTGTTCCTGAGCCGTCCGAAGCTGGTGCCCGGCAGCAGCAGGACGTACCGTTCCGCTCCGTCGGCGCACTCGATCCGCCGCAGGAGTGCGAGGCCGTGGTTGCCGAGGGCGGAAATGTCGTCGATGTAGCTGACGATCTCGTTGCCGGAGCGGGCCAGCACCCGGGCGAGGAGGGCGTCGCCCTCGGCCCGTTCGGCCCGTCCCGGGCCTTGGCTGAAGCGCTCGATCAGTGCACGCGGCAGGCCCAGCAACGGTTCGGTGGTGGGCACGCCTCCGGCGAGCGTCACCCAGGCGAAGCTGTCGTTGGTCGGGTTCTCGTCCAGGAGCGCGAGGAGCGCGAGCAGCTCCATGATCACGGGGCTGATCGTGGTGAGCGTGCGCGTGACGCCGTGCAGCCGCACCAGCTCCCTGGCGGCACGCAGCATCGCCGTTCTGCGGCCGGCCACGGCCGCGTCGGTGAGCCGTTTGGCGGCAGGCGTGGCCAGGTTGGGATGCTCGGCGGCGGCCGCCTCTATGCGCAGGGCGAACGCGTCGGCCGCCATCGTCACGGCGGCGGCTCTGCGGCGCGTGACAGTGCCCATGGAACGGAGGACCTCGCCGACCGGGCCGCCGTTGACAGCGAATCCGAGGCCCGCGGAATTGGTCACGGCGCGCCCTGCGGCCAGGGCCGCGCCCATCCCCCACAGCGGTCGGCGCACCGCCTGCATCCCGAGCTTCCAGCTGGAGCAGGCCGCGGTCAGTTCCGCTCCGGCTCTCCGCGCCGCCAGCGCGGCATCCGCCAGGAGAACCGACGCCTCCACCAGCGCGTCGGTATCGAGGGGTCGGCGTGAGCCGGCGGGTATCCGGTCGGCCGCCTCGGCTGCTGTGTCGACTGTCATCTCGCCCGCCTCGCTCGAAGGTGTCCGGATGCCGGGCCCGGTCCGCCCGGTACCGCCACCCCTTCTCAGTACAACCGGCGCACCACCTGACAGCAGGGGGTCGAGAGCCGTTCGGGTGTATCGCGCAGCGGTCGCGGTGGCCCACAGCCCGCCCCCGGACCAACATCCTGGTGTGACGATCGGTCCGCGCAAGGGGCGGCACTGCCCTCACCGGCGGTCGTTGACGGAGCCGACGCAGCGGGGTCCGCGCTCCTCGGGCAGCAGCCTCCGGGAGGGGGCCGAGCCACTGCTCGTGCCCCCTCCGGCGCAGTCGATGCCTCCCTGCGATGTTCTTCAAGCGTACGTATGGCAGTCGTCCGCTGAAGCTGACAACGCTCGCTTCCTCGGCCACTTCGGGTCGTTGGGCGGGACATGGACGACGTGCACACCGCCCCGGCCACGGAGAGCTCAGGCTCCCTCCTGACCGGCGCCTACTGGCTCTCTTCGCCCCTGCATGAGGAAAAGGAGTGCATGTGGTGTGTACACATGCTGCGTGCCGCCGCCCAGAGGCGAAGGGCCGGGGCGGCGAGGTCGGTCCCCGGGACCCCGGCCAACCTCTCACCTACTGGCGGCTCGCGGAGCCTGTGACACGTTCTTCGTCGGGCACTGCCTAAAGCCAGCTGGCGCGGATACTGGTCACCGCTCCCGCCTCCGTGGCGCCCCTGGGGTGGCCGAAGTCGCCGGACCACACCCGCTCCAGCAGCCGGCGCAAGGTGTCCACCACCTCAGGTGCCGCCGCACAATGGCTTTCCGCATCCTCTGACGAGGTTTCTTCCGGAGAGGCGCCGGTACCGTCAACAGGGCGGAGGCATCGGTGAGCTTGCCGGTCAGCCACGACAGCGGATCATCGGACAGCTTCTGGGCGAAGGCTCGCGGGCCGGGTTCCCATCCGACGATGTCGGGATGATGGTGAGTGCGGTCGAAGGTGCCCGGCGTGGCATTCACGTCCTGGCGGAGATCCACCCGCCATAGCGGGCGGCCTATCGTGATGGGGCGTGCCGAGTAGAGGGAGCCGTGCCCACTTCGCGGCCAAGGGTAGCCCTCACGACCGGGGCAGCGGACAGCGCCGGGGTGAACGGCGGGCTGGGGCTCTCTTCCTGGTCCGTTGCGGGATCGACGGCAGTGCTGATGTCCATGGTGATCTCCTGGGATAGATGAAGGTGGACTGGCACGGAGCCGCGCTGGCAGGCGCGAGGGCGCCGCGCCCACGGTCGAAGGGAGATCAGCCTTCGAAGTAGTTGTCCTTGTCGGAGTCGTTGAACGTCTGGCGGCCGCGGATGGCCTCGGTCACCCAGTGGGTGCTGAGCTGCGGCGCGAAGCTGCCCGTGACCGGTTTTGCGAGCTTGTCCTCAACCGGCTTGATGGTGGCGATGGTCTGCTCGGCCATGACTGGCCTCCCTTGTCATCAGTGGATGCGGAGTGGTGCTGACTCCATGTCACCGCGAGACAAGGTCCGTTCCCAGAGACGGAGTTGGGGACTTGCTGGGAGTGGATCTGGGAGAAACCTGGGACGCGCCTGGGAACCAGCGGCTATTGCAAGCGATGCAACATAGCCTCACGCAGGAGGACGTGGTTCTCCCAGGTCCAGAGGCCGAGTAGCGAATCGAAGCCCATAGCCCCGGAGCACCCGATCAGGGCATTCCCCGACAACCCGATCTGGCGCAACGATGATGCGTCGGATGCAACACGGGAGGTGGGCGGTGTCCATCGGTAAGCCTCCGGGGTCTGCGGTCGTCGAACTCGCTGGCAATGTCCGCCCGTTGGACCCTGAAGCGGCCGTGTTCCAGGCGATGTTGGATGGCTGGGCACGGCAGCAGCAGGCTCGCTTTCTACGCGAGAGCAGCACGATCGTTCCGCGTTTGGCGCTGGTTCGTCGGCTGGCGGAGTTCTCCGGGCTGTATCCCTGGCAGTGGACGCCGGGCTGAGGCAGAGGCTTTCCAGCCATCTGCGGTCCGGAACCCGGCCGATCATGGTGTCCACGGCCCGGGGCTACGAGGTCTCGATCCAGATGTTCTGCGCCTATATCAGCGATCCACGCTATGACTGGCCCAAGGAGTGCGAACGGCGCTTTGGGACAGTGCCGCAGCAGGTGTTCCACGAGTGGAACACGGTCTTGCACGTCACCGAGTACGAGGGCGACCCACGACGTCGCCCCTTGCACTATGACGAGGTGCAGGCTCTGTTCGACGCTGCCGACAGCCGGGTGGAACAGATCCGAGCGCGCCGGGTGAAGGGGGCACTGCCTGCGATGCGCGATGCCGCGCTCCTCAAGACGGTCTACGCCTTTGGCCTGCGGCGGCAGGAGTCAGCGGGGCTGGACCTGGTCGACTTTCGACGGGTGCCGCGCACAGCTCGGTTCGGGCATTTTGGTGCCGTGTACGTCCGGTTCGGCAAGGCGTCGCGGGGCAGTGCGCCGAAGCGGCGAACGATCTTGCTGGTGCCCGAGATCGACTGGATCGTGCCGGTCCTTGAGCAGTGGGTCGGCGAGGTCCGCCCACTTCTGCGGCCTGGCGCCCACCCTGCGCTGTGGGTTACTGAGCGGGGCGGGCGCCTGGACCGCCGGTCGGTCAACGATGCCTTCGTCACGGTGCGGGACCTGGCCGGTCTGCCGACGGAGCTGGATCCGCACCGCCTTCGGCATTCCTAAGTGACCCACCTGATCGAGTTCGACTATCCCGAGCGGTTCGTGCAAGAGCAGGTCGGACACCTGCACGCGTCGACCACGGCGTTGTACACGGGGGTGTCCGATGAGTACCGCACACGGCTGCTGCGCCGAGCCCTGTCCGAGCACCGAGACGACCTGTGGGGTGAGCCGGAGTGATCCGAAAGATGGGCTGTTCCTGGAAGCTGCGGCACAAGATGGCCGAGCAAGGCATGTTCCAGACCTCCGAGTTGGTGCCGCTGCTCGCGGAACGCGGCGTGCAGTTGTCCCGCAGCAGGTCTACCGGTTGGTGACGCAGGCGCCACAGCGACTGTCGATGGACACGCTGGCGGCGCTGTGCGACATCCTCGACTGCACCCCGAACGACCTGATCGAGGTGCAGGTGGTCGATCGGCAGATCCCCAAGGCCGCTGGTGAAACGGCGGCTCCGCCGCCGGTACGACACACGGTTATCCGCCGTCCCGGACAGTCGTGACCATCCACGACGGCGCTACACGTCCGGGTCACATCCCGGAGCAAGGGAGTCGGGACGACGTCCGGCGCCGCCTGGTCGCGTGCCTTGAGCGGGCGCTTCCGGGGATCAGGGAACACGAGGCTGAGAACGCCTCGCGCGACGCCCGAGCCTGGACCGGGCGTGCGGCCCGCGAGCTGGACGCCTACCGGCAACTGCGGCCGAGCGCACTCGCCGATCCGGGACGCGCCTTCCCTCTTGCTCACCACCGGGTTGCGAAAGTCCTGCATGATGCCGGACACGAGGTTCCCGTCCCGGGCTGCACTGCCTGCGGGGCCCTGCCCGATCGGCTCTTCCTCGACAGGGAGGGCCGACGGGTGTGCAGCAGATGCAAACCGGCTCGGGCACCGCAGACCTGTGCACGCTGCGGACGGCAGGCCCTGATCGCCGCGCGGCGTCCCGAAGGCGGCATCTGCTACCGCTGTTACAGCCATGATCCACAGGTCAGAAAGCCCTGCGGGCAGTGCGGCCGCATCCGGGCCCCCGCCGCCCGGAGCGAAGACGACACCCCCTTGTGCGAACGCTGCTGGCCCCGTCCGCAACGGCAGTGCGCCGGCTGCGGCACTCGGGACCGGGTCAAGCTGGTGACCGACGACGGCCCCTGGTGCCCGCAGTGCTACCAGCAGCACCGGCCCCAGGGCGAGTGCGGGCAATGCGGCGAAATCGCCCCGCTCGCTGCGCGTGCCTCCGACGAGCACCCCGCCCGCTGCTATCGCTGCTACCGGCGCCCCACCCAGCACACCCGCTGCACTATCTGCGGACGGCAGCGCGAATGCATGCGCAGGGGCGGGCAGGAATGGACCTGTCGGGAGTGCACGCCACCGCCGCGTCGCGCATGCGGGCATTGCGGGCAGCTGCGCATCGTGGCCGCCAACTGGCCGCTGGGCCCGGTATGCCAGTCGTGCTACGGCACCCTGCGCTACACCGGACGTCGCTGCCGGCACTGCAACCAAGTACGTCCGCTGACATGCCGGGACAGCGTCGGCACCGGAATCTGCGGACCTTGCGCCGGACACCCGCCGCCACCGCCCTGCGGCAACTGCCAAGACGGCGAGGTCTACGCCCACGGCCGGTGCATCCGCTGCACTCTGACCCAGCAGCTCCGCGAGCGTCTCGCAGGCCCCAGGGGGCAGGTGCCGCAAGAACTCCAACCACTCATCGCCCTGTTGACGAAATCCGGCCGTCCGATCCGTCTCCTCGCCTGGCTCCAGGGCAGCAACAGCGCCCGACTGCTCGGTCACCTGGCCGCCACCGGACGTCCCCTCACCCACGAGATCCTCGACGAACTACCGCCCAGCCACGCGGAGTGCTACGTGCGATCCCTGCTCGTTCGCACCCACGTCCTTCCTAAGCCCGAAGAGTCCCTCGAGCGCATCACCCCCTGGCTGGCCCGGGTCTTGACCGACCGCCCAGCCGGCCACGCGCGTCTGGTCCAGCCCTACACCCAGTGGGTACTGCTGCGAAAAGCCCGTCACCGCGCCGCTCGGGGCCGCGCCGTCCACCGGGCCGGAAACAGGATCCGCGCAGAGGTCTTGTTGATCCCCTCCTTCCTGGCCTGGCTCGATGAGCGCAAGCTGAGCCTCACCACCGTGCGCCAAGGGCACCTGGAGGACTGGCTTGCCGCAGGGCCGGGACGGCGCCATGACATCTGCACCTTCCTCACCTGGGCCTTCCGCCGCGGGCTGACCGGCAAGCAAGACATCACCCACGCCCCCGCCGGAAACGGTCCGCCCCCGCTGACGGACGAACAGCGCTGGTCAGAACTGCGTACATGTCGCAACTCCGGTGCCCTGACGCTACGCGTGCGCGTTGCCCGCGCCCTCACCCTCCTCTATGGCCTGTCCAGCGAGCGCATCCGACGCCTCGCCGTGGACGACATCAAGAAGCGCGGCGATGAGATCCACCTTCGCCTGCACCGGCAGGAGCTGTTCATCCCGCCTCGACTCGCCCGCCTCCTCCGCCAACTCGCCGAGGTGGCCGCCGAGGAGACCCTGCTCCCCGCCGACGATGGCGCCAAACTGTGGCTGTTCCCTGGCATTGTCCCTGGTCAGCCGCTCTCCGCCGCGGGCTTCAGCCTGCTCATGCGCCAATCCGGCTTCCACGCCGTCCCCGGACGCAGCGCCGCTCTGGTCTCCCTGGCCGAACAGCTGCCCGCCGCCGTCCTCGCCCACCTACTGGAGATCAACATCCAGACCGCTCACAAGCGGGCCTCCTACTCGCAACCCAACTGGTCGGCCTACCTCGCAGTACGGGACCAAGAGGACGCCCGTCCATCGAGGAATACCGCACCCTCCGAATAGGGGCACTCCGCCACTTGGAAACTCGACTCTTGGAAACACTGCAACAGAATTTGTTCCAGGGCGGATTTGCCGTCATGCTCTAAGTGCTATGGGTCAATATGCGCCCTTATCGTCGACTACCCGCCTTCCAGGTGAGAAGTGGTCGAACCGGAAAGGTTGAACCCCGACCAATACGGCATCGTGGTCATCACTGCGATGCCGATCTGGGGGCTCCTGAAGTCGGGGTTACGCGAAGTCTTCTGGGCAGTCAGGTTCTGCTGCAGAGGTTGGAGTTCCATCTCGGCCATAGATTCTTCGGCCCATCTTTCGGTCCATGCATAACGTGGGGCAGTCTGTTTATGGGAGCGGGGGGCGGGCGAGTCGCCTAGTGGTAGACGTCCCCCCATCCAGGCCGCGAACCGCTCGGCGTCGTACCAGGAGACATGGGTCACCGGGTCGTTGTCCGCTGCACCGAGCGGCGGACCGCCTTCTGCGCTCAGGGAACCTGTCATGTCTCCTGGCGGCCGCCATCGATCGCGGATGCGTTCTCCTGCAGGGTGGACTCCCCAGCCGATCCCGCCACGCCACTTCGTGTCCGCCAGGAATTCCTTGAAATCCCCGACCGTGACAACCCTAAGTTGCTGGCTAGTCGTTATGGCTCTATAGCGGCGACCGCGGAGGAGTTGCGGCACGAGGAAGCGGTTGATGTTTGAATCGAACAGCAGGTTGAGTCGTGACAAGAGAGCGGCCCTATTGGACAAGATTTCGGCGGCAAGGTACCTGGCGAGGAAGAACTCCTGCCACGAGAAATGTGTGAACCTCAAGCTGCCTAGCTGATCGGAGCTGAGGAACCCCGCCAGTTCGGCGAGTCTGTCCAGCTCCGGAGACACCCGCATGGGACGCATGAAGGAGGCCGAGCGCTGCTCCAGGTATGTGAGGAGTGCGGACCAGTCTCGACGTTCGGCTCGCTCAAGGATCGGCACACTCCGTTTCCAAGCGAATGCCACCTGCTCATAGATCTGATCCAGGGAGAGCTCGTGGGCCTTCCCCCGGGAGGTCCGGCCTAGAGTGACTAGTAGCTGGATCAACTGGGGAGTGAGTTCTATGGGCAGCGGCCAACCGACACTGGCGAACCACTCATCTGAAACCCCCCGCTGGCGTAGAAACGCCTCGGCTTCGTCCTGCTCCACAGCATCGATCCCTAACAGAGTGGACCCCGTGACATCAGGGTCGATCACCTGCCGCACCGCGAACTCTGTTTCCTCCATAAGGGCACGCTGTTCGGTTGCATGGCTGGGATCTGAATAGTTGAGCGCGACGGCTCGGCAGCAAACCACGATGCGGATGTTCGACCCAAGGGAGGTGAATGCCTGGTGGAGCACACGCCGTGATGAGTCGAAGCCGGTAGCAGTCAGTGCACCGACTTCATCCAGGTCATCGAGGATGACCACAGCGTCGGTGTCCCCGCCGCCGATGCTTTCCCTCAGTCGCTTAGGGAGCGGTGGATGGGCAAAGCGGAGCAGGGACATGTCCGTGTCGCTGACCGCGCTCGTGTCCTGTCCTGTGTTGCCCAGCACTCGTCGCGCGGACACGCGTACCGGTACGGGGCCGTTCGGTTCCTGGGCCAGTTCATCTGCCAGCCACATGGCAAGCATCGACTTCCCGTACCCGACGCCGCCAACGACCGTGCTCAGACGCTGTGTCGAGGCAAGCCATGTCCGCAGGGCCTCACGGGCGTCAGCCGTGCCATGGGAAGGCTGCCAGATCGTGAGCGGTAACAAGGGCCCTCGCAGCAGGCTGCCGCAGGCGAGATGGATGTCGCGCCGGTATACGACCGCCTCACGGTCATCGGCAACGGCCTCGCCGCCTCGTTCAGCGTCATATCGTGCATTCCACAAGCGTCGTAAGGCTTCCACCTGGGCCTGCGGCGGGCGCTGTTGCGAATCACCCAACGCCCACAAGGTTGTGTAGACCTGGGCCCATTGCGTGATGAGCTCGCCCTTGAAGAGGCGGCTGAGGGTGACCAGGGGCACTCGCGTCGGCTGCACGTGTGGCCCAGTCAGTCGTGACGCGCCTTGCGCCTGGTGACGTTGCATCAAGTTGTTTGTTCGGGCAGCGATTTCGCGGAGCGACGGTGTCCCTGCTGTCTTGCGCAGTTGACTCAGTAAGTCCGCCACGGAGCTCGCTTCGTGACTCTCGTCTTCAGTGCGTTCCGGTCCCGTCACTACCGACTTCCTTACTCACAGCGCATCCCCGGTCACTGCGTGTTCCACGCTAGCGGACCGCGAACCAGCATGTGCCGATCCGTTCCAGCTTGATGCAGAAACGGCCGGCACGGCCGGAACGGAGGCATGGTCGATTTGCGACCAGGTTGCTGGTCCGAACCAACGGCGAAGGGAGGCAGATGTGATGGCCAGGAAGAAGCGAGCGGGGTGGGCCACCGCAGCGTTGGGTGTCACAGCAGTGGTGTGTGGACTTGTGCTCGGTGACGTGTTGGACCCCGACCGCGCAACCGCAGCAGCGACAGTGGCTGGGGCCGGGATTGCCGTAGCAGTCCGCCTTCGTGAGCGTCGGCCCCACGCTGGGCGAGACGGGTCCGCCTCGTCGTCACCCCCCGACGGAGGAGGTCCGGATCTATCCTCTGCGGAGCGTTCATGACCTGCGACCCCTTGGCGTCTTCTCTCCTTATGCCGACAGGAATACCGCCGAGGAGGAATAGCCGCGCTCCGCCAGTGACCTCAGCCCTCCAGAAGGTTGAGGACGGCACGCTGGTAGACGGCGTACACCATGGGAAGTTCGGCGAGGTGGGCGCGCTCGTCGATGCCGTGCAGCCCCTCGCACGGCACGCCGAAGCCGGCGGTCGCCGGGATGCCTTCCCCGGCGAGCAGGTTGCCGATGTTGGAGGGTCCTGCGGTCTTTGACTTCACTGCGAGCCCTGCCTCAGCGGCGGCGTTCAGCAGGACGGCGGCGGGCTGTTCGTCCTCGGCGAGGCGGAAGGGGGGCCACGCGGCGATCGGAATGATCTCGGTGGGCGTCGGAGCGGGCAGCTCCGCATCGAGCTCGGCAACGGCCTTGCGGACCAGCGTCTCGGCATCGTGGCCGTCGAAGGACGGCGTGGTGCGGATGTCGATGTTCAGGTCGCACCGGTCGGGGGTGACGGAGAAGCCCTCGCCGCCGTGGAACGACGTGACCGATAGCTTCGGCGGCAGCGGGAAACCCGAGCTTGAGGTCCCTGCCGTGCCGGGGAGTTCGGCGTCGTCCAGGAGCTTGACGAGGCGGGCGGCGCGGGAGATTGCTCCGACCACGCTCTTGCTGGAGCCGGAGTGCCCGGAGGGGGTATGCACGGCGATCGAGGCCCGCCACAGGCCCCGGCCGCCGACCACGAGGTGGTCCATGCCGGGGTAGCCGATCATCACCCCGGCGGGGCGGGGCGCCTGCGGGTCGGCGAGGTAGGCGCGGGCACCGCCGAAGCCACCGGTGTGCTCATCCACGTCCAACAGAACGGCGAGTCCGCCGTGCAGGCTCTCAGCGCGGGGCACGAGGTCGGCGGCGATGTGGCAGAACATCGCCGCGGCGAGCTTGGAGTCGGCCGCGCCCCGCCCTCGCAGCCAGCCGTCCACAACATCCCCACAGGCGGGCGGGAAAGACCACGCCTGCTCGTCCCCGTACGAGGCGGTGTCCAGGCACGCGTCCAGCGTCCACCAGGCCCCCGGACGCCGCCCGGGAATCTCCACCAGGAGACCCACCAACTCATCGTCATCATCGCGCAGATGGCGGTGTGGCAGGCCGCGCAGGGCGAGCCAATCCTCCAGCACACCCAGGACTGGCCCATAGCCGTCGACCTCACCCCTGCTTGGTCGCTTGACCAGCTCCCGGGCGAGCTCCACCACAGATGCCGTACGTTCCTCGGCCTGCTGCTGAAGGTCCTCGCTCACGGTTCTCCCCACCACGTCAGTTGTGCCGAACCGGCAGCGCACGGACCGCCTCGATCGTCTCCACCGGCCGAGCGGACGCGCACGCCTCCCGCCCATGGTGGACCAGACCCACCACTGCCTCGCGACTGAGTGAAACGCCGCAGTCGAATCCCTCCGCCCCGTGGAACGACGGCAGCGGTACCACTGCGGCCGTCTCCGAGGCGACGAAGAAACGTTCCAGAGCCTCGGTGGGCGCCACCATCCCGAGGTGCAGCGTCTTGATGCCGTTGCGGCGCGCGGCCGGATCACGCAGCTCCAGCAGCCTCGCCAGGTGGTCGGCGAGCGCCCGATGCCGCGGAGAGCCGTAGAGGACGCGGTAGTGGACGAGGTCGGGGTGCTGGGCCACGGCGGTCTCGATCGCCGCGAGGTACGCCTTCTCCCGCGACCGGCTGCCGGTGACCACGAGTTGCTCACGCACTCCCGCGACAACGTCGACCATCGACTCGACCAAGTCCGTCCAGCGGGTGAGGACTTTGACGACCACCGCGGTGCCGGAGGTCTCCAGCACGCTGGTCGCCGCCCCGTCCTGATGCGCGAACAGGACCTCCGGGCGTTCGCGGTACAGCTGGCACAGTCCCGCGCGGTTCCGCTTTCCCTTACGGCGTCGCCCCGACTCCCACGCACTCATCAAACTGGCGTCCGTCGTCTCAGTCACCGTCGCGGCGCCGACGGCCCCAAGGGAACGGCGCGGCGCTGCCAGGGGCGCGCGTGTCCGGTTCGCGCTCAGGGCGGTGGGTGAGTGTGGGCCGTCCTCGCGGGCAAGGGGTGCGCGGCGGCCGGGCGGAGAATCTGTCCGGCCGCCAGTTCTCGGTAGAGGGGGCTGGCGATGAGCAGTTCCTCGTGGCGTCCGTGGGCGGTCGTGCGGCCGTCGTCCAGTACGACGATGCGGTCGGCGTGCTGGACGGTGGAGAGCCGGTGTGCGATCACCAGCAGGGCGCATTCCTGTGCGACGTCCTTCATCACCGTGGTGAGCGCCGTTTCGTTGATGGCGTCGAGGTGGGAGGTGGGCTCGTCGAGCAGGAGCAGTGCGGGGCGGGCGAGCAGGGCGCGGGCCAGGGCGACGCGCTGGCGCTCACCTCCCGAGAGGGTGTTGCCGCGGTCGCCGAGCATGCCGGTCAGGCCGCCGCTCAACCGCCTTACAACATGGTCGAGTTGGGCCAGCTCGATGACGCGCCGCACCTCGGTATCGCTGGCGTCTGGCACAGCGTAGGTGATGTTGTCGCGCAGGGTCCCGTGGACGACATGGGTGTTCTGATCGACGACGGCGATCCGTGCGCGGCAGTCCGCACGGGTCAGTTCGGTGGTAGGCCGCCCGTCGAAGAGCAGGGTTCCGGAGTCCGGTTCGTAGAACCTGGCCACCAGCGCGAAGATCGTGCTCTTTCCGGCACCCGACCGGCCGACGAGGGCCGTCTGGCGCCGGTGGGGCACGGAGAAGGTGACACCGCGCAGGACCGATCGGCCGGGGTCGTAGCCAAAGGTGAGATCCCGCAGTTCGAGTGCGGGTGCCTCGTCCGGCGCGGCCTCGCTCGTACGGTGTTGTACGGACAGCCGTCCGGCCGGTGCGGGCTCCGCGGGCAGGCGCAGGGCTTCTTCGATGCGCTGGTAGGCGCCCATGCCGCGCTGGATCAGGCCGACCGCGCGGAAGACCGAGGACAGGGGCAGGACGAGGTAGGAGGCGTAGAGCAGGAAGGCCACGAGGTCGCCGAGGGAGTTGGCGTGGCCGGTGACACGCAGGCCGCCGATGACCAGGACGAGCAGGAAAGAGCCCTGGACGGCGAGTTCGACGGCCGGGCTCATCACGGACGCGAGTTTCGCGGTCCGCACGCCCGCGTCGTAAGCCGACTCGACGCGCTCACCGATGCGCCGGGCTTCGCGGTCCTCGGCCCGGTGGACGCGGACCATGGGCAGGGCGCCGAGCGCGCGCTCGAGATCGGCGGCGACGGCGCCGACGGAGGTCTGCATGTGCTCCGACGCGGCACGGATGCCCTTCAGGAGCGACGCCACGACTGCGGCCGCGGTGGCCACGGTGAGGGCGACCAGGGCCAGCAGCAGCGGGTCGATCCACATCATGAGGGCGATCGCGCCGGCCGCGACGAGGGCTCCCGTGACGAGGTCGACGAGGGCCTGGGAGACCACCTCCCGCAGCAGGGTGGTGTCGGTGGTCACGCGGGAGATCAGGTCGCCGGTGCGGTGCCGGTCGTACTCCCGCATCTCCAGCCGCAGCAGTCGTGCGACCAGGCCGTGGCGGAGCTGTCGTACGACTCTTTCGCCCATGCGTTCCAGGACGAAGCGGCCGATGGCACCGGTGGCCGCCTCGCTGACGAACAGCACGGCCAGGACCAGTAACAGTGGCCAGTACGCCCGCCCGTGCCCGCTCGCGTCCACGATCTGTTTGGCGACGAGGGGCTGGGCGAGCCCGAGGGCGGAGCCGACGAGTGTGAGCACGGTGGCCACGACGACGGAGGTCCGGTGCCCGGTGGTGAGCCGGTACATGGTGGCCACCGCGGCCCGCGTCGAACGGTTCGGCGCCTTCGCGGGGGACTCCGCCTCCCGTGTGTGGCGGTCCGTCTGCGCCCGGGAGTCCGTCATCGGCGGGGCGACCGGTTCGCCGCCCGCGGCTCCACAGCGAGCAGCCGCGCGAAGTAGTCGTCGGGCACGTCTTCACCGACGGGGCGGCCCTCCGCCTCGATCCACGCGTGCGCGTTGAAGGGCGGCACCACGCTCGCCCCGGTGCACCACGTGGCCCAGCCGCCCGTCAGCCGGCACAGCAGGGCGGCGCCCAGCGAGCGGGGCAGGCAGCCTTTCGGACCGGCGCATAGCAGGCTTACCGCGCACATCGCGTCCCGGGCACTCCTGGCCTGTGCGGCGGTGGCCGGCGCGGCGCCGCGACGTAAGACATCCAGGACGGCACGGATCCGGCGCGGGGGCAGGAACGAGAGGGCGACAGCCGGCAGCAGTACGAGGCGGGCGGCCAGCCGCCGGGTGAAGGGGACGCCGGTGGGCCGTTCCAGGGCGCTCGGCGTCGTCATGAGGCCAGCCCCGACTCCCTGAGTTCCCGCACGAGTGCCGTGACGTCCTGCTCCGCGCGGGCCCTGCCGATGGCGAATTCCGTGACGAGCGCGTCGACCGCGGCCGTTTCGTCGCCGCCCTTGAGGAGGGTCTTCACGACCAGGGTGCCGGTGGGGTTGAGCTCCCAGTAGCTTCCGCTGCGCTGGTCCAGGAGGACGGTGCCGTAGTCGGTCTCCGTGGTGGAGACATCGGGGCCGAACCGCAATGCCATGGTGGGTGACTGCCTTTCTCCGGTGGCGGGCCTGGCGGGTAGGGGCTCAACGGGCACGTGTGGGGGACAAACCGCGCAGCCATACCTCGGCGGCGATGGTGGAGTAGAGGATGGCGTCGCGCAGTCCGGGGGCGGAGGGCCGCTGCGCGAGGTGACGCAGCGCGTCGCCGTCGACGAGGCCGAGCCGTTCCAGCCGGGAGTCCTCCCACAGGGCCAGCAGGTCGGCGCGGTGCCGTCGCAAGCCATCGGCCGCGTCCATGGCTGCGGCGGCCTTAGTGGTGCGCCGCAGACAGGTCTCGGGCACGATGCCGCGCATCGCGGCGGTGAGGACGGGCTTGTACGCCCAGGGCGTGACGCGTTCGTCCGGCCGGATCGCGAGGCACGCCTCGATGACCCTGTCGTCGAGGAACGGTGATGCCATGGGTACGCCGGCGCGGGCCGCCATCCGGTCCCACTGGCGGATGATGCGTGTGCAGGAGCGGATCTGTTCCAGGTCGGTGTGCAGGCCGCGGTCCGGGTGCAGCGGCGTGACCGTCGAGGCGGCTTCTCGCAAGGCCCGCCGGACCATGTGTTCGGCGTCGGGGGTGACCCAGTCGAAGAGGCGTGGGGGCATGCCCCAGCCGAGGCTGGTGGTGGCGGTGGCGGGGAGCGGTTCGCGAAGGTGTCCTGCGGCGTCGGCGAGGCACCTGCCGTAGGGGCGGGAGTCGGCGAGGGCACGCGCCGTGGCGCCGAGCGGCCACTGCCACAGGGCCCGGAATCCGCGCAGCTGCCGGAGCGCGAACAGCGGTCGGGTGCGCGCCAGTCGGTGGTAGTACGCCTCGGAGCACCAGGCCACGTGGTCGCCGCCGATGCCCGTGAGATGCAGTCGGCTGCCGCGTTCCGCCATTCCCGGCAGGTGGTGCAGGACCCGCGAACGGTCCATGACGCCGATGGTCGGTTCGTCCAGCAGGTCGTCGATGCCCAGCAGGTCGTCGTAGACCAGCGGTGAGGCGTGTGCGTCCCACACCACGTGCTCGACGTCCGGCAGATGCTTCGTCGCCTGCTCCGCCCAGTGCAGGTCGGTGTCGGCGGGATCGCGCCCGGGCCACGTGCTGGCCACCACTTGGGCGGGCGACCGGTCGGCCAGGAAGCAGATGGAGGTGGAGTCGAGGCCGCCGGACAGGTCGCAGCTGACCACACCGCCTTGCCGGGTGCGGGCGTCGACGGCCGCGACGAGGGCCTCGCGGACCATCGGGGCGCCGTCGGCGAGCGTACGGACCGGCTCCGGCGGGGTCCACCACCGCGTGTGGCGTACGGTTCGCCCGTCCGCGGCAATGATCAGGGCGTCCTGCGGCGGGACGGCGGTGACGCCACGCCACAGGGACGTCTCGGAGAGCGGATAGGGCACCGGCCACAGCAGCCGGACGGCGAGCTGCTCCTCGTCGGGGTCGTGGCCCAGCGCGTCGGCGAGGACATCGGCGCGGGTGGCGGCCACCCGCACGCCGTCCACGGCGGCGTGGAAGACCAGCCGGAGCCCGGACGCGGTGCCCTGCACCCTGAGCCGACCGTCCATGGCGGCGACGAGGTGGAAGCTGCCGGGCAGGGAGCGGGCCAGCGCGTCCAGCTCCGCCAGGTCGCGCAACCTCCCTGCCCTGGAGTCCAGTTCGGCGGCGTCGACGGGGCAGCAGCCGACAACGGCCAGTGCGGTGCGTCCAGCGCGTGCCGTGACGATCTCCTCGTCGTCCCACTGCCCCACGAGCCATGGCCGGCCCGACGGGTGTTCGAGGACACGGATTTCGCGCGTTCCGGAGTGGGTGAAGGACCGGGCCACGGCGGCCGCGTCCTCGCGGTCGGTGAAGACCGCGAAATGCGCGTCGCCGGGGCCCGTCCCCGCACTCTCGTGCGATTCAGTCATGACGTCGGGTCAAGGACCGCCGGTCGTCAGTTCTTACTCAGGATGAGCCGGTCGTTTCCGGACCGCTGCAGCAGCCCGGTCTTCTTCCGGAATGTCCCGAGCCGGACGAGCGCCGGCGCTTCGTAGGCCTTCTTCATGACTTCTCCTCTGGTTGAGGATGGGCGCCGCCTCCCCCGGTCGACGGCGCGCGGGGCTCCGTCGACCTGCCCAGGACTCATCGGGAACCCCGGGGCGAGGAAGTGGTCGCAGCACCTAGCTATGTGTACAACCAGAGCTCATGACAAGGCCGCACGCATAAATGCGACAATATGGAGAATTAAGAGAAACGTTTCAACCTGTATCTCCGCAAATTGCGGATTATCGTGGAACCTTCTGCAATGCCGCTGGAGTCAACGCCCGAACGGAACGACGTCGGCCGGAACGGCGCGCCAGTTGATGCTCAGCGGCTTGTCGATCAGGGACGCACTGAACAGGCGGACGGAGAAGGCGCCCTCACGGTCAGCGGCTCACACTTCGCAGAACCCCGGCTTCGGCCCAAGACGAACGCTCGCAGCATAGACATGCTCGCCGAGTTCGCCCGCATCCTCAAGCCCGGAGGACGCTACGTCCTAGTGACCTGGTGCAACAACGACGCCCTCAACCCGCACCCGCCCGAGGCCGCAGCCATCGACGAGCACTACCACTGCCACACCCACCGCCGCACCACGTACCTGCGCGCTCTCATCGACGCCGGTCTGACCCCTCTACCGGGTCGACGGCCTCACCGAGCCCGCCATCCCGTACTGGGAGCTGTGCTCGAAGTCCCATCTCGCCACAGGGATCGAGCAGCCGTACCTGGACAGCTACCGCAGCGACCACGTCAACTACATCCGCATCGCCTCCCGCCGCAAGCCCGCCTAGACGAATGGCACATAAGCTGCCGGAGGCCGCCCACTGAACCGATTCCGCAGCGCGACAAGTCGACTCAGACAACCACTCACCGGCCTGTCTGCGCCGCTCAACTCATCGCATACCGAAACCCGTTTACACGGGGAAACCTCTTTGTGCCGTCCCGTTCCACCTTCACGCTCATGCACCTCGGTGGCCACGGTCTAGGCAAGATGCGGTACGGCGGGGTCGTCGAATCCTGTGAACCATTCCCGCCGGGCGCCTTCAGGCTTAATCACCCCGGTCCTTTCCGTCGGCAAGTGCCCTGCTCTGCGGGCATCAGGGCGGCGGCCTCATTTTCTGTGAGAACCGACCTCAATAACGTACGAGGGAGCTCTGATCAACTCACTGTTGAAACAGCGCGTTCACCGTGTGGGAGATGCTTCAGAAAGATCCGGCGTACGCCCTCAGGGCGCGGGAGCCAACCGGAAATTCGGCTGCAAGGCCGATGCACCTGTCAAGGGAATCGATGTTTGACTAGCGTGGAATTATGCGGCCCGCCGAAGCGGTTGCAAGCCTGACAGGCCGAACTGCTGGCAACGGGCACTCGATCGAAAGGCCGTTGATCACAGCAGTCGGCGTCACTGAGACCGCCCTCAAGCGTTCCTCGATCCAGCCGGGCGATTCACCAGATGGCACCACCACCCTGGGCCTGTTGTGGCAGTGACCGAGTTCCTTTTTCCTCACCCGGGAGTTCTCCGACGGGTCGAGCGAAGCGTTGGGCGCCGGCGACATCATCGTCGAAGCGGCCCGGGCCGGAACACGTGCACGCGGGCTCAACCGTGGCCATGCGCCGGCCATGCCGCGCATGCCCTACGTCAACGCATATCGAGCAGACACATCATGGCCGCCAAGACCCCGACGACATTACGCGAGGGTTGCTGCTGTGCCAGGGAACAGGAGGTAGCAGTGACAGTGCTGACGATGGTTGATCTGCGCTCGCACGTGTTCTGAGGGATGAGGGTCACTGCGGCCGCGTGCAGACGATGTGTGTGCAGGCCCGCGGCCGGGCGCGGACAAGTTCCGCCAATCCCACCCCAAGGCTAAACACACACTTCGTTTAGCGTGGGGCGGGTGAGCCTACGCCGCTGCCGTACGACCGGCGCTTACCTATTGCGGCTGCGGGGTTGGCTGGAAGCGTCTGAGGGTACGCAGGGCCGCGTTGCCCATCATGGCACCCGTGACCACGCCGACGCCGATGGCGCTGGTGGATACCAGGCCGAGCAGTGCGTACTGCACTGCTTCGTCGCGGCCGACGGAGAGTTGAGTGATGCTCTCATATACCTGAAGGCTCGGCAGCAAGGAGCCCGCGGCTCCTGGTACGACGATGACTGCCGCAGGTACGCGCAGCAGCGGGCTGCAGAGCGCCGCGCTGGCCCCAAGGGCCGTGGCCGCGCACAGCACGGCCACGGCCTGTGCGTCCGGGACGGCGTGTGTCACGGCGGTATGGATACTTCCGGCGAGCAGTCCCGCGGTCACGGCGAAGGGGAGCTGACGGCGGGAGCCGCCCATGGCGCAGCAGTTGCCGAGTGCGCCGACGGCGGACATCACCAGGATTCCCCACACGGGCAGCACAGTGTGATCGATGTGGGGCGCGTACAGGTCGGCTGCCGCTTGGTCGGCGAGCACAGCCACCAAGACAACTCCGGTGGCCATCCCGGCCAGCGCGAGCGCTACGTTCACGGCGCGGGTCGCGGCCATGAGTGAGAAACCGGTAATGCCATCCTGCGGTAGCGCGATCAGTGGGCCGAGCGGCAACAGCACGACCAGGTTGGCCGTCACGACGGCGGTACTGTACGGGTCGATCAGCGCGATGTTCAGCAGGGCGATGCCCAGGACTACTGTCAGGGCGGCCTGAGCAGCGATGACCAGGAAGAACGGCATCGCGCTGCGCTGCAGAAGCCAACCCGCGCGATCACAGATCAGCACGACTGCCACCGACATGAGCGCGGCCCACGCCGAACCGCCCACCTGCACGGTCAGTGCGGCTGCGAGGATCCCGCTGCCGGCGGTGCGCGACCACCAGGGCCACGGCGGTGGGGCCGACTGGATCCGGCGCAGCGCCTCGGCAGCCTGCCGCACATCGAGCCCGTCCTCGACCACGTGCCCGACCAGGCGGTGCAGCGCCGCCATGCGCCGCAGGTCCCTGGGATCCTCGACCGTTCGTGTGACTCGCATCATCGACATCGGGGCGGCATTCGGGGGCGCGTACTGGAGATGCAAGGTGCGTGCGGTGATGTCAATGTCCAGGTGGTTGAGGCCCAACGCGACAGAGGCCGCGATCACGGAGGACTCGATGTCCTGAGTGTCGAACCCGGACAGAAACAGCTCCTGACCGAGCCGCAGTGCGAAGTCCATCACCCGTAGGGCATCGCGCTGCGACAGTGGTTTGGCGCTGGTCTTCACTGTCCCGTCGTAGGCGGTGTGTTTGAGCCGATCCAGGACTTCGGCACCCTCCTGCTTGCCCTTGCCCCGTTTGGGCTTGCCTCCCTCACCCATGCCTTCTCCTCGTCGCGCGCTCCATGCCGCCCTGCTCCATCTACAGCGTTGGCCACGCTCCTGCTTCGGGGAGGGCAAGCAACTGCGTGGCGTGCGAGAACCACTGTTCTGGAGCAGTGGGAGCAGGAGGGGGCGCGAGGCTGGCTCTATTCACGGGTTGTGGTTCTGGCACGACTTCCGTGAGGCGGTCACAACTAGTGATCAGCGGGTGTTTCGAGTGATGGGAGGACCTGTCGCACACTCCGGCGCCGCCGGTCGGCGTCGGCGCTGTCCACCCAGCCGGTTGCCATCTCTGATCCGTCCTGGAGAACCCGGCCCAGTGCGAGTCTCGCAGACGCGCAAAGCGAAATCGGCAGTTCGGGCAGGGACTGGCGGGGGCCGTTATCGGGGTCGATCACGATGGGGCTGTCCGGGAGGGTGCTGGCGACGAGGGCACCGGCGGCAACGGCTTCGGCCCCGCCTTCGACCCGTTCTGGTTCCAGGAGCCACTGACATCGGTCACGGGGCGAGGAGGACCCGCTTGCGGAGCAGAGTGAAGCCGACGCGTCCGTACATCTGGCGCTTGAGCATCTTGATCCGGTTGACGTGTCCTTCGACGACGCCGGAGCCCCAGGGCAGCGTCAGGCGATGCCGGCCGCGAGAGTGTGGAGGCTGGGAAGGCCCTCCTGGCGGACGGCGTAGAGCCACTGCGGGAGGCGTTCGCCCAAGCGCTCGGCGAGCATCTGGGCGAAGAACCGGACGTGACCGGTCAGGACCTCGAGTTCAGGGCAGTTAGGGACCTGCCGAGTCGGGATGGCGTAGGGCGAGGACTGGTTCGTTGATCGAGGAGCCGCAACAGCAGGGGGGCGATGCCCGCCCGGGTGGCGGAGTACAACTCCGTCATGCCCAAGATCCGGACCATGCATGGACCAACTGGGGCGCTACGTTGCGGCGCCCTCAGTGGTGCGAAGCATGCCACCCCGGTGACCTGCCGACCGCGTCGGCGAACTACGACCGCGTGCTGCGGCCCTTCGTCAACGTGATCCAGGGCGAACTCCGCGTCCCCGACCTCGCCGCGCGCCTTGCGAAGGAAGACCGCGGCGGCGACTGGCAACTCATCGAGGCCCCGGCACGGACCAGCACCGTCTGAAGAGGATCGTGCAGTTCGCACAGAGGGCCACCATGACCACCCCCGATCAGCGGTGCGATCCGCGGCAGGACCAATCCCCCCCGCCTGCCAGCTGATCAGCGGCCGTCCCTCGGCGTTCCTCATGCCCGCCGTCGCCATCCTCCCCCGTCTGCGGGTAGGCGGGTCCGGGACGAAGCGCCGCCGCGGGCACCCTTGACCGGGCGGCCCGTCCCCCACGCACCACGATCAGGCGGCCGCGGCCGGAGTGTCGCTCGACAGAACGGCTTGCGACGCCCCGAACTGTGCAGGTCGTGTGGAGGCGTCGGCCGATCGCCGTCTTCACGCCGTTCGGATTCCGGCGCTCGCCCTCCCAGCCGGGCGCGTCCGGCTCCTTGGCGGTTTCCGCCTACAACCAGGCGAACGCACCCCGTGATCTGAGCCGGAGATTCGTCGGCAGCAGGCAGTCACTGTGTCGAGGATTTCGTCGGCGGTCTTCGTCCGGACGAACGTTCCCGGGTAGCTCGTTCCAGTCGGCCGGCCGGGACCGGATGTCGTGTTCGAGGGCCTGGACCCGGCGGTTGACGCCGAGCTTGAAGTTCTTCTGTGTGAGCTCGGCGAACCACCGTTCCACCCGGTTCAGCCAAGGCGAGTCGGGCGGCGTGAAGTGTAGGTGGATAGAGAGGCGAGCACGGGCGGCCGGTGTTCACGGCTTGTGACGCACATGCGCATAGATGTGCGTGTTCGTGTGGGTGCCTCCTCACTCGGTGACCACCGTCGCCTGCCATGCGCCCGGGCGTTTGCCTGTTGCCTTGTGGAAGAACACCGAGAAGGCGGATGCGTCGGGGAAGCCGAGCAGGTCGGCGCAGCGGGCGGCGGTGAGGCGGTCGTGTGCGAGGAGCCGTTTGGCCTCCAGGGTGATCCGTTCGACGATGTACGCCTTCGCGGTGCGGCCCGTGGCCTGCTGCACCGCTCGTGAGAGGGTGCGGGGCGCGTATCCCAGCGCACGGGCGTAGTAGCCGGCGTCGTGGTGCTGCCGGAAGTGCGCTTCGACGCTGGAGCGGAACAACCGGAACACCTGAGGGGCGAGCCGCGCTTCGGCATGCGGCGGTTGCAGCCGGGTGATGAGCGCGGAGAGCAGGATTTCGGGAAGCTCGGTCCGGGAGTCACCGGGCGGGGCGGATGCTTCGAGGAGGAGATGGCTGCGCGCCGTGTCGACGAAGGGCCAGTCGGCGTCGGGGATGATCCAGTGCCCGGCCGGGTCAGAGGAGGCGGCCAGTTCTCGGGTGGCGTGGGTGACCGGCGCGGTCGGCACGAACAGCACGAGGTGCCCTGCCACGTCGGCGATGTCATCCCACCGGTGCACCGCGCCGGGTGGAATCCACACCGCGGACCGGTCTTCGAGCGGGTGGCGGTGGAAATCGACGGCGACTGCGCCGGGTCCGGCGTCGATGACGGCAAGGACGTGGAAGTCGGCGCGCTGCGTGCCGCCGTCGTTCAGCTCGCGAAGGCGGCCGAACGTCATCGTCTCGACCGAGGCGGCGGGACGCCCCGCGGGCTGGTAGGTCATCTGCCGGATCACGCTCATGTGTCCAGTTTTCATCATCGGGCGACCAGTCACGCCAATGCCCCGTCCGGGTGCAGAAGTTTCAATGAATGCACGGGGAAAACAACCCAGAGCATCGACCGGAAGAGCCATCATGGACACGACGCAGCAGACGCTACTGCCCACTTACGACCATCGGACGGGGACCGGACCGACTCTGGTGTTCCTGCACTATTGGGGCGGTTCCGCCCGCACCTGGGACCTCGTCGTCGACCGCCTTGCGGGCCGTGACGTGCTCACGATGGACTTCCGCGGGTGGAGCCGGTCGAGCGCTCTGCCCGGTCCCTACACACTCGGTCAGCTCGCCGACGACACGCTCGCCGTGCTCGCGGACGCGGGCGTCACCGACTACGTCCTGGTGGGGCATTCGATGGGCGGAAAGGTCGCACAGCTGGTCGCGGCCACCCGGCCCGCCGGGCTGCGCGGCATCGTTCTCGTCGGCTCCGGCCCGGCGAAGCCTGCCGCACAGGTCACTCCCGAGTACCAGGAGGCCCTGGCGCACGCCTACGACTCCGCCGAGTCCGTGGCCGGGGCACGGGATCACGTCCTCACCGCGACCGAGCTGCCCGAGCCGGTCAAGGCGCAGATCGTGGCCGACTCGCGGACCATCACCGATGCCGCCCGGACCGAGTGGCCGCTGCACGGCATCGCGCAGGACATCACCGAACACACGCGCATGGTCGGCGTGCCCGCTCTCGTCGTCGCCGGAGAACACGACCAGGTGGAGCCCGTCGGCGTGCTCCGCGACAACCTCGTGCCCTATCTCTCCCACTCCGACTTCGTGGTCGTCCCCCGCACCGGTCACCTGATTCCGCTGGAAGCCCCGGCCGAACTCGTCGACGTCATCACCGCATTCGCGCCGACGGTCTGACCGTCCCCGCGGCCCGACGACGGGCTGCGCCCCTGATCATCCCCTCCACGGGGCCGGGACAGGTCCTCGAACCCGGCCGGCTCGGCCTGGCTGCGGTCGGTTTCCTCCCGCAGCTCATCCAACGACGGCGAGCACCCACCTCACCCTGTTCCAACAGCCCAACCACCGACGGCAGCCACGAAAGGCGAAGTCGCAGGGATCCAGGGTCCGGGTCATGTTCTCGGCCCAGTGGTGGGGGGGCAGCCAGATCCAGTCGGCCTGCGACCACCAGTGCCAACGGCGCGGCTCGCCCAGCGGCACGGACGACACGTTGAACGGTGATGCGGACAGACCGTGGGTCGGGTACCGCCGGTGGTCACGAGAGACGTCCCGGACCCGGTCGGCCCGGGGTGGGACGAGCCCGGCTACGCCGCCTTCGCCTCGATGAGGCCGAATCCGTAGGCCTCGTCGATCGGGCGTACCGACACGATCGTGAGTCCCGCCCGGCCGCACAGTTCCTCGAAGTCCTTGCGCGTGCGTTCCCGGCCACCCGCGCCCACGAGCATGTGGAGATCGCTCAGGTAGGTGAGGCCTGCGGTCCGCGGGTCGACGACCTCGGGCAGCACGGGATCCACGATCAGCACCCGCCCGTCGGGAGGCAGCACTTCGCGGCAGTTGCTCAGGATGGTCGCCGCCAGGTCGTCGGACCAGTCGTGCAGCACGCTCTTGATCAGATAGACGTCGGACCCCTTGGGCACCGACTTGAAGAAGTCCCCGGCCACCAGGGTGCACCGACTCGTGAGGTCGTGCTCCCGCAGCTTCTCGGGGGCCTGGGCGAGTCCCTCCTCCGAGTCGTAGACGACTCCGCTCAGGGCGGGATGCGCGCGGAGCACCGCGGTCAGCAGTGTGCCGTCGCCACCGCCGACGTCGGTGACCTTCGTGAACCGACCGAAGTCGAAGGCGTGCGGCAGCGCGGCGGCGGTCGCCGCGGTGCCCTGGCTCATCGCGGCGTTGAACTGCGCGGACAGCTCCGGGCGTTCCTTGATGTAGGAGAAGAAGTCCTTGCCGAAGACCGTCTCGAACGTACTGGCACCGGTCCGTATGCCCTGCTCCAGGAGTTCCCAGGGGCGCAGGATCTCGGGGTCGGTGAGCATGCCCACCAGGGCCGCCATGGAGTCGGGGCGGCCCGTGTCGAGCAGGATGCCCGCGGGCGTGGCCGCGAAGGAACCCGGGGCCCGCTCGGTGAGGAGGCCGAGGCCGGCCAGGGCCCGCAGCAGCCGGTTCATGGCCTGCGGCTGGGCCCCGGCCGCCCCGGCCACCTCGGCGGACGTACGTTCCTCGTCGCCGATCAGGTCGAAGACCTTCAGCCGCGTCGCGGCGCGCAGGGTCTGGACCACCATGTTCCCGAAGGCCAGCTGGGCCACGTGCCCTCGGGCCGCCTGCTCGGCTTTCCTGGTTTCCTCGTTCGCCACAGGTGCTCCCCTTCCGCTCCCCGGTCGGCGCGCGCCCCGTTCTCACCGGCCGGCCGCGCGAGTGGAGTCAGGCTAACCGTCCGACTCACTGGCCACAGTGGGATATTCGGGCACAAACGGCTGCCGGACATGGGCCCGTCAGCCCGGCCGAGGCCGGTTGTGGCGAGCTCCTGCGCGGCGTCCAGCCAAGTGCGTCATGCCCCCGCCGCGGCGCGCCACGGCCGGGCCCTCCCGAGCCGGGTGTGGTCCTGGGCAGGCAGGGCAGTTCTCGTGGGCGGTCATACACACGGGAACGACCGCACCATCGGTGGCTTCGCTCGGGGAGAGCGAGATCTTAGAAATGACGTCGGCCCGGCGGGGGCCTTGGCCGAGAGTCGACTGACCAACCGCTCCAGCTCCACAGGTGCATCCGGGCGCAAGGTGCGCAGAAGGGCCGGCGGTTCCTCGTGGTGCTGGTTGACCAGGTGCTAGTGAAGGGCGGGGGGCCGATCACGACGCCGGTGGTCGTGATGTCGTGCCAGGCCCTTCGCCGTCTCGTACAACCTCCGGGCCGGGTCGCTGGTCTCCTCGGCGAGTCACAGAAGCAACAGCAGAATCCACCGTGGGAGAAGATCGTGCGTCAGCGCACCCTGTACACCGCCATCGCCGTGGTTTCCACATGCCTGGTGGGCGGCCTCGCGCCCGGCGCAGTCGCCGCACCGGCGCAGGCCGTCAAGGCAACCAAGGCCGCGCCGGCCGTCCCCGACTTCAACGGCGATGGCTATCGGGACCTCGTCGTCAACGAGCACGGCAGCTCCGGGGAGAAGGCGGAGGGCGGCGCCGTGGCGGTGCTGTACGGCTCCAAGAAGGGTGTGAACGCGGCCAAGCGCCAGGTCATCACGCAGAACACCCCGGGCGTCCCCGGCATCACCGAGGGCTATGACCGCTTCGGCTCCCAGTCCGTCGCGGGCGACTACGACGGCGACGGTTTCACCGACCTCGCGATCTCGGCGAGCGGTGAGGACATCACCTTCGGCACCACCTACCGCCGCAACGCCGGTCAGACCTTCATCGTCTGGGGCGGGAAGAACGGGCTGACGAAGCACGGGGCCGTGACCGTGAAGCAGACCCCGCCCACGGAACCCGATGTCCGCCGGGGCTCCTCACTGGCGGCCGGTGACTTCAACGGCGACGGCAAGACCGACCTGGCGACCGGCGACTACAGCACCGGGCGGGGCGGCGAGGTGCTGTACGGGCCGATCAGCCGCACCACCGGCAAGGCCAAGTCCGTGATCAACCTCGGCCTCAAGGACGGTCAGACGTACGTTCACACCGCCCTCGACTCTGGCGATGTGACAGGCGACGGCATCACCGATCTCGTCATCCAGGTCTTCGCAGGGCGCACGGGCCCCGTCGACCGGATCGAACTCCATCGGGGCACGAACAATGGCCTGCTCCGCACCGGCAACCTGACCGGTGCCGACGGCAAGCTCCTGGTGAACCGGTCCGCCACCGACGGCCATGTCGCCGTCGGCGACCTCGACAAGGACGGTCACGCGGACATCGTCGTCGGCAAGGAGTGGACCTACGACGAGCCGATCTACTCCGGTCAGGTCAGCGTCGTCTATGGCGGCAAGACCGGTCAGTCGACCCGTCCCGTCCAGGTGATCACCCAGGAGACCGACGGCGTCCCGGACTCCAGCGAGAAGGACGACTACTTCGGCGTCTCGGTCTCCGTCGGGGACATCAGCGGCGACGGCTACGCGGACCTCGCCGTCGGCTCCTCCGTCGAGAGCCTCGGCGAGCTGGAGCACACCGGCCAGGTGACCACCCTCCTCGGCGGCAAGGGCGGTGTCTCCGGCAAGGGCGCGACGTCGTACTTCAAGGGCACCGACGGCATGCCGGGCAAGCCCTCCTCATACGACTTCTTCGGCTCCGCCGTGAAGCTGACCGACCTGAACGGCGACAACCGCGCCGACCTCGTCGTGGGCTCCGGCGGCGACGACGAGTCCCACAACGGCCGCATCGACATCCTGCCCGCCGCGAAAGGCGCGATCACCGCCATCGGCGCGACGGAGTACACCGCCTCGGCGATCGGCCTCACCGATGGCGCTCGCCAGGGCTTCGGCCAATCCTTCGGCGAGTGACCTGGGGCCACCACGCGTGACCGGCCGTTCGCTCTCCTGCCGCGGGATGCGACTCGTCGCCGACGGCGCCGGCTCGCCGTACCGGTCGATGTGATCGAAAACCGGTTGGTGATCGGCGTCGGCTCGGTTGCGCCCGTCCAGGACCTACCTGTGCCAGGTGGCACCACGGCAAAGCCCCCTCCACGTGTACCACCAGCAGATGAAAAACCTTCTCGTGTCGTACTCACCGAAGAAGCCCGGCTTCTTCTAGAGGCACAAAAAGGCGCCTGAGCTCGGCTTCTGCCGGTCAGGCGCCTTCCTGTCGGCCCGCTCGGAGCAGGTCCCGGCGAACTGCGGCGGGATGGGCACAGGGAAGGGCCCGCCGAGCATCAGGACCGGCAGGCCCAGAAGGAGCACGTCCGCACGTCCGGCGCACTCATCGTGGAGTCGGCCGGTGTCCGGTGCCGACGCGGTCGTTTGGTGCTCACTCGCGGGAGCACCGAGATTTACTTGAAAGTTCAAGACGGGTAGGGTGCCCGGCATGAACCAGAGCGGCCCGCGCCGTCCGCGCAGCGGCCGGAGCACGACGACGCGACTGATGCGGCCACAGGATGACCGCACGGTCCGCACGGCGCTGCTCGCACTGATCTTCCTCTTCCTCGTCCCGCTGTTCGGCATCCAGGTGACGACGGATTCGGCGTCCGACGGACCGGCGACCGTCCGCACCGCGACCGCCTCCTACGCCATGCCCTCGGCGGACTTCCCCGACGACGACCGGGGCTGTCACGACGGGCAGCCGACGGATCCGCACGGTGCGATGGTGCCGCGCCCCGAACAGCCGGGCTCGCCCGTCCCCAAGTCGACGTCCACACCCCCGGCTCCGCCGTGCGCCCCTCTGGCCCCTTCCGGCACGTCGCAATCGGACACGACGTCGGTCGACCTGTACAGAATCCAGATCATCAGAACGTAGACGGGTCTCTCCACCCGCAAGCCGACAGGGCCGGACAAGGCCGGTCGGTGCGACTTCGCCATGCCTTCGGCGGCAGCCGAACGTACGGCCTTCACTCACAGGAGAGACGCATGTCCATTTTCACCAGCACGCGCACCACATCCCTGAACGACGCCGCCTCCCTCACCACGACCTCCCGGTCCGGCAGTAGCGCCGGGCTCCTGCTGCTGCGCTGGGCGGTCGGCCTGACCATGGCCGCGCACGGAGCCCAGAAGCTCTTCGGCTGGTTCGGCGGGGGCGGCCTCGACGGCACCGCGGACTTCTTCGCGAGCAACGGCTACTCGGCCGCACAGACCATGGCGGTGGTCGCCGGGCTCACCGAGACCCTGTGCGGCCTGGGCCTCGTGACCGGTCTGCTCACCCCGCTCGCCGGGGCGGGCATCGTGGGCATCATGCTCAACGTGATCGCCGTGAAGTGGGGTGGCGGTTTCTTCAGCCCCACCGGCATCGAGTTCGAGCTGCTGCTCCTCGTCGCCGCCGCGAGCCTGGCACTGACCGGACCCGGCAAGCTCGCGGCCGATCGGTTCCTTCCCGTACTGCGCGCACACCGCCTCGTGCACGGCGTCGCCGCCGTGGCGCTCGGCGCCGTAGCGGCGGGCATCACCCTGGTGGTTCTCCGGAGCTGACGCCTCTGGTGGTTCCTCTGCCCTGAGGCCACCGGCGGGGGTCCTACTGGTGGAGGCCGGTGGGGCCCCCTGGAGGTCGTCAGATGGTGAGGCCCCAGCGGCCGACGTCGGCCCGCTCCTGCTCTCGGATCCGACCCCGAACCACGCAACTTGCCCTCCACCTGAACGCTTGCGCGATTCGTCTCGTACCTCCGTGTGTACTGAACCAACAGGGGAAGGCCGCGAGCGTCTCTCAAGGCCCATGGCGGGCAGCGTGGACGTCGCGGCCCGGGGAGTGCACGGGATCGGAGTGGGGAGATGCCTCCAGAGATTGTCGGCCGCCGGGGAGCATTGGCCGGGCAGAGGTTCGCGATCGGGAGCAAGCCGCTCACCTTCGGCCGGAGGAGCGGGAACAGCGTGGTGATCTCCGACGCGAGCATCTCGCGGCTGCACGCGGAGGTTCGCCGGGAGGGGCACGGGTTCGTCCTCTACGACAGGGGAAGCGCCAACGGGACGGTGGTGAACGGGGAGCGCGCGACCTCGCACGTGCTGCGACCCGGTGATCTGTTCACCATCGGCGAGGAGACCTTCGGCTTCGAAGCGGCCGACCCCATGGAGACCATCCTTGACCTGTCCGTCCTGGAGGCACTCGCACCGCCGTCGACACAGGAACCGGGCCCGGTCCTCGAGGTCACCGTCTCGGGTGGTGGGCCGGTCGGCCTCGCCTTCGCTCTGCAGCTCGAATCGCTGCTCGGGCAGCGGGTGTGCGTCACGGTGTACGAGGGGCGCTGGACCCGCGACGGGGGCCGGGTGGTGTGGAAGGACGAGAAGCAGGGCAACGTCCGCCGCCAACAGGTCGTCACGGTCCAGAGCCGCCAGTACCTGGCGCTGCCCGGGGAAGTGCGGGAACGGCTCTTCCAGGAAGGTTCGTTCAGCGAGATGTGGCCGGCGGGACCGGACTCGGTGGACGGCCACGCGCCGCGCAACATCCGCATCGCCCGGGTCGAGGACGTCCTCCTGGACCTGGCGGGCCAGAAGCCGGACCGGATCCGCCTGGTCCCCGAGCGGTTCGACCCCGGCGAGCACCGGGCGGTGGCGTCGGCCGGACACGTCCTGGCCATCTGCGAGGGGGGCCGGTCGCGGACCCGGGAGCACTTCACGGCGAAGTTCGGCCGGGCCGATTCCTCCATTTACTCCCTCGACGGCGAGCACTTGCAGGACGTCGTCCTCGGACTGAAGGTCACCTCCGAACTCACCGACCCCATGTCCGTGCTCCTCACCGTGGCACAGAACCGGTTCCTGCTGAACTCGCTCCGCGGCGAGGGCTTCCTCAACATGCGCCTCACCGACAGCGAGGCGCGGGAGGTGGTGGGGATCGACCCCGTCCGACAGGTCTTCGAGGAGTGCATCGCCTCCCGCCCCTGCGTGATGAACCGCGGCCCGGACGGCGATTTCCTGTGCGACACCCACAGCACCCTGTTCCTGCCCGCGCTGATCAAGGGCTCGGCCTTGTGGAAGCGGGTGCGGGAGGGTCTCACGCTGTTCGGCGTGGCCGAGGAGGACCTGACCGCGGTCACCGCGTTCCGCCTGGACATGGTGCAGCGCCCCAGGTTCACCGCCCGCCTGCACCCCGCGACCGCCACCACACCGGGAACGTACGGCTTCCTGCTCGGCGACGCCGCCAACGCCATCCACTTCTGGCCGGGCCGCGGCCTCAACAGCGGCCTGGCATCGGCGATCTCGCTCGCCCGTACGCTCGCAGGCACCTGGCGCGGACGCCCCTTCCGGGACGCGGACTTCGTCCGCCACGAGGCAGCCATGTCGATGCTCCAGTACCGGCACAAGAGCCGCGCCTGGAACGCCATGGTCGCCACGGAAGGGGACGGGGAGACCGTCGCCATCAAGGACGTCATCGAGCAGAGCATCACCGAGGCCGCGGAGCAGCCGCTCGACCGGGAAGCCGACCTCGAAGCACTGTTGGATCAACTGCGGGCCATCCGCGAGCGGTTGGCACCACGCATCGCGGGGATGCCGGACGACGACCGGCTGCGCACACATCTGGAGACGTTGCGCAGCGAGACCCTGTACACACTGCTCCGGAGCAGGCCGTGGGACACCCAGACCGTCGGCGGCGAGGAGGTCGACATCGACATCTTCTACGCGCAGCAGGAGGCCGCGGTGGCGGCCTGAGACGAAGAACATCTCTGTTCGTACAGCCCCGAGAAGCTGGGGTTCTGCCGCCGCTGATGCGGTGAACGCGGCGGGGGCGGCGTCCGTTTCGGACGCCGCCCCTTCAAGTGACCGACCGGATGGGGCTACTTGACGTTGACGCCGGTCCAGGCGGCGGCCACGCGCTTGTACTCGGTGGAATTCGCGCCGTACAGGTCCTTCGCAGCGCTCAACGTGCCCTTACGGGCGGCCTTGTAGTTGGTGGTCGACGTGAAGTACGTCGTCAGGGCCTTGTACCAGATCTTCTCGGCCTTGCCGCGTCCGATGCCCAGCACCTTGGAACCGTCGGCGGTCGGCGAGTTGTAGTCGACGCCGTTGATCCGCTTCTTCCCGCTGCCCTCGGACAGCAGGTAGAAGAAGTGGTTGGCGATGCCCGAGGAGTAGTGGACGTCGACGTTGCCGGCGTTGGAGCTCCACTTGTCCAGGGAGGCGCCGTCCTTGCTCGGCTTGTCCATGTAACGCAGCGGGGTGCCGTCGCCGTTGATGTCGATCTTCTCGCCGACGAGGTAGTCGCCGACGTCCTTGGGGTTCTTGGCCTTGAACTCCACGGCGGCGGCGAAGATGTCCGAGGTGGCCTCGTTGAGACCGCCGGACTCGCCGTTGTACTCCATGTTGCCGGTGGCCGAGGTGACGCCGTGCGTCATCTCGTGGGCGGCCACGTCGATCGAGGTGAGGGGCTTCTTGTTGCCCTCGCCGTCGCCGTACGTCATGCAGAAGCAGCTGTCGTCCCAGAAGGCGTTGACGTAGTTGTTGCTGAAGTGGACCCGCGAGGTCGCACCCTTGCCGTCACCGTTGATGCCGCTGCGGCCGTGCACCGACTTGTAGTAGTCCCAGGTGAGCTGGGCGCCGTAGGCGGCGTCGACGGCGGCGGTCTGCGCGCTCGTGGGCTTGCCGTTGCCCCAGACGTCGTTGGCGTCCTTGAAGAGCTTGCCCGCGCCGCTCTCCGCGTGCTTCAGGTCGAAGGTGCGGTGACCGCCCCGGGCCTTGTCCGTCAGCTCGTAGCCGCTCGTGCCCTTCTTGGAGCCGACCGTGACCTTGCCGCTGTACTGGCTGTTGCCGGTGCCGTTCTCGATGGCCTGGTACTGGTACAGCTTCTTCCCGGTCGCGGCGTCCGTGATGACGTGGAGCCTGCTGGGCGTACCGTCCTTCTGCACGCCGGTGACAACCGTCTCGTACGCGAGGACGGGCTTGCCGGAGGCGGCCCAGATCACCTTGCGCGGAGCCTGCGCGTCCGCCTGCGCGGTCTTCGCCTTCGCGGCGGTCGACTCGGCGGACTTCGCGACGGAGGACTTGCCGAGCTTCGCGTCGGTGGAGGCGACCTTGACCGTGGCCTCGGTCGCCTTGGTGACGCCCTTCAGTTCGCCGCTCTTGGCGGTGTGCACGACGAGGTCGCCGCCGAGGACGGGCAGGCCGTCGTAGGTGCGCTCGTAGCGGGTGTGCGTGGTGCCGTCGGCGTCCTTGACGACGTCACGGACGACGAGCTTCTCCTTGGCACCGAGGCCGATCCGCTCGGCGGTCGCCGATCTCTCGGCGCTCGCGTCCTGGAGGAGGTCCGCGCGGGCCGACGCCGAGAGGGCGACGGGAGAGCCGGACGGCGCGTTGTCCTTGCCCGGCTGGGCGGAGGCGCCGGTGGTCAGTCCGGCGGTGAGCAGCGCTCCGGCTGCGACGGCGGTGGCGATCACGAGCGTCGAACGCTTGCGGGATATAGCAGAAGTCACGCGAGCTCCATCTGTGGGGGCCCGGGAGGCATGGAGGGCCGCCCGGAGCAGAAAAAGACGCGATGCGGGCGTGCAGCGTGTTGCTGTACGTGCAGCGTGTTGCGGGGGAGCGTGTCACTTCAACCAGGTACATGTCAGCAATTGGCTGGATGTTGGCCGGAAATGGTCCGTTGAGCGATGGTCGACATACACAATGCGAACAAATCACGACCGCGATCGGAATCGGCAACGTGGCGGCCGCGTCGAAGAGTTGATTGCCGCAGCGGCGATGCGCCTCGGTGAGGCGGAGCCTCTTGGCAGCTCGGACCGGGCGTTGTGCGCCGCACCAGGACGGCGGGCCGCTTGCCACGGGGCTCGGCGCCGGTCTGCGTCTGCGTCTGCGGGATACCCGGTCCGGAGTACCGACGGTCGCACGAGCAGGACCCGGCACAGCGCGGCGCGGCACGGCGGTCAGGCCGCAGCCCCACGAACGCATCAGGTAAGAAGACGTCCGTGACCGAACTGCCCCAGACTTCCACCCAGCATGCGTTCATCGCCCTCGCGCCGCCCGACGATGCGAAGAACGAGCTGGCGCACGCCCTGAGTCCGGCCTACGCCGCCTATCCCGACCTGCGCTGGAACCGCATCGAGGACTGGCACATCACCCTGACCTTCCTGGGCGAGCTGCCGGTGCACACCGTCCACCGGCTTCGTTCGCCCCTCGCCGACCTTGCGGCTGCCCGCCACCCTCTCGAACTGGCGCTCGTCGGCGGCGGGCACTTCGACGAGCGAGTGCTGTGGAGTGGCATCGAGGGTGATCTCGAAGGACTGCACGAGCTGGCCGAAGCAGTGCGTGCGCGGGTCAGGGACTGCGGCATCGCCTTCGCCGAGCGTCCACTGCGCCCCCACCTCACGCTGGCCCGCGCTCGGCGCTACGACAACGCGTCCGTGACGGCTGCGGCCGCCCGCCTCGACGGATTCACCGGAAGCCCTTGGCGGACCGAACGCCTCCACCTTGTCGGCAGCACAGTACGAGGCCACTCAGGCCCGCGGCGCTATCAGGACATCGACGCATGGAGCCTTGTCACTGGCCAAAGACGCTCCGAACCGGAACCGCCACAGACTGCCGTGCACGACCACCAGGACAGTTCGGATACCGCGATGATGCCGACGCGGCCCCACACCCCCTGAAGCAGTCGGACGGTGACCCCGCCGGTCGAGAAGCCGGACAGCGCTCGGGTCGACCTCATTCAGCCGTCCGGGACATTGCCCGAGAGGCATCGAACAGGGCGTGTACGGACGCGTGGACCTGGGTGGCGACCGCCTCGGGAGTGGAGTTGTCCAGCTTGCCGTCGAGGTGGAGGAACGCCAGTCCGTGGACGAGGGCCCACACCGTGGTCGACAAGGCGTCCGCGTTCACGTCGGGGAAGGTGGCGCGAACGATGCCGCGGACGTAATCCGAGATGGCCTCGGTGGCGGCGACCCGTTCTTCGCTGGTCGGATCGCAGGGTTCGGCGAACATCACGCGGAACAGGGCCGGGTGTTCGAGCGCGAACCTGACGTAGGCGACGGCAACCGCGGCGAGTTCGTCGGGTGTTGAGGGTGCGGGGTGGGCCTCGGCCAGATGGCCGGCCAGCTCGCGGTACCCCTCGGCGGCCACCCCGGAGACGAGAGCGTCACGGTCGGCGAAGTGGCGGTAGGGAGCCGTCGCCGACACCCCCGCGCGCCGGGCGACCGCACGCAGGGACAGGGCAGCGCTGCCGTCTTCCTCCAGGAGCTCGCGCGCGGCACGCAGGCAGGCGGCGCGCAGATCGCCGTGGTGGTACGTGCTGGCCTGCGGCACAGGTCACACTCCCTCAATGTTTGCAGTGCTTACATTCTCGTCTAATGTGAACGCTGCATACATCGTAAGTCGTAGAGACGAAGGAGAGGGATCGGGATGTCCAGCGAACTGTTCTCGCCGCTGCCCCTGCGGTCCGGGCAGGTGTTGACCAACCGGATCGCGAAGGCGGCGATGGAGGAGAACATGGCGGGCGACGGCCAGCTGCCCGATCAGAGGTTGCTGACGCTCTACCGGCGCTGGGCCGACGGCGGCAGCGGACTGCTGATCACCGGAAACGTCATGGTGCACGCCGAGGCGCTGACGGGCCCCGGGGGCGTCGTGCTCGACGAGAACGCGCCGTTGCAGCCGTTCGTCGAGTGGGCCGAGGCCGCCAAAACCGGCAGGTCCGGCAGCAGCGCGATATGGATGCAGATCAATCACCCGGGTCGGCAGGTCTCCTCCGACATGCCCGGCGTCGTGTGGGGCCCCTCCGACACCGGCGTCGACCTGGGCCGGCACAGCCGCCGCTTCGGCCGTCCGACCGCCATGACCCCGGCCCAGATCGAGGCCACCGTCACCCGGTTCGCCGTCACGGCCCGGCGTGCCGAGGAGGCGGGCTTCGACGGCGTGGAGGTCCACGCCGCCCACGGCTATCTGCTGTCGCAGTTCCTGTCTCCCCTGGTCAACAAACGCACCGATCAGTGGGGCGGTTCGCTGGAGAACCGCGCCCGGATGCTGCTCGACGTGGTCCGCGCCGTCCGTGCCGCCGTCTCGCCGTCCTTCGCGGTCGCGGTGAAGCTCAACTCCGCCGACTTCCAGCGCGGCGGATTCGATGCCGATGACGCCCGCCAGGTCATCGCGATGCTCGAGCCTCTCGGCGTCGACCTGGTCGAACTGTCCGGCGGGAGCTACGAGAGCCCGGCGATGACCGGTCGCCCCGCCGACGCACGCACCCAGGCGCGCGAGGCCTACTTCCTGGACCTGGCGAAGGACCTGGTCAGGACCAGCCCCCTGCCGCTGATGCTCACCGGTGGCATCACGCGCCGCGCCACTGCGGAGCAGGTCCTCGACAGCGGCGTGGCCCTCGTCGGCATGGGCACCGCCCTCGCCGTCACTCCGGATCTGCCCGACCGCTGGCGGAACCACCGTGAGGCCGACCGCCACATGGCGCCCGTGGCCTGGTCCGACAAGGCCCTCGCTTCGGCTGCGGGAATGGCTCGGGTCCGCCACCAGATGGGCCGTCTCGCGCGCGGTAGCGACGCGAGGCCCCGGATCCATCCGGCGTACACCCTGCTCTCCGAGCAGTGGAAGCAGCGCGGAGCGCTGCGCCGCTACCGTGCCTGGCTGTCGGCCTCGCGGGGCATCGAGGCAGTGAACCACCCCGCGTAGGCTGCCGCACCGCAGGGAGGCAGACGGCCTGGTCGGCGGAAGGAAGGGTAAGCGTCGCGGCGACGACCGGCAGCGACCCGGCGGCTCGATCGAGCCAAGCCGATGCGGCCCTGACCGAATCCTGGGACGGGACCTTCCGCTCCGGGACCTGATCGAGCGTCGACAGGGCGGCGGCCCCGTACCGGTCCTGTTCTCCCTCGCCTCCTGGGACCCCACGACGATTCGATCCGAGCCTGGCTGGCCGAGCAGTTGCGGCGCAGTTACCCCGACCTGCGCATCCCGGCGCCCGCCGGAACCGCCCCGCACGGCGCGCGACCGGCCGACCGGGCACAGGCTCTGCTGGCCAGCGGACGCATCGTCCCGCTGCTCGACGGATTCGACGCACTGCCTCCCGCCCTGCACGCCGCGGCCTTGGACACCCCGCCCCTAGAAAAACCGAGAACGGCGCCCGACCGGTGTTTCACCGGCCGGGCGCCGTTCTGTCGTCCTGTCCCCCGTCGGACCGGCCGCCTCACGGTCGGCCGGTCCGGTTTCCTCGCTGGGCTATCGCCTCGTGACGGAACGGATCCAGTTGAGCTGCTGCGAGATCTTTCCGGCCTGGGCGACCTGCTCGCGGTCGGAGCCGTTGAAGACACCGACGAGCGTTTCGGCGCCGTGCGGGGCGACGCTCATCACCGGGCCGCCGGAGTCGCCGCCGGCGGGAATCCCGGACACCTTCTTCATGCAGAAGTCCGGGCCGTTCGGCGTGACGTACCCCTTGCACCGGGGCGTGTCCGCCTTCACGACCTTCAGTTTCGACTGCTTGAGCACCTGGGACTGGCAGGCGTTCTCGTCCCGGGTGCAGGTGGCGCCCCACCCGTACTGCCGTACGTTCTGACCGATGCGCACCGGGGCCGTGGCCAGGCGCGCGGGCTTGACGTTCATGCGCGCCACCTTGATGAGCATCATGTCGGCGTGCGCGCTGCCCACCCGCTTGCCGGGCACCGGACGGACCTTGGTGCCCTTGCGCACATCGAGGTTGCCGACCCGGAACGAGATCCGCTTGTCGGCGACCGGCTGCGCCTGCTCGTAGAAGCAGTGCGACGCGGTGAGGATCCATCGGGTCGTGACCGCGGTCCCGGTGCACGTCGGCTTGCCGTCGACGAGCATGCGCACCGCCCACGGACCATAGGTGCTCTTCGATCCCCCGATGACCGCGGAGGCGGGCGCACTCGACATCACCGAGCCCGCCACCAATAGCAGGGCGGCCAACAGCAGCACCTGGACTCGACGCACCATGCGGAACAGCTCCTCTCATCGGAGGCACGGTGCCTCCACGTGATGAGATACCTGGCCGGGCCAGAAGGTTCCGTCACAAGCCCGCGCGAGTTGTGGAGGGTTCTGCGGCGTCCGGCGAGTCCTCCGGGTCCCGCGGGTGGGATTCCGCTCGCATCCCCATCACCACCACCGTGATCACGCAGAACGCGACCACCGTCTCCGCCCAGAGGAACGCGACGTAGTCGAGGAGGGAGCCGATAGGTGGGGTGCCCGGGGCCGTGTTGCGGAAGGCCGCGAGGGCGAAGAGCGTGGCGGCCATCCAGCCGAGGGCAGGCCAGGTCAGCCCCTTTCGGCGGGTGAGCAGGAACCACGCACCGATCAGGACCGCGATGGCCAGCGCCCACATCGCGGCCATCATGAACACCACGAAGATCAGCACGCTGGTGGAGCGCGCAAGGCCGACCTCGAACACCGCGGCGCCGGATGCCTCGGACGCGTCGACGTCCGCCGCGAACAGCGCGTCGTTGTTGGTGAGCGTCATCCGGACGGGCACCGTCTCGTCGTCCCGCACCGCGGCGCCGAACTCCAGCGTCGTCTCGTACGCGTCGAACGGATAGTCCGTGATCGAGCCCGCCGACAGTGTGACCGGCACGTCCACGGTCGAGATCCTGCGGTGCGCGGGGAAGGTGAGGTCTCCCCGTACGGAGGCGGACGTCTGGAGCGTCAGGGCTTCCGCGGGAGAGACACCGCCCGGCTCCGCGAGGCTTCCGCGCGGGGTCACGAGGATACGGAGCACCAGTTCGCGGCCCGCCGCGTCGACCCGTTGGACCGATGCCGTGATGTCCACCCGGTCGGGAGCCGAACCGCCCGCCCGGTACCGGGTGTCCAGCGCCTGGCGTTCGCCGAACTGGAGCCGGACCCCGACGGCGGCCGCCACGGCCACGGCGCAGAGCACCAGGCCCGCGGCGAGCAGTCTGCCGCGGGACCGGGAAAGGCGTCGCATCGTGACCACGGCCGCTCCGGGGCGCGTCAGTCGACCGGCTTGCCGGGCTCGTCGTGCGTGGAGCAGTGGATGCCGCCGCCACCGGAGGCGATGGTGTCGATCTCCACCTGCACGACGTCCCGCTTGGGGAAGTGCTCCTGGAGGATGCTCTTGGCCCGCTTGTCGGCCTTCCGGTCGCCGAAGCGGGGCATGAAGACGGAGTCGTTGGCCACGTAGAAGTTCGCGTACGTCGACACGAAGTCGTCGCCCTCGCCGGTGATCTCGTACAGGTCCGGCTGCGGCAGGTCCACGATCTCGAAGGGACGGCCCTTCGCGTCGGTCGCCTTGCTGAGCACCGCCTTGGCCTGGTCCGCCGCGCGCGACCACGAGTCGGCCGGGGTGTCGGGGTGCGCCCTGTCCAGGAGCACCACGCCCGGCTCGGTGAAGCGCACCAGGCTGTCCACGTGCGCGTCGGTGATGTCCTTGCCGCGCACACCGGCCAGCCAGATCACCTTCTTGATGCCCAGAGTCTGCTTGAGCTCGGCCTCGATCTGGTCCCGGCTCTTTCCGCGGTTGCGGTTGTCGTTGACGATCGAGCTCTCGGTGATCAGGAGCGTTCCCTCGCCGTCGGTCTCGAACGAGCCGCCCTCGGCGACCAGCGGAGCCTTCTCGCGGGGGATGTCGTACTTGGTGAGCAGCGTCCGGCCCACCCGGCCGTCGTTCGTGTGCTCCTGCTTGTTGCCCCATCCGTTGAAGTTGAAGTCGATGCCGGTGACCTTGCCGTCGTCCTCCACGAACACGGGCACGGTGTCGCGGGCCCACAGGTCGTCGACGGGCAGCGGGATGACCTCGACGTCGCGCCCGCACGCCTTCTGGGCCGCCTTCACCTGGTCGGGCCTCGCCATCATCACGACGTACTCGTACTCCGCGATGGCGCGGGCGACGCGGGCGATGTCCTCGCGTACGTAGCGCAGGTCGTCCTCCCACACCGACTCCAGGGCGGGCCACGACATGAACGTGCGCGCGTGGCTCTCCCACTCGGCGCCCATGCGGCGTCCCTTCGCGTCCGTGTCCTGGTCGGCGGCGGCGCTCGCGACATCTGTGTCGCCGGGGCCGCAGGCCGAAGCGCCGAGCACGACGGCGCCGACTCCGGCGATCGTGCGCAGGGCCGAGCGGCGGGAGGGGAGGAACGTCGACAAGGGAGACAAGGGAGACGAGGAAGACACGGTGAACTCCGATCATCGTGATGGGGACAAGCTAGTCACCGGTGCGGCGGGCCGCGCGCCGAGCAGTTGCGCGGGCGGTGGGGCAG
>NZ_LIPN01000123.1 GCF_001418325.1 Streptomyces atriruber | reverse complement strand
CTGCTGCAGGCGGTTCTGCGCGGGGGCGCGCCAGATGTGACAGATGGCGAGGGCCAGGGCGTCGGCCGCGTCGGCGGGCTTGGGGGGCGCGTCGAGCCGCAGGAGGCGGGTGACCATCGCGCCGACCTGCGCTTTGTCGGCGCGGCCGCTGCCGGTGACGGCGGCCTTGACCTCGCTGGGGGTGTGCAGGGCGACGGGGATGCCGCGGCGCGAGGCGCAGAGCATGGCGACCGCGCTGGCCTGGGCGGTGCCCATGACCGTGCGCACATTGTGCTGGCTGAACACGCGCTCGACGGCGACGACTTCGGGGCTGTGCTCGTCCAGCCACCGCTCGATGCCCTGCTCGATGGCGACGAGGCGGTGTCCCAGCTCCGCGTCGGCCGGAGTGCGTACGACCCCGACGCCGCGCATGGCCAAGGGGCGTCCCGCGACGCCTTCGACAACCCCTACACCACACCGGGTCAGCCCCGGGTCGACCCCCAGAACGCGCACGCAGCCCCTCCCATCGCCTGTCTGTGCAGGTTATCGGGTCCCTCTGACAACGCGATGGGCCGACGGGGGTGTGTCCCGTCGGCCCATGCGCGCCCCATGGGGGCGCGGGTCTTCGTCGAGCGAGGCGCGTTACGCGTCGACCTTCGCCATGACCTCGTCGGAGACGTCGAAGTTGGCGAAGACGTTCTGCACGTCGTCGCTGTCCTCCAGCGCGTCGATCAGCTTGAAGATCTTCCGGGCGCCCTCCTCGTCCAGCTCGACCTGCATGGTCGGGACGAAGTTGGCGTCGGCCGAGTCGTAGTCGATGCCGGCGTCCTGGAGCGCGGTGCGGACCGCGACCAGGTCGGTGGCCTCGCTGAGCACCTCGAAGCTCTCGCCGAGGTCGTTGACCTCTTCGGCGCCCGCGTCGAGGACGGCACCGAGGACGTCGTCCTCGCCCAGCTCGCCCTTGGGGACGATGACGACACCCTTGCGGTTGAAGAGGTACGAGACGGAGCCCGGGTCGGCCATCGAGCCGCCGTTGCGCGTCATGGCGACGCGCACGTCGGAGGCGGCGCGGTTGCGGTTGTCGGTGAGGCACTCGATGAGCACCGCGACACCGTTCGGGCCGTAGCCCTCGTACATGATCGTCTCGTAGTCGGCGCCACCGGCTTCGAGACCGGCACCGCGCTTGACCGCCGAGTCGATGTTCTTGTTCGGGACCGAGCTCTTCTTGGCCTTCTGGATGGCGTCGAAGAGGGTCGGGTTACCCGACACGTCGGCGCCGCCCGTGCGGGCCGCGACCTCGATGTTCTTGATCATCTTCGCGAAGAGCTTGCCGCGCTTGGCGTCGATCACGGCCTTCTTGTGCTTCGTCGTAGCCCATTTAGAGTGGCCGGACATCTGCCTGTCTCCTTCGCGTTACCCAACAACCAGTACGAACTCTCCCAGACCTTAAGGCCCCGGGGGGATCCCCGGAGATCCTACAAGGATCCCGCGCGCTGGTTACCCCGCGCCATCTCCACGAACAGCGCGTGGACCCGGTGGTCGCCCGTCAGCTCCGGATGGAACGACGTGGCGAGCGCGTTGCCCTGGCGCACGGCGACGATGTGGCCCGCGTGCTCGGCGAGCACCTCCACCTCGGCGCCGACCGACTCCACCCAGGGCGCGCGGATGAACACGCCCTCCACCGGGGCGCCTTCGACCCCCCGGACGTCGACGGCCGCCTCGAACGACTCGTTCTGCCGCCCGAACGCGTTGCGCCGCACGATCATGTCGATACCGCCCACCGTCTCCTGGCCCGAGCGCGGGTCGAGGATCTTGTCGGCGAGCATGATCATGCCCGCGCAGCTGCCGTAGACCGGCATGCCGTCCCGCACGCGCGCGCGGAGGGGCTCCATCAGGCCGAAGAGGGTGGCCAGCTTGGAGATGGTGGTGGACTCGCCGCCGGGGATGACCAGGCCGTCCACCTCGGCGAGCTCTTCGGGGCGCCGGACCGGCCTGGCCACGGCGTCAGCCGAGGCCAGGGCGATCAGGTGCTCCCGCACGTCCCCCTGGAGGGCGAGCACGCCCACCACGGGAGTGGCCGCTGCGGGAGTGGTCATCACCAGCCCCGGTTCGCGTAGCGCTCGGTCTCCGGCAGGGTGTCGCAGTTGATGCCGACCATGGCCTCGCCGAGGTTGCGGGAGGCGTCGGCGATGATCTTCGGGTCGTCGAAGAACGTCGTGGCCTTCACGATGGCGGCGGCGCGGCGGGCCGGGTCGCCGGACTTGAAGATGCCGGAGCCGACGAAGACGCCCTCGGCGCCGAGCTGGCGCATCAGGGCGGCGTCGGCAGGGGTGGCGACGCCACCGGCGGAGAAGAGGACCACCGGGAGCTTGCCCAGCTCGGCGGTCTCCTTGACCAGCTCGTACGGGGCGCGGAGGTCCTTGGCGGCGGCGTACAGCTCGTTGTTGTCGTAGCCGCGCAGCTTGGCGATCTCGTTCTTGATCTGGCGCAGGTGGCGGACGGCCTCGACGACGTTGCCGGTGCCGGCCTCGCCCTTGGAGCGGATCATCGCGGCGCCCTCGGCGATGCGGCGCAGGGCCTCGCCCAGGTTGGTGGCGCCACAGACGAAGGGGGTCGTGAAGGCGAACTTGTCGCTGTGGTTGACCTCGTCGGCCGGGGTGAGGACCTCGGACTCGTCGATGTAGTCGACGCCCAGGGACTGCAGGACCTGGGCCTCCACGAAGTGGCCGATGCGGGACTTGGCCATGACCGGGATCGAGACGGCCTCGATGATCTCTTCGATCATGTTCGGGTCCGACATCCGGGCCACGCCGCCGTCCTTGCGGATGTCGGCGGGCACCCGCTCCAGCGCCATGACGGCGACCGCGCCGGCGTCCTCGGCTATCTTCGCCTGCTCGGCGTTGACGACGTCCATGATCACGCCGCCCTTGAGCTGCTCGGCCATGCCGCGCTTCACGCGCGCGGTGCCGGTCTCGGGCGTCGGGGTGCTGCTGGCGGGGGTGTGGGGCACGGACACGGGGTTGACCTCGCTCGCTGAAGACGTTTTCTGCAGCTCCGAGGAAACGCCCCAGGACCAGGCCACAGCAAGGGCCAATGGATGACCGGTGGCTCATTTTCCGCGAACGCGGCTGGTCAGGGCGGTGCGAGCGCGGCTGACCAGCGGCTTCGCACGTCCTACGAGGTCGCTCGGTCGGCCAGTGCCGTCGGCGGTTCGTCGTCCATCTCGAACGCCATCGGGAAGGGCGCGTGGCCCGCGAGCCGGAACCAGCGGACCTTGCGGTGGCGGCGCAGGGCGCGGGCGGCGCGCACCGCGTCGTTGTGGAAGCGGCGGGCCATCGGCACCCGGCGTACGGCCGCGGCGAGCTCCGTGGCGGCCTCGTCCCCGCCCGGGGCCTCCCGCACCGCCTCGACCTGCTGGGCCTCGCCGAAGATGGCGCGCAGCGCCTGGCTGAGCTCGCTCTCGGCGACCTCGCGATGCTCCTCCTCCGCCTGTCTGGCCGCATGCGCCGCTTCGTAGAGCACGATCGACGCGGCCGGGTCCAGCACTCCGGAGGTGGCCAGCTCCTGGGCGACCGAGGCGCGGCGCAGCAGTTGGGCGTCGAGGGCGGCTCGCGCGGCGTCGATGCGCGCGTGCAGCCGGTCGAGCCGTCCGGCGGTCCAGCTCAGATAGAGGCCGATCGCGAAGAGCGCTGCCGCGATCCAGATCAAGGTGGAGGTCACGGGCGGCAAGGCTACCTTCGGGCGGGGGCGCCTTGAACCGGGCCACGGCGCCCGGCACCCCACCGCACCGCCTCCGGGGCTCGGGTGCCCGGCGCGCCGCACGCACCGTCCTCAGGGGCTCCGCCCCCGAGCCCCCGGTCCTCAAGCGCCGGAAGACGCCGGTCGGATCACAGGCCCCGGCTCAGCCCTTCTGCGCCAACCCGAACCGCGCCCGCAGCCCCGAGCGTTCGTCCGCCGCGACCGATGTGGCGCCGTCCGTGACCGTTTCGTAGACCGCGAGGATGTCGGAGCCGACCGTCGACCAGTCGAAGCGTCGTACGTGGGCGCTGCCGCGTGCGCGCAGGCCCTCGCGGCGCTCCGGGTCGGCGAGGAGGCGTACCGCGGACTTCGCGAGGGACTCCGCGTCCTCGTTGCTGAAGAGGTCGCCCGCCGCACCCTGGTCGAGGACCTGCGCGAAGGCGTCCAGGTCGCTGGCGAGCACGGGCGCGCCCGCGGACATCGCCTCGACCAGGATGATGCCGAAGCTCTCGCCGCCGGTGTTGGGGGCGACGTACAGGTCGACGCTGCGCAGCAGCCGCGCCTTGTCCTCGTCGCTGATCATGCCGAGGAACTCCACCCGGGAGCGCAGCTCGGCGGGGAGGGAGGCCACCGCCTCCTCCTCGTCGCCGCGCCCCGCGACCAGCAGCCGGGCGTTCGGGCGCTCGGCGAAGATCTGCGGGAGCGCCTTCATGAGGACCGGGAGGCCCTTGCGGGGCTCGTCGATGCGTCCGATGAAGCCGATCGTCTCGCCCTGCCACTCGGGCTTGGGCTCGGCATCGGCGAAGAAGTCGACGTCGACGCCGTTGGGGATGACGACCGCGTCGCCGCCCAGGTGCTCGACGAGCGTGCGGCGCGCGTACTCGCTCACCGCGATGCGTGCGCTGATCTTCTCCAGGGCGGGCTGCAGGATCGGGTAAGCGGCGATCATCGCCCGCGAGCGCGGGTTGGACGTGTGGAACGTCGCGACGATCGGGCCCTGCGCGGCCCAGCAGGTGAGCAGCCCCAGGGAGGGCGACGCGGGCTCGTGGATGTGGATGACGTCGAACGTGCCCTCGTGCAGCCAGCGGCGTACCCGCGCGGCCGACAGGAAGCCGAAGTTGAGCCGGGCCACCGAGCCGTTGTACGGCACGGGAACGGCCCGTCCCGCCGACACGACGTACGGCGGGAGCGGGGTCTCGTCGTCGGCCGGGGCGAGGACGGAGACCTCGTGCCCGAGACGGATGAGGTGCTCCGCCAGATCGCGGATGTGGAACTGGACGCCGCCCGGCACGTCCCACGAGTACGGGCAGACGATGCCGATTCTCACGACGCCTCCCCCGCCGGGGCCCGACCGGCGCGGGGTGCGTGGTCGGCACGGGGTTCCAGGTCGGCGAGCCACAGACGCTGCAGCATGTGCCAGTCCTCCGGGTGGTCGGCGATACCGGTGGCGAAGGCGTCGGCCAGCGCCTGTGTCATGACAGACGTCTTCTCCGCCCGCGTGCCTGTCTCCGGGACGTCGACGGGCGGATGGACGCGCCCCTTCATGACGGGCGATTCGTCATACCAGAGGGTGACGGGCAGCAACAGAGCTCCGGTCTGCTGGGCGAGCATCGCGGGGCCCGCGGGCATCCGGGCGGTGTCTCCGAAGAACTTCACCTCGACGCCCGACTCCGACAGATCACGGTCCGCGACGAGGCAGACGAGGCCTCCCGCGCGCAGCCGCCGCGCCAGCGTCCCGAAGGCGGAGCCTCCGGTGTGCGGCAGGACCTCCATGCCGAGGCTCTCGCGGTAGGCGACGAAGCGGTCGTACAGCGTCTCGGGCTTGAGGCGCTCTGCGACCGTCGTGAAGGGGGTCTCCAGCTCGGTGGTGACCCAGGCGCCCGCGAGGTCCCAGTTGCCCAGGTGCGGCAGGGCGAGGACCACGCCCTTGCCGGCGGCGAGCCCGTCCGTGAGGTGGTGGACGTCCTTGACGTCGAAGCCGCCCTTGACGCGCTCCCTGCTCCAGGACGGCAGCCGGAAGGACTCCATCCAGTACCGCAGGTAGGAGCGCATGCCCGCCCTGGAGAGCTCGGCGAGCCGCTGCGGGCTCGCGTCGGGCACCACGCGCGCGAGGTTGGACTCCAGCCGCAGCACGCCCTTGCCGCGCCGTTTCCAGACCGTGTCGGCGATGGTCCTGCCGAGCCGCTCGGCGACCGGTTCGGGGAGCTTCTTGACGGTGCTCCAGCCGAGCCCGTACAGCCCGTCGGTGAGTCGGTCCTTCACTGCGCGGCCTCACTCTCCTGCGTCGCCGAGTTCGTCGGGGGCGCCGGGTTGGCCCGGTCCGCGGCGGCGTCCGCCTCGGCCGACTCCCGGCGCACGGTCACGACGCGCTGGACGAGGGTGACCATGCTGCCGGCCGCGACCGCCCACAGGGCGATCGGCAGCAGGATCTGGATGCCCGGCACGCCGAACTTGTGCAGGCCCGCCAAGCCCGCGGCGACCAGCGTGATCACCAGGCGCTCGGCGCGCTCCACCAGGCCGTTGACGGCGACGGGCAGGCCGATGGCCTCGCCGCGCGCCTTCGTGTACGAGACGACCTGGCCGCTGGCCAGACAGAAGATGGAGACGGCGCAGAGGATGTTGTCGTCGCCCGATCCGGCGTACCAGAGAGCGAGGCCTCCGAAGATCGCGCTGTCCGCCACCCGGTCGAGTGTCGAGTCCAGGAACGCGCCCCAGCGGCTGGAGCGGCCGAGCTGGCGGGCCATGTTGCCGTCGACGAGGTCCGAGAAGACGAACGACGTGATGACGATCACGCCCCAGAAGAGCTCACCCCGGGGGAAGAAGACCAGCGCTCCCGCCACCACACCGGCCGTGCCGATGAAGGTGACCGCGTCGGGGCTGACCCCACGGCGGATGAGAAACGCGGCGAACGGCGTGAGGACACGCGTGAAGAATGCACGCGCGTACTTGTTCAGCATGGCCTTCCCGAGGGTTCGGTGCGCCGCGCGGCCCCGTTGGCCACCGGCTGGCCCATCGTAGTCACGCCGTTGACGGACCGGCTCGCGCCCTCACGATCGCGTACGACGTATGGACGCACAGTGACCCGAGTGGAAAGCTCGAAAGCATGACGGGCGCCGTCGGAGCCGCCCCGCAGTGGGCCCCGCGCGTCCGCGAGCAGCCAGCATCCCCGAGGGGGCTGAGCCTCCTCACCGTGCATGTGACCGGGAGGCCAAGGCATGGGCGACAAGGCGAACGCACACCCCGGAGCCGCCGGCAGGGCAGCATCGGCCGACCAGCCCGCGTCCGTACGGAATGTGGTGCTGGTCGGCCACAGCGGATCGGGCAAGACGACTCTGGTGGAAGCCCTCGCGCTGACGGCGGGGGCGGTGAACCGGGCGGGTCGCGTGGAGGACGGCGGCACCGTCTCCGACTACGACGAGATCGAGCACCGGCAGCAGCGCTCGGTGCAGCTGTCACTGGTCCCCGTGGAGTGGGACGGCATCAAGATCAACCTACTGGACACACCCGGGTACGCCGACTTCGTCGGGGAGCTGAGGGCCGGTCTGCGCGCGGCGGACGCGGCCCTTTTCGTCGTCTCGGCGGCCGAGGGCGTCGAGGGCATCACCGGCGCGACCCGCATGGTGTGGGAGGAGTGCGCGGCGGTCGGCATGCCGCGGGCCATCGTGATCACGCACCTCGAATCGGCCCGCGCGGACTTCGCGGCGATGACCCGCTCCTGCGCACAGGCGTTCGGCGCGGACGACCCCGACGCCGTGGTGCCGCTCTACCTGCCGCTCCACGGCGAGCAGGGACCGGACGGCCACGCCCCGGTGACCGGTCTGATCGGGCTGCTCTCGCAGCGGATATTCGACTACGCCTCCGGTGAGCGCAAGGAGTCCGAGCCGGGCGCCGACCAGCTCCCGCTGATCGAGGAGGCGCGCAACACCCTGATCGAGGGGATCATCGCCGAGAGCGAGGACGAGTCCCTCATGGACCGCTACCTCGGCGGCGAGAGCATCGACTTCAAGACATTGGTGGACGACCTGGAGCGGGCGGTCGCGCGAGGCATCTTCCATCCGGTGCTCGCCGCCGCGCCGGCCGCGGAGGGCTCCCGCCAGGGCATCGGCACGGTCGAGCTCCTCGAACTGATCACGGGTGGCTTCCCCACCCCGCTCGAACACCCGGCACCGGCCGTGACCACCCCCGGCGGCAAGGCGCGGCCCCCGCTCACCTGCGATCCCGCAGGACCCCTGGCCGCCGAGGTCGTGAAGACCGCCTCCGATCCCTATGTGGGCCGGATCTCCCTCGTCCGCGTCTTCTCCGGCACCCTGCGCCCCGACGAGACGGTGCACGTCTCCGGGCACGGCCTCGCGGACCGCGGCCACGAGGACCACGACGTCGACGAGCGCATCGGCGCGCTCTCCTCCCCCTTCGGCAAACAGCAGCGCACGCTGACCCGGTGCGTCGCGGGCGACCTGGCGTGCGTGGCCAAGCTGAACCGCGCGGAGACCGGCGACACCCTGTCCGCCAAGGACGCCCCGCTCCTGATGGAGTCCTGGGACATGCCCGACCCGCTCCTGCCGCTCGCCATCCAGGCGCACAGCAAGGCCGACGAGGACAAGCTGTCGCAGGGCCTGTCGCGGCTCGTCGCCGAGGACCCGACGATGCGGCTCGAACAGAACCAGGACACCCACCAGGTGGTCCTGTGGTGCCTGGGCGAGGCGCACGCCGACGTGGCCCTGGAACGGCTGCGCAGCCGGTACGGCGTCCAGGTCGACGTGGTGCCGTACAAGGTCTCCCTCCGGGAGACGTTCGCGGGCAAGTCCGGTGGCCGGGGCCGTCATGTGAAGCAGTCCGGCGGGCACGGGCAGTACGCGATCTGCGAGATCGAGGTGGAGCCGCTGCCGGGCGGCAGCGGCATCGAGTTCGTCGACAAGGTCGTGGGCGGCGCGGTCCCGCGGCAGTTCATCCCGTCCGTCGAGAAGGGGGTGCGCGCGCAGGCGGCGAAGGGCGTCGCCGCCGGATACGCGCTCATCGACGTGCGCATCACGCTCCTGGACGGCAAGGCGCACTCGGTGGACTCCTCCGACGCCGCGTTCCAGACGGCGGGCGCGCTCGCGCTGCGGGAAGCGGCCTCGGGCGCCAGGATCCATCTGCTCGAACCGGTCGCCGAGGTGCAGGTGCTGGTCGGCGACGACTACGTCGGCGCGGTGATGAGCGACCTGTCGGGCCGCAGGGGCCGGGTGGTCGGCACCGAGCAGGCGGCCGGCGGTCGGACCCTCGTGCGGGCCGAGGTGCCCGAGATCGAGATCGGCCGGTACGCGGTGGACCTGCGCTCCCTCTCGCAGGGCACCGCACGCTTCAACCGTACGTACGCACGCCACGAGCCGATGCCCCCGCAGCTCTCCGAGAAGATTCGCGAACGGGCGCACGACGGAACGTAGTTGCCGAGCACGGGCGCGTGCCGTCCGCCCCTCCTGCCGGGCGGTCGGCATTCGGCCGCCCCCTGACGGATGTCGGTGCGCCCCGATACGCTGATGACCTGATCAACAGATGCGCCGGGCCGCAACAGGTGTGCCGGACAGGGAAGTCGGGAAGAGCCGCAGCAGCGAAGGCGTCGCGGCGATGGGGGCGGCAGTGGCGGACGATGTATTCGACTTCAGGCCCGGGGCCCAGGTTCCGCTCTCGGGTGCCGCGGGACAGACCGCGGCGACACACGCCCTGGCCTCGGCGGCGTATCGCGACGGAGACGTGGACGGCATCCTCGCGGCCAACAACGAGTGGCACAAGTCCGAGGTGAAGCCCGGAATTTGGTCACTCTTCAAGCCGAACCTGGGCGAGGCGTTCGCGCGGACCGTGCAGGTGCGGATGCTGGGCGGCGGCCGCAGTCCGCTCATCCAGTCCTTCGGGACGGAGCCGCAGTCGGTCGTCGAGCACTGCCTCGCGGCGAACCGCATCCGCAAGGAGCGCGACAGCTGGCTGACCGCCGTGACGGTGCTGTGCGGTGTGCTCTTCCTGCCGGGTCTGATCGTCTGGCTCCTCGTCTTCACCATCCGGCGGCAGGTCGCCAAGAGCGAGGACAAGCGCGCGGGAGCGCTCGCGACGGCCGTGCTGATCGCCATGGGCGTCCTGGCCGCGGTCGCCCTGCTCAAGCTGCCCTTCGGCGGCTTCTGGGCCTGGTATCTGCGCGCGGCGATCGTGCTGCCCGTGGTGGGCTGGTTCTGGGCGAAGCAGATCGCCGAGCGCACCGCCAGGGACTTGCGCGAGCGCTGGTCGAGCCTGCTCGCGGGCGGCGGCATCGGCGCCAAGATCCCCGAGGCGGTCCCCGGCAGCCCCGGCGAGACGGCCGCCGAGCGGCTGCGCCAGGGCCTCGCCAGGCTCTCCGCCGAGCAGCAGAGCAACTCCGTGTTCTACGCCGGTCCCAAGGGCATATTGGGCATGGGCACGCGCTGGGGCAGCTGGCAGCTGGCCGAGGAGCTGGTGCCGGCCGAGGACGGCAAGGAGATCCACCCCTTCCGCAGCTGGGACGTCATACGGGCGGTGCACGACCAGCTGCGCATGCTGGAGCGCGGCCCGCTGCACACCGGCGGCTTCCCCGCCCCCGACATAAACCACTGGATCGTCTCGCCCATCGGGGAGAACGCCAAGTCGGTGTCCCGCCCCACCGGCACGGACGTCGAGGCCTTCCAGATCCGCGGCCACGAGATACAGCGCATCTGCAACGAGCAGCAGTTCGGCAGCGGCAACCGCCACTACCTGGGCGTGCAGTTCACGCTCTGGGACGGCCAGTTGGTCATCACGATGCTGATCACGGTGACCGTGCTGCACGAGACGCTCCGCATCGAGGTCACCGGCCATGCCCTCGGCCCCGTGCACCCGCTGTTCACCACGAAGCCCTCGCCCAAGACGAAGACAGTCGCCAAGCCGATCAGGTTCTGGGAGACCACTACCCGCAACCTGCCGCTGATCGACGCGGACGAGGTCGTGCGCCTCGCGGTCCGCGCCCCCTTCACGTGGTACCCGCCGATCCTGGACCACCTCGGCGGCAAGCTGGTCCTGCCCGAGCCGTTCGGCCTGCGGCACGCCTGGGCCGACAAGCCGTGGCGGCACCGCTTCATGGCGGACGACGCGCTGCGCGCCGCCACTCCGGTGCTGCGCGTGGTGCACTCGGCCGCGATCAAGGTCCTCGAAGAGAACGGCGTGAACACGGAGAAGTTCGGCGCCCGTTCCGGCTTCCTCAGCGGGGCGATCCAGGACCCGATGCCGAGGAAGGCGGATGTGTACGACGCATGAGGCAGGGGGCGGCGAGCCTCACGCAACCCACCGCCCCCTGGTCCATCGCCGGTAGCCCCTGCGGGGGCTACCGGCACAGGCCGACGATCAGATGGCACCCCACAGGGCGGGGACGTTCGGCGGCTCCCAGCCCGGATAGGCCGTGTGGCCCTGGATGCAGCGGTAGCGGACGCCGTTGTAGGTCACGACGTCACCCGCCGCATAGGTGGCACCCAGCTGCCAGGTGGTCTCTCCGCCGCCACCGGGCACCGTGAGGGTGTAGGTGGTGGTGTGGCTGACCTCTCCGCTGCCGGTGAAGGTCAGCGTGTAGGTGCCGGGAGTCGCGCCCGCCGCGACGTCGACGGTTGCCGTCGCGGACTCGCCCGAGAGCACCGACTGCGGACTGATGGAGACGCTCACCCCTGCCGGGGCCCCCGAGGCCGAGAGCCCCACCTTCTGCGCCGACCCACTGGTCGTCGCGGTGGCGAGGGTGACCTTCGCGGAGGAACCGCGCTCGACCGTGCCCGAGGCCGGGTCGGCGGAGAGGGAGAAGTCGTCCGTCGGAGCGGGCTTGTCGCCGACCGCCGTCTTCCAGAGCGCGTACGCGACCCCGTCCGTGCTGCGGTCCAGCGAGGTGGCGCTGACGTTGGCGGTGGTGTCACAGGCGGAGTGGTAGCACGAGTCGTACGAACGGCCCGCGGTGCCGCCCCACTTCGCGGCCTCGGCCGCGGACTTCGTGGCCGACGCACCGGTGGCGTATCCGGAGGTCGGGATGCCGACGCGCTGGAAGGAGGCGTCGTCCGACCGCCCCTGTCCCTCGACGTTCTCCTGGGGTGCGAGGTTGAGGGACGTCCAGTAGTCCCGCAGCGGAACCGAGGCCGACGAGGTCAGGTTGTTGATGAAGTACCCGGCGTTGCTCGATCCGATCATGTCGAAGTTGTAGTACGCCTTGATCTTGGCGCGTTCCGTGCCCGAGAGCGATCCGGCGTAGTAGTCGGAGCCGTTCAGGCCCTGCTCCTCGTCGGTCCACCAGGCGAAACGGACGCGGTTCTTCATGGTGGGGTTGTTCTGTGCCAGGGTCAGCGCGGCCTCCAGGATCGCGGCGGATCCGGAGCCGTTGTCGTTGATTCCGGGTCCCGCGGCCACGCCGTCGAGGTGCGCGCCGAACATGTACACGTTGTTGGCGTCACCCTGCGGCCACTCGGCGATCAGGTTGTTGCCCGCACCGGCGGAGCAGCCGGAGGCGCAGGTCTGCTCGGTGACCTGGTACCCGGCGGCCTCCAGCTTGCCCTTGACGTACGCGAGGGAGGCCCGGTAACCGGCGCCGGTGGACCGGCGGTTGCCGCCGTTCTGCGAGGCGATGGTGTTGAACTGCGTCAGGTGCGCCCGCACCTTCTCCACGTCGATGTCCGGCGGGAGCGTCGGGTTGCCGCCACCGCCCACGGTCAGCGTGTACTGGGCGGTGTGGGTCTTGGTGCCCGCGGTGCCCGTGACGGTGATCGGATAGGTGCCGGGCGTGGTGGACGCCGCAGTGGTGATCTTCATGGTGGCGTTGGAGCCGGAGGTGACGGTCCCCGGGTCGAACGAGACGTTCACACCGGTCGGCGCGCCCGAGGCGGTCAGCGAGATCTGCTGGGCGCTGCCGGTCACGGTCGTGGTGTTGACCGTGCCGGAGGTCGAGGCACCCGGCTCGACCTTCCCCGAGGCCGGGCTGAGTCCGAGGGAGAAGTCGTTCTGCTGCCCGGAGCAGGTCGGGTCACCGCTCTGGGCCGGGATGCTGATGGCGTCCCACGCCGCCTTGGTCGCGTTGAAGAGGTCGCAGCTCGCGTCCAGGTTCTTCGCCGAGGTGAGCGTGGCGGAGCGGTAGCGCTTGTACGTCATGCCGCTGGTCTTGAGCAGCATGGCGCCGTAGAAGATCTTTCCGGCGTTCTTGTTGCCCACGCCGGTCACCTGCTGGTTGTTGCAGGTGGGGCTGGAGGGCTTGCCACCACCGGGGTTGGACCCCTCGGCCAGCAGATAGAACCAGTGGTTCATGGGCCCGGCCGCCTTGTGCTCCTCCGTGTTGGGGATCGAGGCGGAGTAGCAGTTGGGGTCGTTGTTGACCCGGCTCGGGTCGTACATGTTCCGGATCGGGCCGCGCCCCTGCAGGTTGATCATTTCCCCGACGGTGTAGTCGGGGGTGTCGTAGGGGGCGGGCTGATTGATGTACGCCTCGGTCAGGGCGCCCATGATGTCGCCGGTCGCCTCGCCCAGGCCGCTCTCGTGGTTCGCGCCGCCGGGCGTGTTGGAGTCCAGGCCGTGGCCGAACTCGTGGGCGACGACGTCCACTCCGGCGATCCACTCATTGGCGCTGTTGTGGCCGATGGTGACTGCGGAGCCGTCCCAGTAGGCGTTGAGCTCGTTGAGCCCGACGCTCACCGGCCAGCTGCCGCCGTTGCCGTTGTGACCGTTGCGCCCGAACCACTCCTTGAGCATGTTCGACTGCTTCTGCGCGGCGAACATCACGTCGACGCAGCCGGTCTCCCGGCTGGTGGGGTTGCCGGTCCCCCAGTCGTCGGTCGCCTTGCTGAACACACTGCCCTGGTAGCTCGAACACTGCAGACCGGGGCGGGTGGTGTCGCGCAGCACGTAGTTGCTGCCGGACCGGGAGGTGTCGATGGTCAGCGGGTCGGGGCCGTTCCACTTGCTGTGGCCGCTGCCCGAGCGCACGTCGTCGTAGGTGTCGACGACCTTGCCGGTGAGCGCGTTGACGAAGACGTGCAGCTTGCTGGGGTCACCCGCTTTGGTCTTGCCGGTCAGCCGGGTCTCCCACGCGAGCGTGGACACGTCCTTCTTCACCCGGATCACCAGGCGCTTGGAGTCGACCTTCTTGACCGACGCCAGCTTCGTACGGCTCGTCCTGACCGCCTGGGCGGCCGTCACCTCCGCCTTGGTGGTGACCGAGATCCTCGCGTCGGACGCGGACTGGACGGACCGGACCTTTCCCTTGCCGTCGGCGAGGACCACCGCGTCCCCGCCCACCACCGGCAATCCGCGGTAGGTGCGCTCGTACGCGACCGAGTAGAGGCCCTTGGTCCACGGGGTGACCTGGTGCCGGTCGTACTGTTCCTCGGGCCCCTTGGCCAGCGAGTCGAGGCCGCTGCGCACCGCCTTGTCGGCGGCGGCGACGGCCTTGGCGAGGGGGTCCGGCTTGCCTGCGGACGGTGCGGCCTGCGCCGCCGCGGCGAGCGACGCCGGCACCGTCAGCCCCGCGAGAACCATGACCAGGGTTATCCCGGCCGCGGTGGGTCTTCTGAGCATCACGGCTCCTTGTGAGAGGTGTTGAGGCTCCGTTGGGCCAGGGGGAGCACGTGTGCGTCAGGCCGTGCAGTCGTACCCGTTGCTCCGATTCCGGACTGGCGGTGACATGACATCCTCATGGCTGGCGGAACCCTCACACCGGCCCGGCCCCCGGTCAATGGAATCCCGGCGCCCGGCACACCCCGTCAAGAACTGGCAAGCGCGGCACGAGCGCACCGCCTCACTCCGACACGGCCCGCAGCCGCTCCCGGTACTCCCGCACCTCCGGCAGATCGCCCCACCGCCCGACGAGCCGCCGGTGCAGCCCGCGCAACTCCGCGGTGATCATCAACTCGCGTGCGCACACGGCCTCTTCCAGGACCGGCCCCGCCAGCGTGACCGCCGCGACGGGATCACCGGCACACGCCCAGCTGTCCGCGAGACGCAAGGTGAGCAGCAGACGCGCGGAGCGCATCACGGGCGGCAGCAGCGCATGCGACCGGGCGGTGGCCTCGATCGCGCGCCGGGCCACCGCGCGGTCCTCCGTCACCACCGCGAGGTCGCGCAGCGCCCCGCCGATCGCCGACTCCAGCCGCAGCACGCCCTCCGCGCCCGCGAACCAGGGCGCTTCGAGCCGGTCCCGGTCATCCAGCCTGGCGAACCTGCGCCGCGCCATGGAGATGTGCCGTCGGCAGGCGGCGGCGTCGTGGCGCAGCGCGTACGCACGCGCCTGGTACAGGTCGGCCGAGGTCGTCATCCAGCGCCGCCTGGCGTCCACCGCCCCGATGGCCTCCGCGTACACGAGCATCGAATCGGCGTCCCCGTCGAGCCGGACCAGGGTGGACATGTCGCTGAGCAGAGTCGCCCGGGCCTCGGCGTCCTGGGCTGCGTCCGCCCACCGCAGGCCGTGCCCGAACCAGGCCATGGCGACGGCGCTCTGCCCTCGCTCCATCCGCAGCCGTCCGGCGATCTGGGCGTACTGGGCGGCGAGCCGCAACTGGCCGTACGGCAGCCGGCCCGCGGAGTCGACCGCCTGGGCCCAACGGGCCACACCGCGCAGCACTCGTTCCACGGTGGCCGCACACGCGTCGCTGACGTGGACGAACGCTTCGCGGATCAGACAGGCCAGCACGGCGGTCAGACCGTGCAGCAGCTCCACCTCCGCGCCGACCACGTCGCCGTCGCGGTCGTACGGTCCGGTCAGCCCGTTCAGCAGGTCCGTCACCGAGCTCCGGTCGGGCGTCGCGCAGCCCACCCTGCCGTGCAGCGGGCAGGCCAGCCCCTCTACGGGCAGCGTCGTCGGCCACGGCTGCGCGGTCAGGAGGGCCTCGTCGCCGGGGGTGTCCGCGCCGGGGATCGGGGAGAACAGCGTGGGCGCCGCCAGGAAGAGGCCGGGCGCGCGCGGCGACGGGGGCGGCGAGGCGACGACGGCGGCGAGCCGACCGCCGGTGTCCAGGACGGCGTCGAGCCGGTTCACCAGGTCGAAGGGCGGTTCCCGCAGCCCGCTCTCGAGCCTGCTGATGAAGCTGTGGTGGTAGCCCACCCGCCTGCCGAGCTGCAGCTGTGTGAGTCCGGCCCGCCGACGGTGAAAACGCAGCTGCCGCCCGAACTCCACCCACTCCGGGTCGACCACCTGAGCCGCACCGACGGACATGACCCCTCCCCTGCCGAGCTCTCCCTGAGGGCAGAGTGGCAGGTGGGGTTGTCCCCTCCAACCCCCCTCATCACACAGGGGGGTTGACGATATGCAAGGGGCTCGCGGCTAGCCCGCCGACGTGGGCCAGGCGTCCGCGAGCATCTTGCGGGTGTCGGCGAGCAGCTGCGGCAGCACCTTGGTGTGCCCGACCACCGGCATGAAGTTCGTGTCGCCGCCCCAGCGCGGGACGATGTGCTGGTGCAGATGCGCGGCGATGCCCGCGCCCGCCACGGTCCCCTGGTTCATGCCGATGTTGAAGCCGTGCGCGCCGGACGCGGTGCGCAGCGCCTGCATCGCCTGCTTGGTGAGCTCACCGAGCTCGGCCGTCTCGGGACCCGTCAGCTCCGTGTAGTCGGCGACGTGCCGGTAGGGCACGACCATCAGGTGGCCGCCGTTGTACGGGTAGAGGTTGAGGACCGCGTACACCTGCTCGCCGCGCGCGATGACAAGTCCGTCCTCGTCGGACTTGGCCGGGATCGAGCAGAAGGGACAGCCGTCGTCGGCCCCTGGGCCCGTGGGCTTGTTCTCGCCCTGGATGTATGCCATCCGGTGGGGCGTCCACAGGCGCTGGAACGCGTCCTGCGACCCGACTCCGATCTGCTGCTCCGGCTCACTCGTCATGGGGTGCAGCATATGACTTCGTCCATTCGGAGCGTGTCGGCGGGGCTGATGCGCGCGGACCCGAGGGGAGGCTTGGCCGATGATCGATGAGAGCCGGATCGACGGGAGCAGGAAGGCACGCTGGGAGAACCGCGCGGAGGTCCCACTGGCCGTGGCATCGATGCTGTTCCTGGCCGCTTACGCGGTGCGGGTGCTCGCCCACGGACTGCCCGCGCCCTGGCGCCACGTGTGCCTGGCGGTGGCCCTCGCGGCCTGGGCGGTGTTCGCCGTGGACTACGCGGTGCGGTGGCGGCTGAGCGGGCGTCGCCTCGGCTTCGTCCGAAAGCACTGGCTGGATACGGTCATCCTGCTCCTGCCACTGCTGCGGCCCCTGCGCTTCGTGCGCACCTACGAGACGATCCAGCGCAGGCACGCACGGCCGCGTCTCGCGCTGCACGCGCGCGTGGCGCTCTACTCGGGCCTGTCCGTGCTGCTCCTCGGCTTCGCGGGGGCGCTCGCCGTCTACCACCAGGAACACGGGGCACCGGGCGCGACGATCCGTAGCTTCGGGGACGCGGTGTGGTGGACCTGCGCGACGCTGGCCACGGTGGGGTACGGGGACGTGGCGCCCGTGACACCCGTCGGGCGGCTTGTCGCGGTCGGCCTGATGGGCTGCGGTCTCGCGCTGCTCGGCGCGGTGACAGGGTCGTTCTCGTCGTGGCTGCTGCAGGTCTTCGCGCGCGAGGGCGACGCCCCGACCCGCGAGCGGAACGGCGGACAGGACGACGGAAGGCCCCCGGGAAGCGATTCCCCGGGGGCCTCCTGAAACCTAAGCGTCGGCGCGTCAGACCTGGACGCGGTCCTCGACCGCCTTGGCGATCTTCGCGATGGCCTCGTCGACGGGAATGCCGTTCTCCTGCGAGCCGTCGCGGTAGCGGAAGGACACGGAACCGTTGTTCATGTCCTCGTCGCCCGCGATGACCATGAAGGGCACCTTGGCCTTCTGCTGGTTGCGGATCTTCTTCTGCATGCGGTCGGACGACGCGTCCACCTCGACCCGGAGCCCCTGGGCGCGCGCCTTCTCGGCGAACTCCTGCAGGTACGAGACGTGGCCGTCGCCGATCGGGATGCCGACGGCCTGCACCGGCGCGAGCCAGGCCGGGAACGCGCCCGCGTAGTGCTCCAGGAGCACCCCGAAGAACCGCTCGATCGAACCGAACAGGGCACGGTGAATCATGACGGGCTGCTGGCGCGAGCCGTCCGCCGACGTGTACTCCAGGTTGAACCGCTTGGGCTGGTTGAAGTCGACCTGGATGGTCGACATCTGCCAGGACCGGCCAATGGCGTCCTTGGCCTGCACGGAGATCTTCGGCCCGTAGTACGCGGCGCCGCCCGGGTCCGGCACCAAGGGGAGGTTCTGCTTCTCGGCGGCGAGCCGCAGCGCCTCGGTGGCCTCCTCCCAGTCCTCGGCCGTGCCGATGAACTTGTCGGAGTCGTCGCGGGTGGACAGCTCGAGCTCGAACTCGGTCAGGCCGTAGTCGCGCAGCAGGTCGAGCACGAAGGTCAGGAGCGTGTCGAGCTCCTGCGGCATCTGCTCCTTGGTGCAGTAGATGTGCGAGTCGTCCTGCGTGAAGCCGCGCGAGCGGGTCAGGCCGTGCACGACGCCCGACTTCTCGTACCGGTACACGGTGCCGAACTCGAAGAGGCGCAGCGGCAGCTCGCGGTAGGAACGTCCGCGCGACTTGAAGATCAGGTTGTGCATCGGGCAGTTCATCGCCTTGAGGCGGTAGTTCTGCTCGTCGAACTCGATGGGCGGGAACATGCCCTCGGCGTAGTGCGGCAGGTGGCCCGAGATCTCGAAGAGCTTCTCCTTCGAGATGTGCGGGGTGTTCACGAACTCGTACCCGGAGACCTCGTGGCGGCGCCGCGAGTAGTCCTCCATGACCTTGCGGATCACACCGCCCTTGGGGTGGAAGACCGCGAGGCCCGGGCCGAGCTCCTCCGGGAAGGAGAAGAGGTCGAGCTCGGAGCCGAGCTTGCGGTGGTCGCGCTTCTCGGCCTCGGCGAGGAACTCCAGGTGCGCCTTCAGCTCGTCCTTGGACGGCCATGCGGTGCCGTAGATGCGCTGGAGCTGCGGGTTCTTCTCGCTGCCGCGCCAGTAGGCGGCGGCGGAGCGCATCAGCTTGAACGCGGGGATGACGCGGGTGGAGGGCAGGTGCGGGCCTCGGCAGAGGTCCTTCCAGCACAGCTCGCCGGTCTTCGCGTCGAGGTTGTCGTAGATCGTCAGCTCGCCGGCGCCCACCTCGGCGTCGGCGCCGTCGGCGGCCTGTGCGGCGTTGCCCTTGAGGCCGATGAGCTCCAGCTTGTACGGCTCATCGGCGAGCTCGACGCGGGCGTCGTCGTCGGTGGTGACGCGCCGCGAGAACTTCTGCCCGCGCTTCTGGATCTCCTGCATCTTCTTCTCGATGCGCTTGAGGTCCTCGGGGGTGAAGGGCTCCTTGACGTCGAAGTCGTAGTAGAAGCCGTCCCGGATGGGCGGGCCGATGCCGAGCTTGGCGTCGGGGAAGAGCTCCTGCACGGCCTGCGCCATGACGTGCGCGGTCGAGTGGCGCAGGATGCTCAGGCCGTCCTCGGAGGAGATCTCGACGGGCTCGACCTCGTCGCCCTCCGCGGGCACGTACGCGAGGTCCTTCAGCTCGCCGGCCACGCGCACGGCGACGATGGTGCGCTCCCCGGTGAAGAGCTCGGCGGCCGTAGTGCCCGTCGTCACCACGCGCTCTTCCCGCTCGGAATCGCGTTGGATGATCACACGGACGTCTGACACCGGTCTCTCCTACCTGAAGGGGGGGCGCGCCGCTCTCTGTCACGCGTACGCAAGGGGAATCGTACCGAGCCGCGGGGCCGGGCCGCGAAACGGATCTCTCCGCGCCCCTTGCGACCCCCCTCCAACCTCCTCCAGGCCCTTCAGTCCGCGCTGCACGCCTCCTCGAAGAAGTCGAGGTTCTCCTGGAGCGACTTCATGAGCCGGTCGCGCTCCGCCTCGTCCACCTGCACGGGCACCACCCCCGTCGCCCCGGTGAGCCTGCGGAAGCCGCCCCGGCTCTCCAGCTGCCCGTGCACCCTGATCGGCAGCCCGACCAGGTGGGCGTGGCCCGCGATGCGGTACGACTCCTCGTCCAGCGTCATCCGGATGTGCGGGACGTCGGCGCCCGCGATCACCCGGATCCGCACGGTGCCGTCCTCGTGGAGCGCCGCCCGCCGCATCCGCACCACGGCCCCGGTGACCCGCACCGGCACCGACGGCTCATCGCGGAGGTACCGGGCGCCCGCCTCGCGCAGCACCGGCAGGTCGCCGGGCGAGAACTCGACGGGCCCGGCGTGGGCCGCGCACCCCTCGGGCACCCCCGCGCCCGGCGCCCACTCCACCGCGACGCGCGCCCCTTCCGTGCCGCGCACCATCGCGACGAGCGCCTCGGTCAGCTCGTGGCTGACGCCCGCCTCGACCGCGCTGTCGAAGGCGTCCATGCCACCGGTGGCACGCTGGTAGTCCACGGCCTCCCGGGCCGCGCACAGCGCCTGATGGAGCCGGACCGCGAGGGGGCGCCCGGTCATGACGGGGACGAAGGCGGTGAGCCGCCGCCCGCCCGTGGCGGGGCCCACGAGCACGTTCTCCAGGGATGCGGCGGCGGGCCCGCGATGCCGCGCGCCGTAGTACCCGGCGCGGCCGCGCGCGGCGAGCGCGCCGGCGAGCAGCGTCTGCCGTGCGGCGGAGCGCAGCTGTTCCTCCGCGGGCCAGGTCGCGGTGTCCGCGGGCCCCGTCGGCACGTCGCGCCACCAGTGGATCTCGTCGCTGGGCACGGCGAGCCCGACGAGTACGTCGCGCGCGGCGGGCGAGGCGCTGCGGGACAGCGCGATGAGGACCTCGGCGATGAGGTCCTCGCAGTCCGGGAAGGCCCGGCTCTCGGGCACGAGCAGGCTGGTGCCGGCGCCGCCGGGGTCCGGGGGCGTCCACCGTGCGTAGCGGCCGGGGGCTCCGCCGCGCCGCCGCCAGCCGTGCCGGGCGAGGAGCGCGCCGAGCACGGAGGGGTCGACCAGGGCGGGTTCGGGCGGCTCCGTCCATCGGCCCGGGGCCGGGATCGGGTGCGGGCGGACGGGTGGCATCGGCTCGTCGTGGTCGAAGGGGCGGTGCATCAGGGTCTCCCTCCCGTCCCGACGCGCGTCATGATCTCGCAGAGGGCGCGGTCGTCGAAGATCCGCGAGGTCGGGACGCGCACGGTGGTCCTGCGCCGGCCGGTCACGGGGTGCCCGGCGAGATTGGTCCAGTAGCAGCAGTGCCGCAGGTCGAGCCGGTCGTGCCCGGCGCTCAGCCAGTCGTCCTGGGACCGGGGCACGATCATCACGACCAGGATCTTGTGGACCGAGACCGGGCTGCGGGCGAGCTTCTCCAGGTGCGCGTTGTCGAGCGTGAAGGAGAAGGCGGGGCCCGCCGGGTTCGGCGGTATCTGGTACGTGCACTTGAGCTGGACCTTGATGGTGACCTCGTCGTCGACCGTGTGCCCGGGGGTGCTGTGGCTGACGTGCCAGTCGATGCCGTTGTCCGGAAAGGGCTGGGAGAGCGAGCAACCCGCGGCCGCCGCGACGGCGTGCAGATAGCCCACCTGAAGCGTCTCCATGCAGGCGGTGGTGGCGAGTGTGCCGCGCGGCGGTGCGATCCGCTCGGGCAGCAGCCCACCCTGATCGGGCTGCGCGAGCGCCATGGTCAACTAGCCTTCCGAACCCGGTGGTTGGGTACCCGGACCGTCATTTCCGAAGCCCCGTACCTCTGTTGTCTCCGGGCCGCGTACAGCGCAAACGGCCCGGGTATCACCAGCGTGGGCAGGGGACCGAACGTCATCTGCCGGGACCGAACGAGGAGTTGCGTCACTATGACGTGCTGGTACGAGGGCCCCTTGGCCGCATTCGACACGGAGACCACGGGCGTCGACGTCGAGACCGACCGGATCGTGTCGGCCGCCGTCGTCGTCCAGCAGGGCGCGGGAACCCGGCCGCGCATCACTCGATGGCTGGTGAATCCGGGCGTACCCGTGCCCGCGGCCGCCACCGCGGTGCACGGACTGACGGAGGATCATCTGCAGCGCACGGGCCGCTGGCCCGCGCCGGTGATGGAGGAGATAGCGCGCGATCTGGCCGAGCAGGGAGCGGCGGGCCGGCCGATCGTGGTGATGAACGCGCCGTTCGATCTGACCATTCTGGACCGGGAGTTGCGCAGGCACCGCGCCTCGTCGCTGAGTCGCTACACGGAGGGCTCTTCGCTGTGCGTGATCGACCCGCGGGTCCTGGACAAGCACCTGGACCGCTACCGCAAGGGGCGCCGGACGCTCACGGACCTGTGTGCGCATTACGAGGTGGAGCTGGCCGAGGCCCATGACGCGGCGGCGGACGCGCAGGCCGCGCTCGATGTGGTGCGTGCGGTGGGGCGGCGTTTCGCGGGGCGTCTGGAGCGTCTCTCGCCGGCCGAGCTGCACACGTTGCAGGCGGTCTGGCATGCGGCTCAGGCGCGTGGCCTGCAGGCGTGGTTCGCGAAGAGCGGCTCTCCGGAGACCGTGGACCCGGCGTGGCCGCTGCGTCCCGATCTCCCGGCGGCGGCCTGAGCACGGGCACAGGAACGGACACGGGAACGGTAACGGGCAAGAAAAAACCGGTCCGCCTGCTGACGGACCGGCATTCTCCGGGTGGGCGATACTGGGTTCGAACCAGTGACCTCTTCGGTGTGAACGAAGCGCTCTCCCACTGAGCTAATCGCCCGGGAACGGACTGAACAATACAGGTCCGGGCGCCCTTCCTTCAAACCGCTGCCAGCCGGGCCGTGAGGCCGCGCCGACCGGCGCGCATCATCAGGGCGTGGTTGAGCCGGAACAGCGGGCGTCCGGGGACGGCGAGGCGTCGCATCAGAGGTCTGCGGACGTCGACTTCCTGGTCGTAGCGGGCCCGCGTCCCCGCGGGCAGGGCCGTGACGGTCCAGCGCGCCCAGCCGTCCAGGTCCCCTGTCATGCCGATCTCCAGGACCCCCGCCACGGGGTCGTTGCGCCGCTCGCGTGCGGTGACGACCAGGTCGTACGGCAGGAAGGACCGGAAGCGGACGACGCCGCTGCGGTCGTCGACCGGGTTCACCTCGCGCACCTGCGGCCACCACAGCGGATAGTCCTCGGCCCGCTCCAGGGCGGCGAAGACGTCGGCGGGCCCTGCGGGCAGCTCCCAGACGCTGCGGAAGCGGTAGTGGCACCAGTCCATGGGCGGCAGTCTGCCGCAATCACCGGGATCCGTACCGGATCTGAGTACGTCCTGAGTATCCGCACCGATGCCGTGCGGTGTGCCGCGGACCACACTCCACTGACATGACGAACATTCCGCCCCCTGCCGAGGAGCTCCGCATCCTCGACTGGGAGTTGCGCCAATTGGAGGCGCGCAGGACGCAGTTGCTGCAGCGCCGGGCCTGGCTGCTCGGTGTCCTGCGCGCGGCGGGCCCGGCCGGGCCGCCCCCTCGTCCGGCCGGGCCGCCCGCCCCTGAAGCCGCGCCGCCGAGCGCGCAGAACGTCCTGCTGACGCTGGGCGGGGTGCTCCTGACCGTCGCGGCGATCGCCTTCACGGTGGTGAGCTGGGGCCACTTGGGCATCGGCGGCCGCAGCGCGGTCCTCGGTGCGGTGACGCTGGCGGCGCTCGGTGTGCCCGCGGTCCTGCTGCGCCGCTCGCTGCGCTCGACGGCGGAGGCGGTGGCGGGCCTCGGCCTGGCGCTGACCGTCCTCGACACGTACGCGCTGCGCCATCTGTCGCTCCCGGACGTGGACGCCTTCGGTTACGCGGCCGCCGCCTCGACGGTCCTCGCCGCTCTCTGGGCGGGGTACGGCCTGCTGCTCCGTGAGCTGCGGCTGCCGCTGCCGACGGCGGTCGCGACGGCCCAACTCCCGCTGGTGCTGTGGGCGGGCGCCGCGCACGCCGGTGAGCACACGATGACGGCGGCGCTGCTCGTGACGGCGGCCTTCGACACCGCGCTCGCGCTGTGGGCGGGGGTCCGTTCGGTGCGGGTCGTCGCGACGGTCGGGGCCTGCGTGCTGGGGCTGTGGGGTGCGGCGAGCGCCGGGTGGCTCTCCGCGCAGGCCTCGGATCCGGGCGGGGCGGCTCGCGCGGGCGCGCTGCTGCTGTTCGCCGCTGGGATCGCGCTGGGCGCGGCCTGGTGGGCGAAGGGTGCCGAGGTGACGAGCGGCGCGGCGTGCGCCGCCGGTCTGCTCGTGGTGGCCGCGTCGGGCGGCGTGCTGCGGACCGTGCTGCCCGCGACGTGGACGGTGCCTGCCCATCTCGTGTGCGGCATGGCGTTGCTGGCCGTCGTCCGCACGGCGCTGCCCGGGGCGCTGCGGCGCGGGGTCCTCGCGGCGTCGGCCGTGGTGCAGGGGCTCGCGGTGCTGTGGGCGCTGCCGGTCGCCGCGGTCGCTCTGCTCGGTCCTTTCGGCTGGGCGACCCGCGTCTGGTCGGGTGCGCCCTCCGACGCGCGGGACGCCCTGCTGCTCGAACTGCCTCTTGCGCATCCGCTCCTGGCTCCGGCGGTGCTCGCGGCCGTCGCCCTCGTTCTCGTCGTGGCGGCCGGGCCGCTGGGCGACTCGGCGCGGCGGGCGGCCCGGTACGGCGCTCCGGTGCTCCTCTGGTCCGCGGCCGTCGCCCTGCCTGCGGCGCTCCGGCTGCCGTACGCGGCCGGGGTGTCCGCGCAGTTGCTGGCGACGGCAGTCCTCCTCGCCGTCGCGTCGCGGGCCGTGTCCGCCGCACCGGCCGTGACCGCGTCGGTCCTGGCGCTGGTGTCCTCGGCGAGCGTCGCGTTCCTCTCGCTGGCCACCACGACGGCCACCCTCGCCACGCTCGGCGTGCTGACGGCACTCCACCTCGGGGCCTGTGTGCGCCTGGCGCGGGGCACGGCGCCCGCTCCCGGCACGGCGGCGCTCGCCGCCTGCGCCTCCCTGGCCCACGCCACCGCGCTGGTCTGCGCCTCGGGCGCCGCGTGGGGGCTGGCCCCCGAGCACATCGGGCTGCTCGTGCTCGTGGTCCCGGCCCTTGCCGCGGCCGCCGCGGCCCGTCTCGGGCAGCATCCCCTGATGCCGCCCGTGGAGATCATGGCGGCCGCTTCCGGAGCCGTGGCGGTGGTTCTCGCGGCGGGTGACGCTCCCGTGCTGGCGCTGGTCCTTTCGCTCTGCGGGGTGATCGCGTCCGGCACCGCACTGCGTGCGGACCGGCACGCCGTCGGGTACGCGGCCGGGGCGCTGTTCGTCCTGGCGAGCTGGGTCCGCCTCGCGGCGTGGGAGGTGTCGGCCCCGGAGGCGTACACCCTGCCGGTGACCGTCCCCGCGCTGCTCGTCGGTCTGCTGCGGCGGCGCCGCGACCCGGCGGCCTCCTCCTGGACGGCCTACGGTCCGGGCCTCGCGGTGACGCTGCTGCCGAGTCTCGCCGCCGCCTGGAGCGATCCGTACTGGCAGCGTCCGCTGCTGCTCGGCACGGCGGCCCTCGCCCTGACGCTGGCGGGCGCCCACCACCGGCTGCGCGCCCCGCTCGCCCTGGGCGGCACGGTCCTCGCCCTCGACGCGCTGCACGAACTTGCCCCGTACATCGTGCAGGTCGTGGACGCGTTGCCCCGCTGGCTGCCGCCGGCGCTCGCGGGTCTGTTGCTGCTCGCCGTCGGTGCCACGTACGAGCAACGCCTGCGCGATGCACGCCGGTTCCGGAATGCACTCAACCGAATGCACTGATTCCCTGACGCCGCGGAACATGTGGAGCCGTCAATTCCCTTAGAAGGCACGGGAACACGGGAACATGGGAATACGAGAACGGCCCGGAGGCTTAAAAGCCTCCGGGCCGTAATCCGGGGTGGGCGATACTGGGTTCGAACCAGTGACCTCTTCGGTGTGAACGAAGCGCTCTCCCACTGAGCTAATCGCCCCGGGCGCAGGAAGAACATTACCGCATGTCAGCGGGTGCTCCCGACCGCCTCGGAGTCACCCGGGGATCACTCCTTGATCTTCCAGGGCATGGTGATGCCGAACTTCCACACGTAGATGCCGACGAGCACCGCGACGATGACCAGACCGATCGTCGTCAGGATGATGTTGCGGCGGCGCACCTTGGGGTCGAGCGCACGCTGCGCAGCCTCGGTGACCTTGCGTTTCGTCCAGCGGAGCACCAACTGGGCCCAGACGAACTCGGTCGCCCAGATCGCCATTCCACCGAAGATCACCAGCCAGCCGGGACCTGGCAGCGGCAGCATGATGATGCCCGCGACGACGACCGCGAGACCGACGATGAAGACACCCACCTGCCAGCTCAGGTGCAGCACCCTGCGGGACTGGATGTACTGCGGAGCCCGCGAGCCGAGCGGCTGGTCGGGCTTGGCTCCGGCGGCCGGATCCGAGACCCCGGCCGAATCGTTACTCCCCGTATTCATGCGGCCAAACCCTACCGGACGGAAACCCGTCACCGGAATGGGTGCACGAGCGGACGGGACAACCCGCCATACGAGGCACCTAAAGACACGCAAAACGCTCAGAGGGGTTTACAACGGCACCGTAGGTGGCATGTCGATTTCGCCGACGTGCGAATCCCCGAGCGCACACTGAGCGAAAGGCCCTGGCGCTTATGAACACCACGGTCAGCTGCGAGCTGCACCTGCGCCTCGTTGTGTCGAGCGAGTCCTCACTGCCTGTACCCGCAGGACTGCGGTATGACACGGCCGATCCCTATGCCGTGCACGCCACCTTCCACACCGGAGCCGAGGAAACCGTCGAGTGGGTGTTCGCCCGCGACCTCCTCGCCGAGGGCCTGCACCGGCCCACCGGTACCGGCGACGTCCGAGTCTGGCCGTCCCGGAGCCACGGTCAGGGCGTCGTCTGCATCGCCCTGAGCTCCCCGGAGGGCGAGGCTCTGCTCGAAGCCCCGGCGCGGGCCCTGGAATCCTTCCTGAAGCGAACGGACGCAGCCGTGCCACCCGGTACGGAACACCGCCACTTCGATCTCGACACCGAGCTCTCACACATCCTGGCCGAGAGCTGAGCGCCACCCCGGCGCAGCGAGAACCACCACGCCGTCCGACTCGGGGCGACGGCGCAAGCAGTCACGACACAACGACACAAGGCGAACAGATGCAGGCACCGGCCCGACCCCCAGGCCAGGGAGCAAATCGTGCTGATCACCCACGACACCCGGTGTTCTCTCGACGCCGTGGTCGATCTGGTGAACACCGCACCGGAGACGAACGGCACGGACGGGCTCGCGAACGTGGCGTCGCTCGGTGAGTTCGTACGAAGCCACGACGTGAGCGACGTCGGGGCACTCTCGGAGGGTGACCTCGCCGACGTCCACCGCATCCGCGCCCGCTTCGGAGAGGTCTTCGCGAACCCCGAACCGCAAACCGCCTCCACGATCCTCAACGAACTGATCGCGACGGCCGGCACCACGCCCCGGCTCACCGACCACGACGGCTACGACTGGCACGTCCACTACTTCGCGCCCGGGGCGTCCGTCGCGGACCACCTGGCGGCCGACTGCGGAATGGCTCTGGCGTTCTTCGTGGTCGCGGGCGAGCAGGAACGGCTGCGGCGCTGCGAGGCACCGGACTGCCGGCACGCCTTCGTCGACCTCTCGCGCAATCGTTCGCGCCGCTACTGCGACAGCCGCACCTGCGGCAACCGCCTGCACGTCGCCGCGTACCGCGCCCGCCGCCGGGAGGCCTCGGGCCAGAGCCTGCCCTAGAGCAGCAGCATGTCGTGCAGGGTCGCCACCAGGATCAAGGTACTGATCACCGCCAGGAAGATCATCAAAGGTGGCTGGGAGAGGGCGAAGAGGCAGCCCTGCCGTTCCTCGTGATCGAGGGGCGGCTCCGCTTCGCCGTCGGTGGCTTGCCGCTCTGCGTCGGCAGTTCGTCGCTGGGCCGGTGCCGCTTGTCCGCCGTCGTCCGGCGGGGCGGCATCGCCCTCTGTAGTGGTGTCAAGCATCTCGTCGTGATGATGACGCAGCCGCCGGGGGCTCGCCTACCAACACGCCCGGCCGGGGCGGGAGTTCGCCGGATCCCGTGAACAGGCGAAAGTCCAGCGTTCGGCACGTTCCGTCCATGGCCCACGGGCGCCTCCCGTCGCGAGACTCGGCGGCACCGCCCTTACCCGAACGAGGGAGCCGATCACCATGGAACGCAGACGGCTGTTGACGACCACGCTCGGCACGGCGGCACTCGCCGCGGCGCCGCTCGGCACCGCGACGGCCTCCCCCGCCGCTGCCGCCCCGGCCCGGCCCGGCGGACGCGCGGCCTCCTGGCACCGTGTCCCGCACCGCGGCATCCGCCCCGACGACCCGGACGGGCGCGCCCCGCTGCCGGGCCCACGGCGCGGCTTCCGCTACGAGATGTCGTACAACGCCCGCGACCTGACGAGCCCCTGGCCGAACGAGCAGGACCACTCCCCCGACGCCGCGAAGACGCTCGACCTCCTGGAGCGCGAGTACGGCCCCGGCGCGAACCTCACCCAGCTGTACTTCTACCTCTGGGACTACGCGACCTCGACGATCCCGCAGAGCGCCCTCGACAACATCGAGAGTGTCTTCCGGGGGTTGCGCGGCAAGGGGTACGCCGCGGTCCTGCGCTTCGTGTACGACGACGGGGTGCGGGAGAACCGGCGCTACACCGTGCAGGACATCCAGCGTCACATCGGACAGCTGGCGCCACTGGTGGCGCGCAACAGCGATGTCGTCGCCGTCTGGCAGGCGGGTTTCCTCGGCACCTGGGGCGAGTGGCACGGCAGCTACTACCGGCACGAGACGTACCCCGACGCCGTCACCGCCATCACGACGACGCTCGTCGAGGCCCTGCCACCGGGCCTGCACACCCAGGTCCGGTACGCCGAGAAGCGGGACATGATCACCAACAGGGCGATCCTGGACCGCGTCGGGTTCCACAACGACTACGTGACGCTGGGCGAGGGCCTCTGGGACTACTACGTGCCCGACAACCCCGGCTGGCCCACCTATCTCGACGTCGGGCGGACGCGGATGGTGGACGGCGAGATGCCGTGGGACAAGGGGCAGAGCTCCGATCCGTACGCGTGGAGCACCGTCATTGACGGCATCGCGGCGGCACGTCGGCTGCAGACGCTCCGCTTCGACAGTCTCTCGATCGTGCACAACGCCACGGTCACCGTGCCGGGCTGGAAGGCGGCACGGCTCACCGGGGCACAGGCCGTGGAGGCGCATCTTCCGGTGTCGGACGGATACTTCGAGGACCGGCGGGGGCGTGCGGTGGCCCGCAGCCAGTTCGAGTACCTCCGCGATCATCTCGGCTACCGGGTGGAGGTGCGGGAGGTGCGGTACGACCTCGCCGCGGCCCGGCGGAGCGGGCGGCTTCCGGTGGAGGTCGACGTGGTCAACCGCGGGTTCGCGCCGCCCAAGCATCCGCGGCCGGTCCGTCTGGTGCTGCTGAATCCGGCGGGGCGGACGGTGGCCTCGGCCGACACGGGTGCGGACTGGCGCGACTGGCAGCCGCAGGGGCGGGCGGAGACCGACGACGATCACGGGGCGCCCGCGACCTCGACCGTGCGCGCGGAGATCGTCCTGCCCGCGGGCGCGCGCGGCGCGCACCGCGTCGGCCTCGCCCTGCCCGATCCGGCCTTTCCGGACAGGGGACGTGCCGTGCGCTGCGCGAACGCTTCCGTGCCGTGGGTCGACGGAGTGAACGTCCTGGCGGAGGTGCGGCTGAGCCGGTGACCGGCCGCCGGTCGGTTCTCAGATGCCGTGCTTCTTCAGGATGGCCTCGATGTCGCTGAAGTCCTCGGCGGGCGCGGCCGACTGCGGCTTGGCCGCGGGCCGGGCGGCGGCCGGGCGGGAGCTCCCGCCGAGCGAGGGGGCCGAGGCGGCCGGGGCCACCGCCTCGCGCTGGGCGGCCTTCGCGGCCTTGCGCTCCTTGCGGGTCCCGCCCGTGCGGCGCTCGACGGCCCGGGTGCCCAGGAACATGAGCCAAGCCACGCCGAGCACACCGAAGCCGACCCACGCCTTGAGGCTGAACGCCGTGTCGGCCGCCCAGCCGACGACTCCCGTGAGCACCAGGCCTATCGGAACGAGGGAGTACGCGGCGAGGCGGGCCGCGGAGAGGAAGCGCTTGCGGTAGGCCGTGACCGCGGCGATGCCCAGCCCGGCCGCGGATACGGCGGAACAGACGGTCTCGGCAATCATCCGGTCCTCCAGGCATGCAGGCGTTCGTCGGGACACGACGACAAGACGCTGTCGTCCCTTCCATCCTGCACCGGGTGGGCACCGCGGAGCCACGTCCCGGGCTGACCTCAGGGACATTTCCGGGTCATCTAGGGGTCCGGCCTCCTCCGCAGGTGCCGGTCGGCGGGCCCCGTCCCGGTTGGGAGGCGGGTGCGCGGGCTGGGAGACTGTGCCCATGAGCGACTCCCCTCCCGACCGCACCGCCCGCCCCGTCGTCATCGACGTCTGGTGCGAGCTGCAGTGCCCCGACTGCCGCACCGCCCTCGACGACGTGCGCGCCCTGCGCGCCCGCTACGGCGACCGCGTGGACCTGCGGCTGCGGCACTTCCCCCTCGAGAAGCACCAGCACTCCTTCGCCGCCGCGCAGGCCGCCGAGGAGGCCTTCGAGCAGGGCAAGGGATGGCCTTACGTGGAGGCCGTGCTCGCCGGGGTCGAGGACCTCGACCGCAAGGGCGAGGCTCACCTGGTCGACACGGCCCGCGAACTCGGCCTGGACGCCGAGGAGTTCGACACCGCCCTGATCGACGGACGGCACATCCTGATCGTCGACGCCGACCAGGCCGAGGGCAAGGCCATCGGTGTCACCGGCACACCGACGTACGTCATCGGCGGCGAGCGCCTGGACGGCGGCAAGAGCCAGGACGGGCTGCGCGAGCGCATCGAGGAGATCGCCGACCGGCTGCTCGCGGCGGACGCGGGCTAGGTCCTGTCCGGCGGATCAGGGCGCGGAAGTGTGGCGTCCACCCTTGCGGTGCAGGCGAGCGGGGTCTGGTGCGTCCAGCTGCAAGGCGGAGGAGGGCGGCAACGCGATGGGGGTCCCCCTGCTCGAGCGAAGTCTCGAGCAGGGGGGAGTTGACAACCGACGACAACGCGGCAGATGGGCGTGCCAGACCCCGCGACCCGCGCCATGATCCGCCGGACAGGCCCTAGAGAAGCGGCTTGAAGAAGTAGTACGAGGCCGGTTCATAGCCGAGCGACTCGTACAGGCGCAGGGCCGGGGTGTTGTCGGCGAGGACGTTGAGGCCGATGCGGGTCTGGCCCGCCGCGCGGCCCTGCGCCTCCGCGAGGTGCATCAGGGACCGGCCGTGCCCCTGCCCGCGGTGCGCGGCGTCGACCACGACGTCATAGACGAACGCGCCGCCGTCGAGCACGGAGAGCCACAGCGTGCCCACCTGGACGCCGTGATGGGTGAGGACGCTCAGCCATGTGTCCGGCGTCGCGAGGCCGCGCGGGAGGGCGCGGGCGTGGTCGGCCTCCGCCTTGGCGCGCGCCTCGTCCTCGGGAATGCCACGGTCCGTCCAGGTGGTCGCGTAGAGCTCCTTCGCGCGCACCAGCCACGGCTCGCACTCGGCCTCCGTCATCGGCCGCCCCTCGGTGCCCGCGGGCAACGGAGGCACCGGGTCGGTGAGCGGCTTCGTCAGCCGGCGGCTCCGCTCGACGTAGCCGAGAGCGGTGACCAGGCGCAGCGCGGGCAGCGCGGTGGCGGGGACGGTCGCCTCGATGCGCGTACAACCCCAGCCGCGGGCCACTTCCTCGGCGGCGAGCGCCGCGACCGTGCCACGCCCGCGCCTGCGGTCCGGCTCCGCGATCCGCAGGTCGTGGAGCCTGCAGACACGGGGACCGAACGCCTCGTGCGTGGCGAGGCCTATCGATCCCACGGGACGGCTGTTGACGCAGACGTCGTACGTACGCGCCTTGGCGCCGTCGGCGCCCTGCTGAAGCGGCCCGGTCGGCCGCAGGGTCGTGGTCATCCCTCTCGTTCTACCCGCCCCGGGCCCGTACCGTCACCGGGGTTTCCCCGGGCTTACGGATCCAGGTCGTCCGATGCCCGCTCATCGAAGATCCGCATCACCTTGGCGGTCACCGGGCCCGGAGCGGCGGGCAGTTGACGCCCGTCGACGCGGTGCACGCCCTGGACGTCGCGCAGCGTCGACGTCAGGAAGACCTCGTCGGCGCGGTCCAGGACGTCCAGGGGAAGGTCGGTCTCGCGTGCGCCCGTCCACTCGACGGCCAGCGCGCGCGTGATGCCCGCGAGGCACCCGGAGGCGACCGGCGGGGTGTGGATCTCGCCGTCGAGGACGACGAAGACGTTGGATCCCGTGCCCTCGCAGAGCTGTCCGACGGTGTTCGCGAACAGTGCCTCCGAGGCGCCGTGTTCCTGCGCGCGGGCCAGGGCCACGACGTTCTCCGCGTACGAGGTGGTCTTCAGGCCGGTCAGCGCGCCCCGTTCGTTGCGCGTCCACGGCACGGTGATCACCGCGGTGGTGTCGGGGCGCCGCTTGGCCTCGCCGAGGGCCACGACGAGCGTGGCGCCCTGGTCGCCGCGGTCCGAGCCGAGCGGCGAGAGGCCGCCGGTGTAGGTGATCCGCAGCCGCCCGAGCGGCAGCGGGTTGGCGTCGAGGACGGCGGCGCAGGCGTGGCGGACCGCGTCCAGGTCCGGCTCGGGCAGCCCGAGGCCGCGCGCCGACTGCGCGAGCCGGGTCAGGTGGCGGGTCAGCGCGAAGGGCCGTCCCTCGACCGTCTTCACCGTCTCGAAAATGCCGTCGCCCACCGTCAGCCCGTGGTCGAGCACGGAGACGCGGGCGTCGTCGAGGTCCTGCAGCCCGCCGTTGAGCCAGATCTTCACGTTGGGGTTCCTCCGCTCGCTTCGTACGTGCCCGACGCTACCGCCAGCAGCCGCGCCGCCTTCAGCTCGGTCTCCCGCCACTCCCCCTCGGGGTCGGAACCCCAGGTGATGCCCGCCCCGGTGCCGAAGCGCAGGACGCCCTCGGCCCGGTCGATCCAGAAGGTGCGGATCCCGACGGCGAGCTCCGCGGTGCCGCGGTCGGCGTCCACCCAGCCGATGCCGCCGCAGTACGGGCCGCGGGGCGCGGTCTCCAGCTCCTCGATGATCCGCAGCGCGCTGGACTTCGGGGCGCCGGTCACGGAGCCAGGCGGGAACGCCGCGCCGAACAGCTCCGGCCAGCCCGCGCCGGGGCGCAGCTCGCCGCCGACGGTGGAGACGAGGTGGACGAGTCCGGGGTGCTTCTCGATCACGCAGAGGTCGGGGACGGTCACGGAGCCGGTCGCGCAGACGCGCCCCAGGTCGTTGCGGACGAGGTCCACGATCATGACGTTCTCCGCGTAGTCCTTCTCCAGGAGGTCCGCCTCCGTGCGGCCGGTGCCCTTGATGGGGCCCGACTCCACGAGGCGCCCCCGGCGGCGCAGGAAGAGTTCTGGAGAGGCGGTGGCCAGCTCCACGCCGTGCTCCGGCAGGCGGATCGTTCCGGCGTAGGGAGCGGGGTTCCCGCGCGCGAGGAGGGACGTCAGGGCGTCCACGTCGGCGTCGGCCGGGACGGGCGCGGACAGGACGCGGCAGAGGTTGGCCTGGTAGACCTCGCCGGCGGCTATGTACGCACGCACCCGCCGCACGCCTTCCGTGTACGCGGACCGGTCCAGGGACGACGTCCAGTCCTCGGGGGCCGGGCCGTGCCACCTCCCGGGGACGGGGGCGGGCACGGTCTCCTCGCGCACGTCGTCGAAGCGGGCGCAGACCATTCCCCCCTCGAAGTCCGCGGACACCGCCCAGAAGCCGGTGGAGTCTAGGGCGGCCGGGTCGCTGGTCACGTCGCGCAGACCGGTGGCCACGAGACGGCCGAAGCGCGCCATGGGAGGGAGCGCGGGAGACGATGTCAGAGGGGGGTTGTGCACGGCTGCGAGTCTATGACCGGCGCGTCGGCGGCGCCCTGGACCAGGGACAGCGCAGCACGCTGCGCAAACGCGTTTTTGTACTGGCCCAGGAATCCGCTAGAGTTCAACACGTCGCCGGGACGCGCAAGCGGACCGGGAAAGACAAGCGGACGTAGCTCAGTTGGTAGAGCGCAACCTTGCCAAGGTTGAGGTCGCCAGTTCGAACCTGGTCGTCCGCTCGCAGGAACGTGGGGGATCTTCCCGAACCCTCACACTCCTGGTGGAGTGGCCGAGAGGCGAGGCAACGGCCTGCAAAGCCGTCTACACGGGTTCAAATCCCGTCTCCACCTCCAAGGACGATTAGCTCAGCGGGAGAGCGCTTCCCTGACACGGAAGAGGTCACTGGTTCAATCCCAGTATCGTCCACTGGATCTTCGAGAAGGTTCCTTCATGAAGGTCGTCCCGCGCGATTAGCTCAGCGGGAGAGCGCTTCCCTGACACGGAAGAGGTCACTGGTTCAATCCCAGTATCGCGCACGCAGTACGCAGCACACGCAGGTTCACCTGCGCGATTAGCTCAGCGGGAGAGCGCTTCCCTGACACGGAAGAGGTCACTGGTTCAATCCCAGTATCGCGCACCATCCACACGAAGCCCCCGGTCGTCTCCACGACCGGGGGCTTCGTCGTTCACTCAGGACGAGAAGAGCATGTGCCCGAAGCTCTTGTGGCGCTTGTCGTGGCCGTAGTGGCCGCCGTGACCGCCGTGGTGCCCGCCGTGGCCGCCGTGCGGGACGCCCCAGGCGGGAGCCTGGGCCGGCGGGTAGCCCTGCGGGGCCGGCGGGGCGGGCGGCGGCGGAGCCTGCTGGCCCCACTGGGCCTCCAGACGGGTCAGGGACTCCAGCTCGCCGTAGTCCAGGAATATCCCGCGGCAGCCGTTGCACTGCTCGATCTGGACGCCATTGCGGTTGTACGTGTGCATAGGTGCGTGACACTTGGGGCACTGCATGGACGGCTCAACTCCTCGCCGATGGTGACTGCTTCGCCGGAAGACTGCCCGGCTACGGTGCGTTGCACCCTACTTCGTGATGTCCGGGCCCAACTCCTGCGGGCGGGCGTCCACTCGGCCCATCCGGCCGCAGGCGTCGACCAGGGCCTGCTCCACCTCGTCCAAGGGACGGTCGGCGGCGACGGCCTTGGCGATCGCCAGGGCGGCGGTCTGCACGGTCAGCGCGCGGGCCGGGACGTCCAGGGTCGGCCACGGGTCGGCGCCGTCCGCGGGCACCGCGGGGCCTCCGGCGCTCCGGTAGGCGTCCAGGAAGCGGGTCCACTCCTCCGACGGGAGCAGGCCGCACGCGAACCAGGCGGCGGGGCGCGCGAGGTCCCACGCGGGATCGCCCCCGCCCAGATCATCGACGTCGATGAGCAGCCAGTGCCCCTCGGGGGCGCGGACCAGCTGGCCGAGGTGGAGATCGCCGTGGCAGAGGTGCCGGGGGCCGGGCGCCGGGGCTTCGTCGCGGGCCCAGGGCGGCAGGTTCGCCCAGGCCCCGAGGACCGCGGGCGCCGCGGAGTGCGGTCCCACGGCCCTGAGTCGCGCCACGGCCCGGGCGGCCTTGGCGGGCCCCCGCATGGGCGGGAGCGGGTGCGGCAGCGGGGCGGCGTGGAGCCGGGCGAGCAGGGTGGCGGCGGCCTCCCAGGGGGCGGAGTCCGGGTCGTCGCGGTCGACCGGGGTGCCGTGCGGCCAGAAGGTGACGAGGCGGCCGTGGAGGCGGGTGGCGGTGGTGGCCGCGGGGGCAAGGAGGACGTCGGGCAGACGGGCGGCCACGTCGAGGCGCGCCGCGAGGTCCCCGGGGTCGGTGTCCTCGGCGTGCGCCTTGGCGACGACGTCACCGTGCCGGACGACCGTGGCGTCCGACCGGTCCGCGAGCACCGCGTCCCCGCTCCCGCAGCCGCAAGGCCCACCGGGCAGGGGGTGGGCAGCGGTGCGGGCCTTGGCGGTGAGGGCGCTGAGGATAGCGGTGGGCACGGGACTTCCGTATGTCGAGGGCTGCACCGGCGAAGCGTAATCGCGCCGCGGGGCGCGGCGTCTTTCTGCCTGGGGCGCCAGGGGCCCCTTGGCGGTGGAGGCCTCTCGGGGGCTCACCGGCTGGAGGAGCCCGGTAGGAGCGGGGCCCGGGAGGGGCTGCGGGGCTCGCTGCGGCTGCGGCTGCGGCTGCGGCTGCGGCTGCGGCTGCGGCTGCGGGCCATCGTCGCATGGCAAGGGGCAGCCGCCACGCGCGAGCGGACCAGCCCCTCACCCGAACCACCTGCCGCGCGACACACCGGCACGGGACCTCCCAGGAGCCCACCGGCTGGAGGAGCCCCGGGGATGCGGGGCCAGCGAGGGCTGCGAATCCCTCGGCGGCTGCGCCCCGTCGTCGCATGGCAAGGGACAGCCGCCACGCGCGAGCGGACCAGCCCCTCACCCGAACCACCTGCCGCGCGGCGGACGGGCACGGAGCGGCCCGGAGGATCCACCGGCAGGAGGAGCCCTCGGGGGATGCGGGGGCCGTGGCCATGTACGGCAGGACCGCACCCCCTCGCCTGCACCACCTGCCTGCGGCGTCGGGGCACGGGGATGCTCGGGCCGCACCGGCAGGATGTGCCGCGAGGGCTGCAGGGGGCGTCCGTCGTTGGGTGGCGGGGGCAGCGGCCACGCGCCCGCCGGGGGCACTGGTACGCGGGCTGCGCGGCACCGTCGCCGGGCCCCGGCGGATTGCGCAGGTGGTGCGGGGTGGCCGCACAGGCCCCGGTGGCCCCGGGGCACGGAACCGTCGGGCGTCCCGCCAG
>NZ_LIPN01000122.1 GCF_001418325.1 Streptomyces atriruber | reverse complement strand
AGCGCATCGTCGCCGACCGGGCCCGGCTGCGCGAACGGGCCCGCATCGCGCAGGACATGCACGACTCCCTGGGGCACGAGCTGAGCCTGATCGCCGTACGGGCAGGGGCCCTCCAGGTCGCCCCCGACCTGCCGGAGCCGCACCGCGAGGCCGCCGCCGACCTCCGCGCGGCCGCCTCGCAGGCCACGGACCGGCTGCACGCGATCATCGGCCTGCTCCGCGAGGAGGGCGACGAACGAGCGCCGCTGGCCCCGGCGGGCGAGAGCGTCGCGGCACTCGTCGCGCGCGCCACGGAGTCGGGGCTGCGCATCACGTACGAGGACGAGGGGAACCGCCCCGAGCCGCAGGGTGATCCGGCGCGCCGCGAGTTGACCGACGGGACCGTCCACCGTGTCGTCCAGGAGGCCCTCACCAACGCCGCGAAGCACGCGCCGGGCGCCCACGTCACCGTGACGGTCGCGCGGGACGGCTCCGCGACGTCGGTGACCGTCACCAACGGCCGCACCGACGAGGAGGGCGCCGGGCCCGTGGCCCCGTCCCGGGGCGGCTCCGGCCTGCGCACCCTGCGCGCCCGCGTCACGGATCTCGGCGGCACGTTCGAAGCGGGACCGCACGGCCACGGCTTCCGCGTCACCGCCCGCCTCCCGCACCGGGGTCTGGCCCCCCTGCCGCCCGCGCCCGCCGGAGCCCGCCTCGCCCACGCCCGGCGCCGGACCGCCCTGGCCTTCGGCGCCGCCGTCGCCACGGGAGTGCTGCTCGTCGGGGGCACCTTCGCCTGGTACGCGTACACCCGGACGCACTCCGTCCTCACCCCCGCCGACTACGCACGCCTGCGCGTCGGGGAGCCCCGCGCGGAGGTCGAGCGCGTCCTGCCGGACCGGACCGTCGCCGACCCGCCGCTCGAACGCGCGCCGACCGAGCCGCCGCCCGGCGCCGACTGCGCGTACTACCGGGCGAGCGGCGAGCTCTTCACCGCCGTCGCGCACTTCAGGCTCTGCTTCGACGGCGACGACGGTGGAGAGAGGGACCGGCTCGTGGACAAGGCCGTCATCCCCACGGCGAGCGAGACCGACGACGAACGGTACGACGACCGGCACGACGAACGGCCCAACGAGCAGAAGACGGAGCGTGCGCGATGAACGAGGTGCGACCGGAGGAGGGCGCCGCCCCCGCCATCCGCGTCCTGCTGGCCGACGACGAGGCCATGATCCGGGCGGGGGTGCGGGCGATTCTCGGCGCGGGCCGGGACATCGAGGTCGTCGCGGAGGCCGGTGACGGCCGCGAGGCCGTCTCCCTGGCGCAGGCCCACCGGCCCGACGTGGTGCTGCTCGACATCCGCATGCCGCTCCTGGACGGCCTGGCCGCGGGGGAGGAGATCGTGCGGACGGTGCCCGGCACCGCGGTGGCGATGCTGACGACGTTCTCCGAGGACGCGTACGTCGCGCGGGCGTTGAGCGGCGGAGCCACCGGCTTCCTGCTGAAGTCCGGCGACCCGCACGAACTCATCGCGGGCGTACGGGCGGTGGCGGGCGGCGCCGCCTTCCTCTCGCCCAAGGTCGCCCGGCACGTCATCGACGGCTTCGGCGCCCGGCGCATGGGCCGCGCCGCCACCGCCCGCACCCGCGTCGAGGCCCTCACCCCGCGCGAACGCGAGGTGCTCGGCCTGGTCGGCGCGGGCCTGTCCAACCCGGAGATCGCCGCGCGCCTGCACCTCGTGGAAGGCACGGTCAAGGCGTACGTGAGCGCGGTCCTCGACCGGCTCGGGGTCAAGAACCGCGTTCAGGCGGCGATCGTCGCGTACGAGGCGGAGCTCGTCCCGGAGGCGGACTGAACGGATCGAACGGATTGAACTGACCGAACGGATTGAACTGACCGAACGGATTGAACTGACCGAACGGATTGAACTGACCGAACGGATCGAACGGACCGAACGGACCGAACGGACCGATCCGTCGGCGGGGCGATCAGCGGGGCTGCTGCGTGTCGTCCCTGCGGATCGTCATGGTCGGCGGGTCGTACGCGGCCGGGTCGTAGGCCGGCGGCTGGGCCGCCGGGGCGGGTGCGGGCGCGGGAGCGGGGACGTGGGCGCCCCTGCCCCGGCCCCGGGAGGGACCCGGGCCCGCGAACCACTTCACGACCCCGGTGGACGACCCGCGCATCGCCAGCGTGATCCGTGCCACCGGACGCGTCGCGACCCGTACGAGCAGGAACACGATCAGCGCGCCGAAGACGAGACCCACCACCACGTCGTGCGGGTAGTGCACACCGACGAAGACCCGCGAGAAGGCCATGAGCACGGCCATCGGCACGGTCAGCGCCGCGATGCGCGGCCAGGCAAGCGCGAGGCCGATGGCGGCGGCGCCCGCGATCGTCGAGTGGTTGCTGGGGAAGGACCAGTCGCCGTGCGGCGGGCACTCGACGAGGGGCGTCAGCGCGCCGGACACCGCCCGGCAGGGACGCTCCTCGTCGATCACGGACTTGAACAACTCGCTGCCCACATAGGCCACCGCGGTGGCGAGGGGAGCGAGCACCGCGACCGCCAGGGCGCGCGGGTCCCCGCGCCTGGCCCGCCACCAGGCGACGATGAAGAGCACACCGAAGAGCAGCAGTCCGAGCTCCGTCCACACCTCGGCCAGGTGCTGGAACCACGACGGCGTGTCGTGGGCGAAGTCGGTGATATCGCGGTAGAGATCGTCGGTCATGGTGTCCATGATTACGGACGGTACGGAGTGCGGCCGAATCGTCACATCCGGCGATCGTCCCGTCACGCACCTGTCGATGGACAGGGGGCGGCGGGCCGTCCCGGGATGATGATCCGCAAACTTTGTCGCTCAAGGCGGCGGGTGGGGCGGGAGAAGCACCGGATCTCTCGTAAGGTTTGGGCGTGGGATCTCTGCGCAATCCGGTCGGGCCGCTTCCCTCCACCATCTACTGGCGTCGGAGGGCCGTTCTGCTGTCCGTACTCGGCCTTCTGGTGCTCCTGGTCGTCTGGGTCGTCACCTCTGGTGGCGGAGGCGGCGGCAACAACGCGGACGGGCCGGGCGGCAACGGCCCGGCGACGTCCATCACGCCAGGACCCACCGGGTCCGGCCCCGCGATCAGTGAACACCCGGGCGGCCGGGACGAGTCGAGCGAGGGCTCCGGCTCGGGTTCCGGCGGTTCGGGCGGTTCCGGCGGTTCCGGCGGGTCGGGTTCGGGTGGCTCGGGCGGCGCCGAGGGCTCCGGTGGCGGCGGCTCCGACGACGGCGCGAAGGGCGGCGGCGGCTCGGGCGACAGGCTTCCGGCCGGTACGCGGCTTCCCAACTGCACCAGTGGCGACGTGAAGTTGAAGGTGCGCAGCATCGAGAACCGGTACGCGATCGACGAGAAGCCAAAGTTCGAGCTGATCGCTGAGAACAGCGGCGGCAAGGCCTGCAAGGTCGATCTCGGCGGCAAGGGCACGGTGCTGACGATCACTCAGGCCGAGGGCGACGACGAGTTCTGGTCCTCGGCCGACTGCCCCGACGGCAGCGGAAGCCTGCTGCTGCGGGTGCCGGCCGAGGGACGGATCACGCACTCGGTCCAGTGGGACCGGCGGGCCAGCGAGCCCCAGTGCGCCACGCCTTCGGCGGGGTCGGCCGCTCCGGGGACGTATCTGGTCGAGGCCAAGGCCCCCGGCCTCGGCACGGCCCAGGCGTCCTTCGTCCTGGAGAAGGACTGACGCTCCGCCCCGCGCCGGGCTCGGCGCGGGGCGTCAGACGTAGCGTTCGAGGATCGAGGACTCCGCCAGCCGCGACAGGCCCTCGCGGACGCTCCGGGCCCGCGCCTCGCCGACGCCGTCCACCGTCTGCAGGTCGTCCACGCTGGCGGCGAGCAGCTTCTGCAGGCCGCCGAAGTGCTCGACGAGGCGGTCGATGATCGCTCCGGGGAGCCGGGGCACCTTGGCGAGGAGGCGGAAGCCCCGCGGGGAGACCGCGGAGTCCAGCGCCTCGGGCGAGCCCGTGTAGCCCAGGGCGCGCGCCACCGTGGGGAGTTCGAGGAGCTCCGCGTGCGTGAGGGAGTCCAGCTCGGCCAGCGCCTCGTCGACCGTGCGCGAGCGCTTGGCCGTGGGCTCGGGGACGTAGTCCCGCACGACCAGCTCGCGCTCGGGCTCGACGCCCGCGATCAACTCGTCCAGCTGGAGGGCGAGGAGACGCCCGTCCGTGCCGAGCTCGACCACGTACTCGGCGATCTCCGTGGCGATGCGGCGCACCATTTCGAGGCGCTGGGCGACGGCGGTGACGTCCCGCACGGTCACCAGGTCCTCGATCTCCAGCGCGGAGAGCGTGCCCGCGACCTCGTCGAGGCGGAGCTTGTACCGCTCCAGGGTGGCGAGCGCCTGGTTGGCGCGGGACAGGATCGCCGCGGAGTCCTCCAGGACGCGCCGCTGCCCGTCCACGTACAGCGCGATCAGCCGCATCGACTGGGACACCGAGACGACGGGGAAGCCGACCTGCTTGCTCACGCGGTCCGCCGTGCGGTGCCGGGTGCCGGTCTCCTCCGTGGGGATCGTCGGATCCGGCACGAGCTGCACGCCGGCGCGCAGGATCTTGGTGATGTCCTTGTCCAGGACGATGCCGCCGTCGAGCTTGCACAGCTCGCGCAGGCGCGTCGCCGTGAACTCGACGTCCAGGATGAATCCGCCGGTGCACATCGACTCGACGGTCTTGTCCCAGCCGAGGACGATCAGTCCGCCGGTGTTGCCGCGGAGGATGCGCTCCAGGCCGTCGCGCAGTGCCATCCCGGGCGCGACGGCGCTCAGGGAGGCGCGCATCAGCCCATCGGCACCGGAGCCCGAACCCGGCTTGCCGGGAACCGCTGCCCGGTCGTTGGCTGCCACTGCACTCCCTCGGTCGCAGGTTCTCCAGGCCTTCGCCGGCACCCTGCTTCGTACGGATGGGCGAGACCAGGGCAAAGTCTACCGGCGGTCTTCGTCCTCCCGTGGGGCCTCTCGGCGACGCGACCTCGGAAGGACACGGAGGGCGTCCCCCATGTCGGCGACTTCGATGACCTTCATACCGGCGGGGATCTTCCCCGGATCGGCCGGCACGAGGGCGTGGGTGAAGCCGAGACGGTGGGCCTCGGACAGTCTGCGCTGGACGCCGGTGACCCGTCTGACCTCGCCCGCCAGTCCCACTTCGCCGATCGCGACGAGGTTCTTCGGCAGCGGAGTGTCACTGGCGGCGCTGGCCAGGGCGAGGGCGACGGCGAGGTCCGCGGCGGGCTCGGAGAGCTTCACACCGCCGACCGTCGCGCTGTAGATGTCGCGCTTGCCGAGGGCGGTGATCCGGCCGCGCTGTTCCAGGACGGCCAGCATCATCGAGACGCGGGAGGTCTCCAGGCCGGAGGTGGTGCGGCGGGGGCTCGGGATCTGCGAGTCGACGGTGAGCGCCTGGACCTCGGCCACCAGGGGGCGGCGCCCCTCCAGGGTGACGGTCAGACAGGTGCCGGGGACGGGCTCGGCGCGGCGGGTGAGGAAGAGGCCGCTGGGGTCGGCGAGTCCGGTGATGCCCTCGTCGTGCAGTTCGAAGCAGCCGACCTCGTCCGTCGTGCCGTACCGGTTCTTGACGCCGCGGACCAGGCGCAGGCGCGCGTGCCGGTCGCCCTCGAACTGGAGGACCACGTCGACGAGGTGCTCCAGGAGGCGGGGGCCCGCGATGGCGCCGTCCTTGGTGACGTGTCCGACGAGGAGCGTGGACATGCCGCGCTCCTTGGAGGCGCGGATGAGGGCGCCCGCGACCTCGCGCACCTGCGCCATGCCGCCGGGCGCCCCGTCGATCTCGGGCGAGGCGACCGTCTGGACCGAGTCGAGGATCAGGAGGGAGGGCTTGACCGCGTCCAAGTGGCCGAGGACGGCGGCCAGATCGGTCTCGGCGGCCAGATAGAGGTGGTCGTCCAGGGCGCCGATGCGGTCGGCGCGCAGCCGGACCTGGCTGGCCGACTCCTCACCCGTCACGTAGAGCGTGCGGTGCTCGTCGCTCGCCGCCTTCGCCGCGACGTCCAGGAGGAGGGTGGACTTGCCGACGCCGGGCTCGCCCGCGAGCAGCACCACGGCGCCGGGGACCAGTCCGCCGCCGAGCACGCGGTCCAGCTCGGGCACGCCGGTGGAGCGCGCGGTGGCCTGGCGCCCGTCGACCTGGCCGATCGGGACGGCGGACGAGGTGACGCGGCCGGGGGCGGTGGTGCGGACCGCGGGCGCGCCGTACTCCTCGACCGTGCCCCAGGCCTGGCACTCTGGGCAGCGGCCGAGCCACTTGGCCGTCTGCCAGCCGCACTCGGTGCAGCGGTAGGACGGGCGTTGCTTCCCGGTGTTCCCGGATTTCGTACGGGCAGCCATGGTCGAAACCGTAGCCGAGCCCACTGACAGCGCCGTCCCGTTCGCATCTCGTTCGCCGCGCGTGCGAGCCAAGGCCACGGAATCCGGCGTTCCTGTCCCCTTTTGAGGGATCTGTTCACCCGTAAGGATTAAATGTGCTCAAGAGGGCGGAAGCGAGCTGCATCATCCGCCTAACTTCGCACGGGTGATGAGCAGCAGGCCGGAATCTCCCACGAACACAACCGGCGCACACCGGGCGCACCGTGACGCGCGCAAGCGCGTGGTGCCGCGCCCGGCGCCCCGGACCACGCCTCCCGCGCGCTACGAACCGTGCCTGGACGGCCTGTTCACGTACTGCCTGTCCGTCCTCTGCGATCACGACGCGGCGACCGCGGCCCTGGGGGACGTGCTCCACCACGCCGAGCGCCGCGGCGCCCGCGGCCCCGAGACCGAGGGCGAGCTCAAGACCTGGCTCTACGCCCTCGCCCGCTGGGTCTGCCTGCGCCGACTGGCCGAGGCCAAGCGCAGCAAGGAGGGCGGACGGCACGCGCACGGCGCGGGCAAGACCCCCTCCAAGCCCTCCAAGCCCTCCGAGCCGTCCGGGCAGCAGCAATCGGAGAGCCCGCAGCAGCAATCGGAGGGCCCGGCGGACGGCTCGTCGGAAGCCTCCGAAGAGACCGAGCGGCAGCGCCGCCGCGAACTGGCCCAGCTCGCCTGGCCGGAAGCCGCCGGAACCACCCCGGAGCAGCGCGAGGCACTCGAACTGGCCGTCCGCCACCAGCTCACCCCCGCCCAGGTCGCCGCCGTCCTCGGCATGGACCTCACCAAGGCCCGCGGCCTGCTCGCCTCCGCCGCCTGCGAGGTGGAGCGCACCCGCGCCGCCCTCGCCGTCGTGGAGACCGGCAGCTGCCCCATCGTGGCCCGCCTCACCGGCGACAATCAGCTGCTGCTCGGCACCGCCCTGCGCCGCGAGCTCGTCCGGCACGTCGACGACTGCCCGCGCTGCCGCCGCACCGCCGAGCGCGCCGGTGCGAGCGCCTGGCCCGGCACGGCCGTCAGCCCGGCCGCGCTCCCCGTCGTCGAGGCCCCGCGGCCCGCCCTCCACATGGCGATGGCGCACGTCCCACGCGCGCGTGGCGGCGGCCCGCGCTACGACCGGCGGGGCTTCCCGATGGACCCCAAGGACCACGCCGCCCGCCGCGACCGCTTCCGCGCGCGTGCCGTCACGACGACCGTCGTCGCCACCGTGGTCGCGGCCCCGGTGCTCGCCCTCTGGGCCGCCTACCGGGGAGCGCCGCTCACCGGCGAGGGCCAGGACGGCCGCTCGGTCACCGCGAGCGAGGACAGCGGCGCCGGAGGCCTCGGCGGCGACCGCACCCACGACGACTACGAGAACGCGGGCAACGCCCGCAAGGGCCCAGAGCCCCGCTTCACCAAGGGCAGCCACTCGCCCGACGTCTCCGTGGAGGTCATCAGCGCCGGATCGCCGTCCCACTCGGCGACCGGGCCCGGCCGCCTCACCGTCGAGGCCCAGCCCAGCGGCGACACGACGCTCATCACGCTGACGGCGTCCGGTGGCGCACCCGTCCACTGGTCGGCGAGCGAGAGCGCGTCCTGGCTCTATCTGAGCCGCTCGTCGGGGACGCTCGCGCCGGGGCAGTCGATCACCATCCAGGTGTACGTCGACCACACCCGCGAGCCCGCGGGGCACTGGAGCGCGCGCGTCTCGATCGCGCCCTCGGGCGCCATCATCGCGATCGACGGGTACGGGGACGGGCGGCCGCCGACGCGTCCCGGGCCGGGTCCGGGCCCCTCGGACCCCGGCCCCTCCGATCCCGGCCCGTCGGATCCCGGTCCGTCCGACCCCGGCCCCTCCGACCCGGGGCCCTCGGATCCCGGCCCGTCGGATCCGGGTCCGTCCGATCCCGGCCCCTCCGATCCGGGTCCGTCCGACCCCGGCCCCTCCGATCCGGCGCCCTCGGATCCGGGACCGGGCGACTCGTCACCGCCACCCGGCGACGGGAGCGGGAGCGGGTCACCGAGCCCGAGCTAGGGCCTCAGGGACATCTAGTGCGTCGCCGGGTCCGCAGGGTGCGGTGCCAGCAGCGGAAGTTGGGAGGCCAGGCGCTCCTCGCACAGCTCCACGAGCCGGTCGTACCCCTCCTTGCCCATCAGCTCGATCAGCTCGGGCCGGTAGGAGACGTACACCGGGTCGCCCGCGCCGTGCGCCGACGTCGCCGACGTGCACCACCAGTGCAGATCGTGGCCGCCGGGGCCCCAGCCCCGCCGGTCGTACTCACCGATCGACACCTGCAGCACGCGCGTGTCGTCGGGCCGGTCGATCCACTCGTACGTCCGGCGCACCGGCAGCTGCCAGCACACGTCCGGCTTCGTCTCCAGCGGCTCGCGGCCCTCCTTCAGCGCCAGGATGTGCAGCGAGCAGCCGGCGCCGCCCTCGAAACCGGGGCGGTTCTGGAAGATGCACGAGCCGTTGTACGGGCGGGTCTGGCGGTCGCCGTCCTCGTCCGTGGAGACCCATCCGGTCTCCCGGCCCACGTCATGGTGCTGCCAGATGTCGGGCGTGAGCCGCTCGACGTACCCGGCGACCCGCTTCTCGTCGTCATCGTCCGAGAAGTGGGCACCCAGCGTGCAGCAGCCGTCGGCCGCGCGGCCAGGCTGAATGCCCTGACAGCCGCTCCCGAAGATGCAGTTCCACCGAGAGGTCAGCCATGTCAGATCGCAGCGGAAGATCTGCTCGTCGTCCGCGGGATCCGGGAACTCCACCCAGGCACGGGCGAAGTCGAGCCCCTTCTCGTCCGGCTCCGGCTTCGTGGCCTTCCCCGGCTTCGCTGCCTTCCCCGGCTTTCCCACCTTCTCCGGCTTCCCCTTCTTCGTCGGCTTCTCCGACGCGGCCTGCTTGGTCGACGACTTCCCCGACTTCGATTTGTCGGTCTTCGCCTTTTTCGTCTTTGGCACGTCTCCAGGGTATGCGTGCGGCCGACCGCCCGAGGCCAGCCGAACGCCCCACTCGGCGTAGCGTTCCGTACATGAGACTCGGTGTCCTCGACGTGGGGTCGAACACGGTGCATCTGCTCGTGGTCGACGCCCACCCCGGCGCGCGCCCGCTGCCCGCGCACTCGCACAAGGCCGACCTGCGCCTTGCCCAACTCCTCGACCCGGCAGGGGCGATCGGACCCGACGGCATCGACCGTCTGGTCGCCGTCATCCGTGACGCGATGGTCGCCGCCGAGGACAAGGGCGTGGAGGAAGTGCTGCCCTTCGCCACCTCCGCGGTGCGCGAGGCGAGCAACGCCGACGCCGTGCTCGCCAGGGTCAAGGACGAGACCGGCGTCGACCTGCAGGTACTGACCGGCGAGGAGGAGGCCCGGCTGACCTTCCTGGCCGCCCGCCGCTGGTTCGGCTGGTCCGCGGGCAAGCTCCTCGTCCTCGACATCGGCGGCGGCTCGCTGGAGATCGCCTACGGCCTGGACGAGGAGCCGGACGCGGCGGTCAGCCTGCCGCTCGGCGCGGGCCGCCTCACCGCGGCCTGGCTGCCGACGGACCCGCCGGACCCCTCAGACGTGAAGGCGCTGCGCCGCCACGTGCGCGCGCAGATCGCCCGGACGGTCGGGGAGTTCAGCAGGTTCGGCGCCCCCGACCACATCGTGGCGACGTCGAAGACCTTCAAGCAGCTCGCCCGCCTCGCGGGCGCCGCACGCTCGACCGAGGGGCTCTACGTACAGCGGGAACTGAAGCGGAAGTCCCTGGAGGACTGGGTGCCGCAGCTCGCCGCGATGACCACGCGGGAGCGCTCCGAGCTGCCCGGCGTCTCCGACGGCCGGGCCGGACAGCTGCTCGCGGGAGCGCTCGTCGCGGAGGGCGCCATGGACCTCTTCGGGGCCGAGACCCTGGAGATCTGCCCGTGGGCGCTGCGCGAGGGCGTCATCCTGCGCAAGCTCGACCACCTCCCGGCGTCGTGAGCGGGCGGCATGCGCCCTGAACCGGACCGTCCGGGCGCTGACCAGGGCGGTACGAGGCCACCTCCCCGGCGCCCGGACGGGGCCCGTACGCTGTCCCTCGTGGCAGAACCAGTGGTGCGCATCCCGGATGCGAAGGTCGCCCTGTCGACGGCCTCGGTCTATCCGGAGTCGACGGCGACGGCCTTCGAGATCGCCGCGCGCCTGGGCTACGACGGCGTCGAGGTCATGGTCTGGACCGACCCCGTCAGCCAGGACATCGAGGCCCTGCGCCGGCTGAGCGACTACCACCGGATCCCGATCCTGGCCGTGCACGCGCCCTGCCTGCTCATCACGCAGCGCGTCTGGTCCACGGACCCCTGGGTCAAGCTGCAGCGCGCGAAGGCCGCCGCCGAGAAGCTGGACGCGTCGACCGTCGTCGTGCACCCGCCGTTCCGCTGGCAGCGGCAGTACGCCCGCGATTTCGTCGACGGCATCTGGCGCATGGCCGACGAGACGGACGTGCGGTTCGCCGTCGAGAACATGTACCCCTGGCGCTACCGCGACCGCGAGATGCTCGCGTACGCCCCCGACTGGGACGTCACCAAGGACGACTACCGCCACTTCACCGTCGACCTCTCGCACACCGCGACCGCCCGCACGGACGCGATGGACATGGTCGACCGCATGGGCGACCGGCTCGGTCACGTCCACCTCGCCGACGGCAACGGCTCGGCCAAGGACGAACACCTCGTCCCCGGCCGCGGCACACAGCCCTGCGCCGAGCTCCTGGAGCGCCTGGCGGTCAGCGGCTTCGACGGGCACGTCGTCATCGAGGTCAACACGCGCCGCGCGATGTCCAGCGCCGAACGTGAGGCCGACCTCGCCGAGGCGCTCGCCTTCACCCGGCTGCACCTGGCGTCCGCGGTGAAGGTGCCCCGCTCATGACCCCCGGCGCGCCGTCCGAGGCCGCCGCGCCGCGGCGCCGGGGACGCCCGTCCCGTACGCAGACGGAGACCGGGCCCGCGACGCGCGACGAGATCCTGCGGGCGGCCCGCGCGGAGTTCTCCCTGCGCGGCTACGAGAAGACGTCCGTGCGCGGCATCGCCAAGGCCGCCGGGGTGGACCCGGCACTCGTGCACCACTACTTCGGCACGAAGGAACAGGTCTTCGAGGCGGCCATCACCATCGCCTTCGCGCCCGCGCTGCAGGCGCCCGCCGCGATCGACGAGGGGCCGCTCGACGGGGTCGGCGAGCGGCTGACCCGCTTCGTCCTCGGCGTCTGGGAAGACCCCGCGACGCGCGCCCCGCTGCTCGCCATCGTGCGCTCGGCGGTGGACAACGAAACGGCCGCCGCGATCTTCCGCCGCCTCATCTCCACCCAGCTCCTCGGGCACATCGCGGACCGGCTGCCGCTGCCGGACGCGGAGCTGCGGGCCGAGCTCGCGGCCGCGCAGCTCGTGGGCGTCTCGATGCTCCGGTACGTGATCCAGGTCGAGCCGCTGGCATCGGCGGACGTGGAACAGCTCGTGGCGCGGCTGGCCCCCGTGGTGCAGGGGCATCTGACGGGGCCGTGAGACCGGCGTCCCGCAATTCGGACAGCCTGTCCAGATCCTGGAGCCGCGGCGTACGCTCGACAGCAGTCATATCTCTCCATGGACCGCCCGATCGCCGGACGGCCAGACCGCCAGATCGCCGAAATCCCTGAAGGAGCGAGCGACCATGCCCGAGCTCAGGTCCCGCACAGTCACCCACGGCCGCAACATGGCGGGCGCTCGCGCCCTTATGCGCGCCTCCGGTGTACCCGGGGCCGACATCGGGCGGAAGCCGGTCATCGCCGTGGCCAACTCCTTCACGGAGTTCGTGCCCGGCCACACGCACCTGCAGCCGGTCGGCCGCATCGTCTCCGACGCGATCCGCGAGGCGGGCGGCATCCCCCGCGAGTTCAACACGATCGCCGTGGACGACGGCATCGCGATGGGCCACGGCGGAATGCTGTACTCCCTGCCGTCCCGCGACCTGATCGCGGACTCCGTGGAGTACATGGTCGAGGCGCACTGCGCCGACGCCCTGATCTGCATCTCCAACTGCGACAAGATCACCCCCGGCATGCTGATGGCGGCCCTGCGCCTCAATATCCCGACGGTCTTCGTCTCCGGCGGCCCCATGGAGGCGGGCAAGGCCACCCTCGTCGACGGCACGGTCCGCAAGCTCGACCTGGTCAACGCGATCAGCGACGCGGTCGACGAGAGCATCTCGGACGAGGACATCCTCCGCATCGAGGAGAACGCCTGCCCGACCTGCGGCTCCTGTTCCGGCATGTTCACCGCCAACTCGATGAACTGCCTGACCGAGGCCATCGGCCTCTCCCTGCCGGGCAACGGCTCGGTCCTCGCCACGCACACCGCCCGCAAGGAGCTGTACGAGCGTGCGGGCCGGACGGTCGTCGACATCACCGAGCGGTACTACGACGGCGACGACGCCTCCGTCCTGCCGCGCAGCATCGCCACCCACGCGGCCTTCGAGAACGCCATGGCCCTCGACATCGCCATGGGCGGCTCGACCAACACGATCCTGCACCTGCTCGCCGCGGCCCGCGAGGCCGAGGTCGACTACGACCTGGGTGACATCGACGCCGTCTCGCGCCGCGTCCCCTGCCTCTCCAAGGTCGCCCCGAACGCCGCGCCCACCACGACGTACTACATGGAGGACGTGCACCGCGCGGGCGGCATCCCCGCGCTGCTCGGCGAGCTCTACCGCGGCGGGCTGCTGAACGAGGACGTGCACACCGTCCACTCGCCCTCCATCAAGGAGTGGCTGGACGCCTGGGACATCCGCTCCGGGTCCGCCTCCGACGAGGCCGTCGAACTGTGGCACGCCGCGCCCGGCTGCCGGCGCTCCGCCGAGGCCTTCTCGCAGTCCGAGCGCTGGGACACCCTCGACACGGACGCGGCGAACGGCTGCATCCGCGACGTCGCCCACGCCTACTCCAAGGACGGCGGCCTCGGCGTCCTCAAGGGCAACATCGCGGTGGACGGCTGCGTCGTGAAGACCGCGGGCGTCGACGAGTCGATCTGGACGTTCGAGGGCCCCGCGGTCGTCTGCGACTCGCAGGAAGAGGCCGTCGAGAAGATCCTCAACAAGGGCGTCAAGGAAGGCGACGTGGTCGTCATCCGCTACGAGGGCCCCAAGGGCGGCCCCGGCATGCAGGAGATGCTCTACCCCACCTCCTTCCTGAAGGGCCGCGGCCTCGGCAAGTCCTGCGCCCTGGTCACCGACGGCCGCTTCTCCGGCGGCACGTCGGGTCTGTCCATCGGCCACGCCTCGCCCGAGGCGGCGTCCGGCGGCACGATCGCGCTCGTCGAGGACGGCGACCGGATCCGCATCGACATCCCCGGCCGCTCCATCGAACTCCTCGTCCCCGAGGAGGAGCTGGCCGCCCGCCGCGCGGCGCTCGGCGGGGTGTACGCGCCGAAGGCCCGCGAGCGCAAGGTCTCCGCGGCCCTGCGCGCGTACGCGGCGATGGCGACCAGCGCCGACAAGGGCGCGGTCCGGGACGTGTCGAAGCTCGGCTGAGCCGGAACCCTTTCGGGGCGCGGGCGCGTCCTTGGTGTGGGATACACACCGAGGGCGGCCCGCGCCGCCGTGTAACGGGGGAGAGCACTGTGAGCGAGAACGTCATGGCGCCGGAAGCCGATGGTGCGGCGAGCGCCGACAGCGCCGACGGCGCGGCCGTCCAGGCGACGGCGGCAAGGAGCTACCCGATCGTCGCGGACGTCAACGTCCGATCGGGCCCCGGCACCTCGTACCGCAAGGTCGGCCGCCTCAGCGCGGGTTCCCGCGTGACCATCGCCTGCCAGAAGTCCGGCGAGACGGTGACGGGGCCGACCGGCACGTCGAAGATCTGGGACCGCATCGGCAGCGGCCGGTACGTGTCGGACACGTACGTCCGCACGGGCAGCAACGGATACGTGGCGCCGCGCTGCTGAGCACGGGCCGTACGAGCCGCCGGGGTCCGGCGTTCTTTCAGCCGGACTTCGGCGGCTTCGTCGCGTCGAAGGCGAACACCGTGTTCTCGGCGGCCGCCACGATCACCTCGCTGCCCTTGACGGCCACGCGCGGGCTGGCGTTCACCTCGCCCGCAAGACCCTCGGCGCGCGGGTTCGTCGTCCACCGCGGCTCGCCCCCGCGCGACGCGAGCGCGGCGACCCGGCCGCTGGCCGAGCTGAAGTAGAGCGTCCCGTCGCCGTCCCCGGACACCGGCCCGGACAGGCCCTCCACGCCCGTCTGGCGTGACCACTTCTTCCGGCCGGTCGCCGGGTCGAGCGCCGTGACGAGCCCGGTCTGCCCGGTCACGAAGACGGTGCCGTCCGCCATCCCGGGCGTCCCGTCGAACGTCTTCGGCAGCCGCGCGTACGACACGTCGTGCGAGTTCCGGTCCACCCGCATCACCCCGTCGTAGCCCACCAGCTCGGGCCCCTCGTGGCGCTCGTGCAGCAGGACGAGGCTGCCGTCGGAGGTGCCGACCGGCACCGCCGGGCCCCGGACGGGGACGGCCTTGCCGAGGCTGCCCGACGCGAGGTCGACGACGCGCAGGTCGGGGTGGCGCACATCGGTGGCGTCGATCTCGGCGCGCGGCGCGCACATCGCGTACAGCCGCGTGCCCGCCAGGACTGGAGCGCACTGCTTGCCCGCGGGGAACGGCTGCTTCCAGGCCACCTTCCCGCTGTGCGCCCGCCGCGCCTCGAAGCGGCTGTTCGACCCGTCGACCGTCACGACGGTCGAGTCGACCACCACGGCGTCCTGCGTACGGTTCGTCACGGCCGTCGACTGGGCGCCGGACGGCGTCGACCACAGCTCGTCGCCGCTGTCCGCGTCGATGGCGACGACTTCGGTGGCGGGGTTGACCGGGTCGTCCTGGGCCGCGAGGCGGTAGCCGAGCACCGTGTCGTCGGTGACGCCCACCATGTGCATGCCCTGCATGGGCACGCCGGGGCTCTTCTCCGTCCAGACGCGGGAGCCGTCGGAGAGCCTGATCCGCGTCGCGACGACGCCGCCGCCCCCGCAGAACAGCGCGTCGTCGCGAGCCTCGCAGCGCAGCTCGTCCGGTATGTCCGCGCGGCCGCCCGGCACGGTCTTGCGCCACGGCTCGAAGCCGCCCGGCAGCCGCGCCCCGGCCGCCGCGATGTCGCGCCCCTCGCCGCCCGAGCCGCCGGACCCGTCCGAGTCGCCCGCCCGCACCACCGCGACTCCACCGCCGATCGCGGCGACGGCCACGGCGGCCGCGAGCGCCGGACGCCAGCGGCGGCGCAGCCGACGGCCGAAGAAGGTCCCGGTCTCGGAGCCGGCCGCGGGATGGGCGTGCGGGTCCTGCGCGGCGGGCCGCGGGGACCCGGCGCCGGGTGCCGGGGTGTCGTCCTCGGCCGACAGGTGGTGCTGCGTGTCCGTCTCACGCGTACAGCGCGGGCTCTCGGCGGGACCCGTCGCGCCGCCCAGATCGGACGGCAGATCCCGCAGCCGTACGAGAAGTTCGTCCGCCGACGGCCGGTCCGCGGGATCCTTGGCGAGGCACGGCTCGACCACCTGCCGCAGCTTGCCCGGCACCTCGCCCAACGAGGGCGGCTCGTGCACCACTTGATACGCCGTCATGTAAGGGCTGTCCGCGTCGAAGGGGCCCTGCCCGGTCGCCGCGTACACCAGCAGCGTGGCCAGCGAGAAGACGTCGGAGCGCGGCCCCACGCCGCGTGGTGTCTGCAGCTGCTCGGGCGACATGAAGGGCGGCGTGCCGATCACCCGGCCCGTCATCGTCAGCGTCTGCTGGTCGGCGGCGCGCGAGATGCCGAAGTCGATGACCCTGGGGCCCTCGGGGGAGAGGACCACGTTGGACGGCTTGAGGTCCCGGTGCACGACGCCCGCGCGGTGGATATCGCGCAGCGCCTCCGTCAGCCCGATGGCCAGCCTGCGCAGCTCGGCGCCGCCGATCGGGCCCTGCTTGGCGATGCGCTGCGCGAGCGTGTGGCCCTCGATGAACGCGGTGGCCATCCAGGGGTGCTCGGCCTCGGGGTCGGCGTCGATCACGGCCGCGGTGAAGGCGCCGCTGACCCGGCGGGCCGCGGCCACCTCCTGCCGGAAGCGGATCCGGAACTCCTCGTCGTCCGCGAACTGCTGGTGGATCAGCTTGATCGCGACGGGGCGGCCGGACGCCGAGCGGGCCAGGAAGACCGTGCCCATGCCGCCCGACCCGAGGCGCGCCTCGAGCGGGTATCCGCCGATTTCCTCCGGATCTCCTCCACGAAGCGACATGCTCACCGACCTCCCCCGCGTTCACCGATGCAACTTTTCGCAGCCCAAACTAGCGGCCGGGACGTGCGCGCCGGCAAGGCGGGGGACGAATAGGGCGTGCCTGCCCCCGCGACGCCCCGGCCCCGTGGGACGCCTGCCGCCCCCGGCTCTCAGGAGCGGCAGGCGATAATCAAACGGTGAGCGAAGAATCCGGCACCAAGGGACCCACTGACCCCGCAGGCCCCACCGGCACCTCTGGCACCTCTGGCACCGAAGCTGCCTCCGGCACCTCTGGCACCGCGCCCGGCCCGCAGCCCGAGCCACTCCGCTTCTTCGGGACGACCTGGGTCGACCACGACGGCGGTTACGGCGCCCGCCGCGCCGGCGTCGCCGTCGGCTCGCTGGTGGGGGCGGCCGTCGGCTGCTTCGTGCTGCGCTTCGCCTACGAGGGCCTGACCATCGCGGCCGTCGGCACGCTCGTGAACGCCCTCGTCGTCGTGATGTTCGCGATCTGCAGCGCCATCGCCTTCCGCCGCACCTGGGAAGGGTTCACCCGGCGCCACGACGCGGCGTCCCAGTCCTCGACGCGCGGCCTGATGACGATCGGCTTCGTCGGCAGCCTCCTCGCGTACTTCCTCCGCTCCCTGTCGGAGGCCCCGGGCGAGAAGCTGCACCGCAAGGAGTACGAGGCGGCGCGCGAGCAGTACGCGAAGCGCACGGCCCGCCGCACGGGCAACCCGTCACGGAAGAAGCGCAAGCGCTGAGGCGCGGGCCGGGAGCGTAGGGAGCCCGGGGGAGAGCGGCTCGGGCGGGCGGGCTCCGGCTGCCGAGGACGGCAGGCGGCTCTGGTGGGCGGCTCCGGCTGCCGAGGACGGCAGGCGGCTCTGGTGGGCTCGTCCTTCCGCGCGCGACGATTCCCCCATGACTGCCGCCCCTTCGCGCGCCCATTCCTTCAACGCGGCCGCCGCCCAGTACGCGGCGTACCGCCCCTCCTACCCGCCCGCCCTCTTCGCCGCCGTCGAACGCCTGTCCGCCCGTCCCCTCGCGGGTGCCCGCGTCGTGGACGTGGGCGCGGGCACCGGAATCGCCACCGCCCTGCTCGCCGAGCGGGGAGCGGAGGTCCTCGCGGTCGAGCCGGGGGACGGCATGGCGGCACAGTTCCGCCGCACGCTGCCCCACATCCCCCTCGTACGCGGCAGCGGCGACGCCCTGCCGCTGGCCGACGGCTCGGCCGACCTCATCACGTACGCCCAGGCCTGGCACTGGACGGACCAGGAACGCTCCGTGCCCGAGGCCCTGCGCGTGCTGCGCCCCGGCGGCGCCCTCGCCCTGTGGTGGAACCGCCAGGGCGACCCGGATCCCGACACGCCGTGGCTCGGCGAGCAGACCGATCGCATCGCCCGCTTCCTGGGCACCGCCGACGACGCCGACCGCGCGGCGGACCGGGCGGCCCACCGCGCGAAGGACCTGACGACCGCCCTCGACTTCCACCGCGACCGGCTCCGCTGGAGCCGCCGGGTCCCGGTCGACACCCACCTCGCGAACCTCGCGACGCACTCGGCGTTCCTGGTCCTCGGCGAGCGCCGCACGGCGGAGTTCGTCGCGCAGGAGCGCACGGAGCTGCTGAAGGTCTTCCCGGACGGCGTGGTCGAGGAGCGCTACGCCGTCGACCTGCTGGTCTGGGTCGACGGTTGACGACGGGGGCCGTCGGGAGGATTATTCATCACATGATGAATAAGAGGAGCCCGGCGGCCCGCCCCGAGGCTTCGGCGGCCCGCCCGGCCGGCACCCGACCGGACGCGACAGCCCGAACCACCACGCCCGAGCCCGCCACGCTCGAACCCACCACACCCGAATCCGCTGCGTTCGAACCCACCACACCCCCGGCCGTCCTGGCCCAAGGCCTGACCGTCGTCCGCGGCCCCCGCACCGTCCTGCGCGGCCTCGACTTCACCGTCCCCCGAGGCCAGATCACCGGACTCCTCGGCCCCTCCGGCTGCGGCAAGTCCACCCTCATGCGCGCGATCGTCGGCACCCAGGCCAAGGTCACCGGCACCCTGAAGGTCCTCGACCACCCCGCGGGCGCCCCCGTCCTCCGCCCCCGCGTCGGCTACGTGACCCAGAGCCCGTCCGTCTACGACGACCTGACCGTCCGCCAGAACCTCGATTACTTCGCGGCCGTCCTCGACCCCGGACCGGGCACCGCGGCCGACCGCCGACGCGACCACGTCACCCGCGTACTCGACGACGTCGCCCTCACCTCGCACGCCGACTCCCTCGCCGGAAACCTCTCCGGCGGCCAGCGCAGCCGCGTCTCCCTGGGAGTCGCCCTCCTCGGCGCCCCCGAGCTCCTCGTGCTCGACGAGCCGACCGTCGGCCTCGACCCCGTGCTCCGCCGCGACCTGTGGCGGCTCTTCCACGCCATCGCCGCCGACCGCGCCGCCACGATCCTCGTCTCCTCCCACGTCATGGACGAGGCCGAGCGCTGCCACCGCCTCCTCCTCATGCGCGACGGCGAGCTCCTCGCCGACGACACCCCCGACGCCCTGCGCGCCCGCACCCACTCCGACACGGTCGAAGAGGCCTTCCTCCACCTCGTGGACGAAGCGGACGCACGCCACGCGGCCCCACCCAGGAACACCGGGCCCAGGAGCACCACGTCCAGCAGCACCACGTCCAGGAGCACCCCATGAACCTCTACCGCACCCTCGCCACCGCCGCGCGCGTCCTGCGCCAGCTCCGCCACGACCCGCGCTCCATCGCGCTGATGATCCTGGTCCCCTGCGTGATGCTGCTCCTCCTGCGGTACGTCTTCGACGGCAGCCCGCAGACGTTCGACTCCATCGGCGCCTCGCTCCTCGGGATCTTCCCGCTCATCACGATGTTCCTGGTGACCTCGATCGCCACCCTGCGCGAACGCACCTCGGGAACCCTCGAACGCCTCCTCGCCATGCCCCTCGGCAAAGGCGACCTCATCGCCGGCTACGCGCTCGCCTTCGGCGCCCTCGCCGTCGTCCAGTCCCTCCTCGCCACGGGACTCGCCCTGTGGGCCCTCGGCCTGAGCGTCACCGGCTCCGCCTGGCTGCTGCTCCTGATCGCCCTGCTCGACGCGCTCCTCGGCACCGCACTGGGCCTCTTCGTCTCGGCCTTCGCGTCCTCCGAGTTCCAGGCCGTCCAGTTCATGCCGGCCGTGATCTTCCCCCAGCTCCTGCTCTGCGGCCTGTTCGCCCGGCGCGACACCATGCAGCCGGTCCTGGAGTGGATCTCCGACGTCCTCCCCATGTCGTACGCCGTCGACGGCATGAACCAAGTCCTCCACAACCCCGACATCACCGGCGACTTCGTCCGTGACGTCGTCATCGTCGCCGGCAGCGCACTCCTGGTCCTCGCCCTCGGCGCGGCCACCCTGCGCCGCCGCACCGCCTGACCCACCCCGGCCCCGGCATCCCGCCCACCGGACACCACCGCTGCCCCCGGCACAGCGATGCGAGGATGGCCCCCGGACGAAGCAACCCCGGAGGCCACCGTTCATGAGCAGCAACACGAGCCAGAAAGTCGCCGTCCTCGGCACCGGAAAGATCGGTGAAGCCCTGCTCAGCGGCATGATCCGCGGTGGCTGGGCGCCGACCGACCTGCTGGTCACCACCCGCCGCCAGGAACGCGCCGACGAGCTCCGCACCCGCTACGGCGTCACCCCCGTCAGCAACGCCGACGCCGCCAAGCAGGCCGACACCCTGATCCTCGCCTGCAAGCCGCAGGACATGGCCAAGCTGCTCGACGAACTCGCCCCGCACGTCACCCCCGACCGCCTGGTCATCAGCGCCGCCGCCGGTATCACCACCGCCTTCATCGAAGAGCGCCTGACCGAGTCCACCCCGGTCGTCCGCGTCATGCCGAACACCCCCGTCCTCGTCGACGAGGGCATGTCCGTCATCTCGGCGGGCAGCCACGCCTCCACCGAGGCGCTGGCCCACGCGGAGGCGATCTTCGGCGCCGTCGGCAAGACGCTCCGCGTCCCCGAGACACAGCAGGACGCCTGCACGGCCCTCTCCGGCTCCGGACCCGCCTACTTCTACTTCCTCGTCGAAGCCATGACCGACGCGGGCATCCTGCTCGGCCTGCCCCGCGACAAGGCCCACGACCTGATCGTGCAAGCCGCGATCGGCGCCTCCGTCATGCTCCGCGACAGCGGCGAGCACCCCGTGAAGCTCCGCGAGAACGTCACGTCCCCCGCGGGCACCACGATCAACGCCATCCGCGAGCTGGAGAACCACGGAGTGCGCGCGGCCCTCATCGCCGCCCTCGAGGCAGCCCGCGACCGCAGCCGCGAACTGGCCTCCGGCAACAACAGCTGACCGTTCAGGGGCGCGGGGAACCGCGCGACCGGCCACGACGGTGCGGCAGCTGACGGACGGCATGGCGCGGCAGCTCCAGCGGAGCGCTCAGGTACTCAGATGCCGAACTGAGTACGCGGGCGCTGACGCCGCCACAGGGCGGCGCGTGATCGTACGTCCATGGGATCAAGCGTTCGCGAACTGGCCGATCGGACGCCCGCGGGGCGTGACCGGTACGTCGACCTGCTGCGGGTCGCCTCGCTCGGCACGGTCGTGGCCGGGCACTGGCTGATGGCCGCGGTGACCGTCGGCGACGACGGCCGGGCCGAGGTCGGCAACCTCCTCGCCGTCGTACCGGACCTGCAACTCCTCACGTGGGCGCTGCAGATCATGCCGGTCTTCTTCTTCGTCGGCGGGTTCTCGCACGCGCTGTCGTACCGCTCGTCGAGCCGCGGTTCCGAGGGGCGGTCCGGCTACTCGGCCTTCCTGCGGGCCCGGCTCCAGCGGCTGCTGCGGCCCACCATGGTGTTCATCGGGGTGTGGGGCGCGGGCGCGCTGGTCCTGCAGCTGGGCGGCCACGGCGGGGGACTCGTCGAGGTCGCGCTGCGGCTCGTCGCGCAGCCGCTGTGGTTCATCGGCATCTATCTGGCGATGGTCGCCTGCACACCGCCCCTGCTGAGGCTGCACGAGCGGTGGGGGTGGGGTGCCTTCGGGGCGCTCGTGGGGGCGGCCGGCGCGGTGGACGTGGCGCGCTTCGCGTTGGGTGTGCCGTACGTCGAGTTCCTGAACTTCGCCTTCGTCTGGCTCGCCGTGCACCAGCTGGGCTTCCTGCGCGCCGACGGCAGGCTCCGGATGCCGTACGTCCTGGCCGGTGCGGGGCTCGCGGGCGCCGCCCTGCTCGTGGCCCTCGGCCCCTATCCGCTCTCCATGGTCGGCATGCCCGGCGAGCGCGTCTCCAACATGGCGCCGCCCACCTTCGCCCTCCTCTGCCACGGCATGTGGCTGGTCGGCGCCGTGGAGCTGCTGCGCGCCCCGGCGACGCGGTGGCTGGCGCGGCCGCGCGTGTGGCGCGGGGTGGTGGCGGCCAACGGCATCTCCATGACGGCGTTCCTGTGGCATCTGACGGCGATGCTCGGGGTGTACGGGGTGCTGCTCGCCCTCGACGTGCCGCTGCCGGAACCGGCGACGGGCGCGTGGTGGGTGCAGGTGCCGCCGCGGATGGCGGCGGCCGCGGCCCTGACGGCGGCGCTGGTCGCGGTCTTCCGCCGCTTCGAACGTCCCGGCGCCGCACGCGGGCCGGGTGCTGCGGGCGCCTTCTCGGGTCCCGCCGCCGCGGTGGGCGTCACGCTCTGCCTGTTCGGGGTGCTCGGCCTGTCGATGGTCGGCTTCGGCGGCCTCCTCGAAGGGCGCACGGCGCTGCTGGTCGCGGTCCACGTGACGGCACCGGCGGCGGTCGCGATGGCGCTCGTGGGCTGGCTGCTGGTCGAGAGGGCGGGGCGCGGCCGGTCGCGGGGCCCGGTTCCGGGAGACGGTCGGGGGGCCGTCCGCGCGGGCGACTACGCTTGAAGGTCGATCGTCCCCCCTGTCAGGAGTGAAATGGCCGTCAATCTGGTCAATGTCGAGGCAGTCAGCAAGGTGTACGGCACCCGTGCCCTGCTCGACGGCGTCTCACTCGGTGTGTCCGAGGGGGACAGGATCGGCGTCGTGGGGCGCAACGGCGACGGGAAGACCACCCTGATCCGGATGCTCGCCAAGCTGGAGGAGGCGGACACCGGCCGCGTCACGCACAACGGCGGGCTGCGGCTCGGCGTGCTGACGCAGCACGACTCCCTCGACCCGGCCGCCACCGTCCGGCACGAGGTCATCGGCGACCTCGCCGACCACGAGTGGGCGGGCAGCGCCAAGATCAGGGACGTGCTGACCGGGCTGTTCGGCGGGCTCGACCTGCCGGGGTTCCCGCAGGGGCTCGACACCGTCATCGGTCCGCTCTCCGGCGGCGAGCGGCGGCGCATCGCGCTCGCCAAGCTGCTCATCGCCGACCAGGACCTGATCGTGCTCGACGAGCCGACCAACCACCTCGACGTCGAGGGCATCTCCTGGCTGGCCGAGCACCTGCGGACGCGGCGCTCGGCGCTCGTCTGCGTGACGCACGACCGCTGGTTCCTGGACCAGGTGTGCACCCGCATGTGGGACGTGCAGCGAGGCTCCGTCTTCGAGTACGAGGGCGGGTACTCCGACTACGTCTTCGCGCGCGCGGAGCGCGAGCGCATCGCCGCCACCGAGGAGACCAAGCGGCAGAACCTGATGCGCAAGGAGCTGGCCTGGCTGCGGCGCGGCGCCCCGGCCCGCACCAGCAAGCCCAAGTTCCGCATCGAGGCGGCGAACGAACTGATCGCGGACGTGCCGCCGCCGCGGGACACCAGCGAGCTGATGAAGTTCGCGACGACGCGGCTCGGCAAGACGGTCTTCGACCTGGAGGACGTGTCCGTCCAGGCCGGGCCCAAGATGCTGCTCAAGCATCTGACCTGGCAGCTCGGCCCCGGCGACCGCATCGGCCTGGTCGGGGTGAACGGCGCGGGCAAGACCTCGCTGCTGCGCGCCATGGCCGACGCCGCCCGCAGCGAGGGCGACGTGCAGCCCGCGGCGGGCAAGGTCGTCGTGGGCAGGACCGTGAAGCTGGCCTACCTCTCGCAGGAGGTCGCCGAGCTGAAGCCGACGCTCCGGGTCCTCGAAGCCGTGCAGCAGGTGCGCGAGCGCGTCGACCTGGGCAAGGGCCGGGAGATGACCGCGGGGCAGCTCTGCGAGACGTTCGGGTTCAACAAGGAGAAGCAGTGGACGCCGGTCGGCGACCTCTCCGGCGGTGAGCGGCGCAGGCTGCAGCTGCTGCGCCTGCTCATGGACGAGCCGAACGTCCTCTTCCTCGACGAGCCCACGAACGACCTCGACATCGAGACGCTGACGCAGCTGGAGGACGTGCTCGATAGCTGGCCGGGCTCCATGGTCGTGATCTCCCACGACCGGTTCTTCGTCGAGCGCACGACGGACAAGGTGTTCGCGCTGCTGGGCGACGCCACGATGCGGATGCTGCCGCGCGGCATCGACGAGTACCTGGAGCGCAGGCAGCGGATGGCGGCGGCCGCGGCCCCGTCGGCCCCCGCGGCCGCCCCCGCGCAGTCCGCGGCGACGAAGACCGTCTCCTCCGCGGACGCCCGCGCGGCCAAAAAGGAACTGCAGAAGATCGAACGGCAGCTGGACAAGGTCTCTGAAAAGGAGACCAAGCTCCACGCACAAATCGCCGACAATGCCACGGACTTCGAAAAGGTGGCCAAACTGGACGCCGAGCTCCGCGAACTGATCGGCGAGCGCGACGAGTTGGAAATGCGCTGGTTGGAGCTGGCGGAGGACGCGTAGAGCTCCCGTGCAGCTCGCGTAACGGACGCATCACGGGCCGGTCCTCCCTTGGGCACAGGGGCAGGACCGGCCCCGTGTGGTACGGGCGCAAGGTGATAGAAAGGCTGACCTGAAAGCACCCTTTGGCGTGCCGAAAAATCAGTGAAGGGGGGAGCGCTGATGACTCAGCCGCCCAACCAGCCGCCGTCCGGCGGCTTCGGAGCACCACAGGATCCAGGCCAGGGAGGCGCGCAGCAGCCACCCGGTCAGCCACCGGGCCAGCCGCAGCAGCCACCCCAGCCGGGGTACGGCTATCCGCAGCAGCCCCAGCCGGGGTACGGCTACCCCCAGCAGCCGGGTCCGTACAACCAGCCGACGCAGCCCGGTCCGTACGGCAACCAGCCGCAGTACGGATACCCGCAGGCGCCGACGCAGCCGCAGTTCCCCGGCCCCGACGTGCCCGGCACCCCGCCGGGCGGCGGCAACGGCAAGCGCAACAAGCTCGTGGTGATCGTCGCCGCGGCCGTGGCCGCGCTGCTCGTCGCGGGCGGTGTCACCTATGCCGTCGTCAGCGGTGACGACGGCGGCGAGAAGAAGCCCGAGGCGAAGAACAAGGACCCGAAGCCGTCCGCCTCCGCCCCGGCCAACCCGGGCAACGGCAGCGGCGACGGCCACGAGGGCAAGGAAGACCTCAACGCCGACCGCAAGCCCGGCGAGGCGAAGGTCCTCTGGTACAAGGAGGCGCCCAAGGTCCCAGGCTCCGGTGGCGACGCCCCGGGCATGTGGATCAACGGCGACATCGTGGTCAAGGCCGCGTACAAGCAGCTCCTCGCCTACAACGTGCAGACCGGCAAGACGGCCTGGAAGGCCATCGAGTTCCCGGAGAAGATCTGCGCCGCGACGCAGACGGCCACCGACGACGGCAAGATCGTCGTCGCGTACAAGGACGGCTCGCAGAGCGGTGCCGAGTGCAACCAGATCCAGGTCGTCGACCTGGACACCGGTGGCAAGGGCTGGGGCAAGCCGGTCAAGAAGGAGGGCCTGTTCGACTCGGCGCTCTCCAGCAAGCTGGAGCTCGTCGGCGACGTGCTGATGGTCAGCCGTGACCAGTCCGGCACCGCGCTGCGGATGAGCGACGGCAAGAAGCTCTACGTCGCGAAGAAGAAGGACGAGGGCACCTGCTTCCCCAACGGCTTCGCCGGTGGCAAGAAGCTCCTCATGGCCCTGTCCTGCGGTGCGAGCACGCCCACCGAGCACGACGAACTCCAGCAGCTCGACCCGAAGACCGGCCGCGCCCTGTGGACCAAGAAGTTCCCCAAGGGCTGGCGGATCGCCAAGGTCTACTCGGTCAGTCCCACGATCGTGTACCTCACCAACGAGGACAAGAAGAAGTGGAACATCTCGGTGCTGAAGGAGAACAGCGACGAGACCCGTTCCGAGGTCATCAGCGACGAGAACTACGCGCCGGAGTGCGACACGGCGGTCCTCGGCCGTGAGCTGGCCGGGTGCCTGGGCGTGACGACGGACGACAAGTACCTCTACCTGCCGTCCGACAAGAAGAGCGGCGCCAACGACATCGTCGCGTTCAGTCTGGCCACCGGCAAGGAGGCCTGGCGCGTCAAGTCGCCGCTGGACGAAACGATGCTTCCGCTGAAGGTGGAGGACGGCTCGCTGATCGCGTACGTCAAGCCGTCGTACGACGCCGGCGGCCGTGTCGTCTCCATCGCGACGTCCGGTTCGCACCAGCCCAAGACCCTTCTGCAGCACCCGAAGGGCACCTCGCGGATCGAGAGCGGCTTCTACTCGAAGGACGTCGACTACGTGGACGGTCGCTTCTACATCTCGACCACCAACATCATGCGCACCACCACCCAGGCGAAGCTGATGCTCGCCTACGGCAAGTGACGCGCCCCCACCCAGTCATTCGCCCGACCGCTCTCCTCCCCAAGGAATTGACGACGTCATGACCCAGCCGCCCCAGCCACCCCAGCAGCCGCCGAACGAGCGCCCGCAGGGCGGCTTCGGCGCCCCGCAGGAC
>NZ_LIPN01000121.1 GCF_001418325.1 Streptomyces atriruber | reverse complement strand
GGCCGGGGCAGGTGCCTGAGGCGGCGCGGCACCGGCCGGGGCGCCGAACGCGGGCGGCGCGGCGGCCTGGGCGGGCGGCGCGAAGGAGGGCGCACCGGCCTGCGGCTGCGGGGCTGCGGGCTCCTCCTCGGCGACCTCGCCGCCGAAGTTGCGCAGCAGCGCGTCGAGCCCGCCGTCGAAGCCCTGGCCGATCGCGGCGAAGCGCCAGACGTCCTTCAGGTAGAAGTCGCCCAGCATGACGGCGCGCTCCGTGGAGAACTCCGTACCGGTGAAGGCGTAGCGCACGACTTCCTCGCCGCCCGCGACGATGCGGATGTACCCGGACGCGACCTGCGACATCTGTCCGGCGCCGTCAATCGTCGCCGTGAACGAGAGGCGCTGGATCTGCTGCGGGATGCGGTCGAGCGTGACGCGGAAGGACTCGGCGTCGCCCGCCTGGGCACCGAGGAGCTGGATCGACTCCTCGGGCGACTTCGGCTGGTTGAAGAAGATGAAGTAACGGTCGTCCGAGAGCCGCTCGCTCGCGTCCAGGCCGAAGCAACTGATGTCGAACGTCAGTCCCGGCGCAGAGATCTGTACGCCGACGTACAGATCGGTCCCTGCGGTGAGGTCACTGACCTTGGCCTTGTGGCCGCGTTGGAATTCCCTGGCCATACGTAACGACCGTCCCCCATCCCGAATGTGAATGCGTCGCGTCAGGCTAACCGCAAAGTCCGACAGCGAGCGAAGCCGGTACAGACCCGCTACACAACTGCGGGATCCGGCGGACGTTCACTCCTCGCGGGCGGTGGGCAGATGGGGCAGCCGACCGGCCGCCACCACCCCTTCGAGGTACCCCCTGGCCCGCTCCGTGCGGGGGTAGGCCTCAAGAAGATGCCAGAAGCGGGGGCCGTGACCGGGGACGAGGAGGTGGGCGAGCTCATGGACGAGGACGTAGTCCACGACGTACTCGGGCATGCCCTGCAGCCGGTGCGAAAGGCGGATGCTGCCCTCTGCCGGGGTGCAGGAACCCCACCGGGTGTTCTGGTTCGTGACCCAGCGAACGGACTCCGGCCTGGCACGTCCGCCGAAGTACTGATCGGAGAGCTGTCCCGCGCGCTCGGCGAGCTCCGCGTCACCGAGGAGCCGCTTGCTCTCCTGGGCCGCGAGCTTGTCGAGCATCACGTTGACCCAGCGCTGCTCCTCCGCCTCGGACATGCGGGCGGGGATGAGGACGACGGTGCGGTCGCCCTCGCGGTACGCGGAGACCGTTCTGCGGCGGCGGGCGCTCCGTCTGACCTCCACCGCGCTGGCCCCCGCGCCGGACGGCGACGGGCTGGTCGTGCTGCGCTGTGGAGCTCCGGCGCGACGCGCTGAGGTCTCCCCAGCGACACGAGGGGACGGGTCGGCGGGCACGCCACGACGTTACCCGCTGGGCATAGGGGAAGTCCCGCCTCCGGGACGGTTCGGCGCTGTTCCGCTCCCCGTCTGCTTGATTAGTACGACGAGTATCCACCGCCTGTGGACAACGCGGCGCAGGCGTTCGGTGAGGCGGGCATTCTGGCATTCGATCGAGCGCGGCGGACGGGACCGCGCCGACCGGCCGACGGGGGACGACCATGCATCCGATCTTGAAGTCCGCGCTGCGTCGCGGCTGGCGGGACCTGAGCACCGTGCAGTTCGGCGTGGCGCCCGCGCACGCCTTGGTGCTCGGCCCGATGGACACGGCGACCAGCAGCTTTCTGACCCTGTTGGACGGCACCCGCGGGGTGCCTCTGCTGCGTGAGGAGGGCAGGCGGATGGGCCTGCCCGACGGTCACGTGGACAGGCTGCTGGGAGAGCTGTCGCGGGCCGGTCTCCTCGACGACTCGACCGGCGGCGGCCCGGCGGCCGACACGCTGCGCGAGCGGGGCGAGACCCTGGACCGGCTGCGGGCCGACGTGGCCTCGCTGTCGCTCCTGTCGCCCGAGCCGGGCGATGCGATCGCGAAGATCGCGGCGCGCCGGGCCATGCGCGTGCGGGTCCAGGGCGCCGGGCGGGTGGGCGCCGTCGTGGCCTCTTTGCTGGCGGGCGCTGGGGTCGGCCGGGTCGACGTGCGGGACGGCGGGCATGTGCGGCCGTGGGATGTCGCGCCGGGCGGGCTGCCCGCCGAGTCCGTGGGTGAGCGCAGGGACACGGCCGCGCGCCGCGTGGTGCGGCAGGCGGCGCCCGGCCGTCCGGCCCGGCGGTCCCCGCAGAGCGTGGAGCGGGCAGGGGCGGGGCTGTCCCTCGTGATCATCGCCCCGCGGGACGGTCTGGACGCGTATGCCCCGGCCCCCGCGGCGGCCGAGGAGCTGCTCGCCTCGGGCACCCCTCATCTCTACGCCGGAGTGATCGAGGGGACGGGCGTGGTGGGCCCCTTGGTCCTGCCGGGGACGACCGCGTGCGCCGAGTGTCTGTTCCGACAGCGCGCGGACCGCGATCCCACCTGGCCGCGGATGCTGGCCCAGTGGCGCTCGGGTCACTCACGACATGTGCCCGCGTGCGACCTGGCTCTGTCGGCCTCGGTCGCCGGGCTGACGGCGGGGCACGCCCTGGCCCTTCTGGACGGCGGGCCGTCGGCCTGCGCGGGGGTCCGCTGGAAGGCGAGCATTTCCGGATTCGAGTGGCTCTCGAGCCCGATTTGGCCGCATCCATCATGCTCTTGTGGGGCGGGCGTGTCCGTTAAGGGGGATCGGCCCACCGCTCAAACAGAGCCGCACGCAACAATGGCCGGGTAACCGCCTGACAAGGCGCGGCTGTCTGGGACTTGGAGGGGCGCATGTCTGATCTTCCCCGGAAGGCGGTCACCCGTACCGCCAAACTGGCCGCGCTGCCACTCGGCTTCGCGGGGCGCGCGACCTGGGGCCTGGGCAAGCGGATCGGGGGCAAGTCGGCGGAGATCGTGGGGCGCGAGCTGCAGCAGCGCACGGCCGAGCAGCTGTTCAAGGTCCTCGGCGAGCTGAAGGGCGGCGCCATGAAGTTCGGGCAGGCCCTGTCGGTCTTCGAGTCGGCGCTGCCCGAGGAGATCGCGGGACCGTATCGCGCGGCGCTGACGAAGTTGCAGGAAGCGGCCCCACCGATGCCCACCCGCACCGTGCACTCCGTCCTGGAGGAGCGGCTCGGCGAGGACTGGCGCGACCTGTTCCTGGAGTTCGACGACAAGCCCGCCGCCGCCGCGTCGATCGGCCAGGTGCACCGGGCCGTCTGGTCGGACGGGCGCGAGGTCGCGGTCAAGGTCCAGTACCCGGGAGCGGGCGAGGCGCTGCTGTCCGACCTCAACCAGCTCAGCCGGTTCGCCCGTCTGCTGGGGCCGCTGATCCCGGGGATGGACATCAAGCCGCTCATCGCGGAGCTGCGCGACCGGGTCTCGGAAGAGCTGGACTACGCCCTGGAGGCTCAGGCCCAGCAGACGCACGCCGACGAGTTCGCGGACGACCCCGACGTGGTGGTGCCACAGGTGGTGCACCAGAGCGACCAGATCCTGGTGACCGAGTGGATGGACGGAACACCGCTCTCGGAGGTGATCGCGGACGGCACGGAGGAGCAGCGCGACCGTGCGGGGCAGCTCCTGGCCCGCTTCCTCTTCTCCGGTCCGACGCGCACGGGGCTGCTGCATGCCGACCCGCACCCCGGAAACTTCCGGCTGCTGTTCGACGAGAAGGCGGGCTATCGCCTCGGAGTCCTGGACTTCGGCACGGTCGACCGGCTGCCCGACGGGCTGCCCCCGACCATCGGCAGGTCCCTGCGGATGACGCTGGAGGGCGAGGCCGACGCGGTCTACGACATGTTGTGCGAGGAGGGCTTCGTCAAGGAGTCCGTCGACCTGGAACCGCAGGCGGTGCTCGACTATCTGCTGCCGATCATCGAGCCCATGGCGGTCGACGAGTACACCTTCACCCGGGCCTGGATGCGCAAGCACGCGGCTCGGCTGGCCGATGTCCGCTCCCCCGCCTACCAGTTGGGCCGGTATCTGAACCTGCCGCCCGCGTACCTCCTGATACACCGCGTGACGGTGAGCACGATCGGGGTGCTGTGTCAGCTGGGGGCGACGGTGCGGATGCGGGACGAGCTGGAGGAGTGGCTGCCCGGCTTCGTGGAGGAGACGGAGCCCGAGGCGGCCGAGGAGACCGAGGCGGCCGAGGAGAGCGAGTTGGCCGAGGACGGCGGCGCGGCGGTGGAGGCCTGAGGCGTGGCGGGGCTCACCACCAGTCGGAGTCGAGACGTCCTTCGATGGCTCTGATGTTGTCCCGGGCACAGGCGTCGCAGAAGTAGCGGCGGACGCCGTTCTCCACGGAGCAGGTCCAGGTCGGCGGCGTGCCTTCGGCGACCTTGCCGCAGCGGGAGCACACGAGATTCTCCGGCTCCGAGGGCCGGGGGTTCTGCTGTTCCACCGGGCGACCATATCGCCGCACGGGAAAGATCGGTGAGCACAACGCACCGCGGGGGACGGTCCGTTCGGACCGTCCCCCGCGTGCGTTGTCTCGTCGTGCCGAACCGCGTTCCGCGGCTCTTACTGCATGACCGCCATGGCGAGCGCGCGCCGGGCACGCAGCGAGGCGCGCTCCGCGCGACGCTGCATGCGGCGGGCCGCCATCAGGCGCTCGGCCGGGCGTTGAGCGTCGGCTTCGCGCATGCGTTCGTGCATATGCGCACGAGCCATGGCTTCTGGGATGAGTTGCATCTCACGGGTCCTGTTCTGACGCGGAACGTACGCGCCGGTGGTGGTGAAGTCTGGGGTGGTGGAGCCGGCGGGCTCGCTGGTGGCTGCCTTCATCGGGGCCTGCTTCTTGGGGTCGTGCGTGAGGGGGCGATCGATCGTTCCGGCGGTGTTCATGCGACGACCGGGTTCTTGCGCGGGCGACCACGGGGCCGCTTGCGGGCAACGACGACGCCCTGGACGAACAGCTCGCCGCCCCAGACGCCCCACGGCTCACGCCGCTCCTTGGCACCGGCGAGGCAGGCCTCCATCAGCGGGCAGGTGCGGCAGAGGGACTTGGCGTACTCGACGTCGGCCGGCGACTCCGCGAAGAAGACCTCCGGGTCGTAGGCACGGCAGGGGACGGGTACGCCGAGGTTCTCGATGGCGTCGTCGAGCGCGGTGAGCGCAGTCAGGGGGGTCAAGGTCGGGTCCTCCGTGGGTGCGGGCGGGGGGAGCGTCTGTGAAGGCGGTACGGACGGGGCGTGCGCTTCGAGTTGCACGGTGGTGTTTTCCTCGTCTGGTCGTGCCGGCCTGGGTCGGCCGGTTGGCGGCTGGTACCGGGTCTTGCTGTCGGCCCCTTCGCTCTGTTCTCCCTGTTCTGGGGAAAACAGAAGGGCCGCGGATCCCGGGTGGGGTTCCGCGGCCCTGAAGGCGCCGGTCTGATCGAGGATCAGACTGGATCACTCCAGGGTTCGAGCCCACGGAAGGCCCACATCGTGTGGTGCTGCGTCGTCTGCTTCCGGAATCCGGCACCGGCTGCCGCAAAGGCATAGGCCTGGGCCTGCGCCTCCGCTACTGCTGCTTCCGGTGCCTTGGTCGGTCGCTCATTGCCCTCATTGGCCTCGCGGACGGGAAGACCGGCGAGAGGCAGCGGGGCGGACATCGGACGGATGGCGGGGATGCCGCCGGACAGACCGGTGCCCTGGTTCGAGAAGCCGAGCAGGCAGGAAGCGACGACCGAGCGATCGGTCATTTTCGCGGTGCTGATGAAGCTCTCGTTGATGCTGATCACTGGAATTCGCCTCCTCTCGGCGTCTAGGGGATCGGCGTGAACCGATCCTGCGGACTATCAAGTACAGCACGAAACCTCGGCTTCGGAGAAGCCGCCGTTTCCGTGTTAAGAACCTATGGGTCTTCCTTGCGCATGCGCAAACTATTTTTTCGACGAGTTTGAATCATTCTCCGTCGGCGCCCCTTACACGCTCCTGACCTGCACAGATAGCGAGTACGTCAGCTCCGAAGCGGTGGAACTTGCGGACGCCGACGCCGGGGATCCGTGCCAGCTCGCCCTCGTCGTCGGGCACCGCCTCCGCGATGGCGATCAAGGTTTTGTCCGTGAAGACGCAGTAAGCGGGCTGTCCCAGCTCCCTCGCCTGGCCGGATCGCCACTCCCGCAACCGCTCGTAGAGCCCCTCGTCCATGTCGGACGGGCAGTCCTCGCACCGCATGAGCTTCATCTCGCCCGCCTCGGTCAGGGTCCGTCCGCAGACCCGGCAGCGGGCGGGCGTACGGCTCTTTCGCTGCCGACGGCCCGCCACGGGGCCCGTGGCCCCGCCGCTGCCGCGCTCGACGCCGCCGGGGCCCCCGGGATTGCCGCCCGCCGCCCGGGCCGCGGAGCCCGGCCGCAGTCCGTCGAGGAAGCGGCTGGGACGACGGCCCGGACGGCCGCCCGGCGAGCGGGAGAGGGCCCAGGAGAGGGAGAGGTGGACCCGCGCGCGGGTCACTCCCACATAGAGGAGGCGGCGCTCCTCCTCGATCTGCTCGTCCGTCTTGGCGTACGTGATCGGCATCATGCCCTCGGCGAGGCCCACGAGGAACACGGCGTCCCACTCCAGACCCTTGGCCGCGTGCAGCGAGGCCAGCGTGACGCCCTCGACGGTGGGCGCGTGCTGGGCGTTCGCCCGCTCGTCCAGCTCGGCCACGAGGTCGGCGAGTGTCGCCTCCGGCCTCGCCCGCGCGAAGTCCTCCGCGAGCCGCACCAGCGCGGCCAGCGACTCCCAGCGGTCGCGCACCGCCCCGGACCCCGCCGGGGGCTCCGTCGTCCACCCCTTGGTGGAGAGCACGGCCCGCACCTGGGAGGGGAGGTCGACCACGTCGTCCAGGAGCGCGTCGTTGCCCCCGAAGCGGGCGGCGCCGCGCAGGGCCGCCCCCGCTTCACGCACCTCCGTGCGCTCGAAGAAGCGCTCGGCACCGCGGAGCTGGTAGGGCACGTTCGCGTCGGCGAGAGCCTGTTCGTAGATCTCCGACTGCGAGTTCGTACGGAAGAGGATCGCGATCTCGCTGGCGGGGACGCCGTCGGAAAGGAGGGCGCGGATGCGGCGGGCGGCGCCTTCGGCCTCGGCAGGTTCGTCCGCGTACTCCACGTAGATCGGCTCGACGCCGGGGTCGCGCTGCGAGATGAGCTCCAGGCGGTGGTCGGCGGCCCGGCCGCGGGCCTGGGAGAGCAGGCCGTTGGCGAGGTGGACGACCTGGGGGGTGGAGCGGTAGTCACGGACCAGCTTGACGACCGTGGCGCCCGGGTGGCGGGTGCGGAAGTTCAGCAGGTGGTCGGGGGTCGCGCCGGTGAAGGAGTAGATCGTCTGGCTGGCGTCGCCGACGACGCAGAGGCTGTCCCGGTCGCCGAGCCAGAGCTCCAGGAGGCGCTGCTGCAGCGGGCTCACGTCCTGGTACTCGTCCACCACGAAGTGCTGGTACTGGGCCCGGATCTGTTCGGCGATGTCGTGGCGGTCCTGGAGGATGCCGACGGCGAGCAGCAGCACGTCCTCGAAGTCGATGACGGCGCGGTCGCGCTTCAGGTCCTCGTACGCCGCGTACAGCTGGGCGATCTCGGCGGGGTCGCGGGGAACGTCGCGGCCGGACTTCGCGGCGGCGGCCGCATAGTCCGCGGGGACGGTCTGGGTGACCTTTGACCACTCGATCTCGCTGGTGAGGTCCCGCAGCTCGTTCCTGTCCAGGCGGATGCGGCAGGCCGCGGCCGCGTCCGCGACGAGCTTGATCTTGCGGTCGACGATCCGGGGCAGCGGGCCGCCGACCGCCTTCGGCCAGAAGAACTGGAGCTGGCGCAGAGCCGCGGAGTGGAAGGTGCGGGCCTGGACGCCGGAGGCGCCGAGCTGGCGGAGGCGGCCGCGCATCTCGCCCGCGGCGCGGTTGGTGAAGGTGACGGCGAGCACACTGGCGGGCTGCAGCATTCCGGCCCGCACTCCATAGGCGATCCGGTGGGTGATCGCCCGTGTCTTGCCGGTGCCGGCACCGGCCAGGACGCACACCGGCCCGTGCAGGGCGGTGGCGACCTCGCGCTGCTCGGGGTCGAGCCCGTCGAGCACCGCGTCGGGAGAGTCCGGGACCTGCGGGAAGAGGGTGGAGTGCGTTGCTGATGTCACCCAGCCAGCTTGCCAGGTCCCAGGGGGCGGGTGAGTCCGTTGTCCACAGGGAGGCGGAGCCGGTCGTACTAATGCGGGAATGGTGGCCGGGTCGCGTACGTTCGATCCATTGCGAAGACGCACCCCGAGCACCTAAGGAGCGCACAAGACATGCCGGGCACTGTGACGATGTACAGCACCACGTGGTGCGGCTACTGCCGCCGCCTCAAGGGGCAGATGGACCGTGAGGGCATCGCCTACACCGAGATCAACATCGAGCAGGACCCGGACTCGGCGGCCTTCGTCGAGAAGGCGAACGGCGGAAACCAGACGGTGCCGACCCTCCTGGTCGTTTCCGACGCCGGTAGCGAGTCGGTCATGACGAACCCCTCGCTCGCCCAGGTCAAGCAGGCCCTCGGCGCTTGAGTGCCCCAAGTGATCACGATGTGAGCACTGCACTCCACACGGACAGACCCCCGCCGCCCGGCACGGGTGCGGGGGTCTTCTGCTGCCCGAGGATCCACCGGCAGGGAGCCGCGGCCTTCGGCAGATGCGGGGGGGCATTTCGTCGTCTCCCCGCACGACCACACGGGCTCGCTCGGGCCTGGGCACGCGGGCAGGACGACGAGGGGCTCATCACGCTCGGCCGGTCGGTCGCGAAGGACGCGGGCAAGGACAGGGCAGTGACCGTGCAGCGGGGCAAAGACTCCGCCAAGGAGTCGGGCATCCCGGCTCTGACGGAGGACGCGAACGCCCGCTGTCTGGTGTCGGTGGTGCACACCTACCTGAAGTAGGCGCTCGCCCCTGGCACGGGGAGCCGCCCACTCACCCCGTCCACGGTGCGGGCGGGCTCAGCCCACGGTCCCCGGTTTCGGCAGGGGCTTCCCGTACCAGAGCTCGATCAGCCGGGCCGCGATCGAGATGCCGTAGGGAGGCAGGACCTCTCCGGACTCGAATGCGGCCCGCAGGTCTTCCCGGGAGAACCAGCGGGCCTCCTCGATCTCCTCGCCGTCCACGTTGATCTCCGAGGACGTCGCGTCGGCCATGAAGCCCAGCATGAGGCTGGAGGGGAAAGGCCAGGGCTGGCTGGCGACGTACTCGACGTCGCCCACCGTGACGCCCGCCTCCTCGAAGACCTCGCGCCGCACCGACTGCTCGATGGACTCCCCCGGCTCGACGAAGCCCGCGAGGGTGGAGAAGCGCCCCTCCGGCCAGTGCACCTGGCGGCCGAGGAGGATGCGGTCCTCGCTGTCCCTGACCGCCATGATCACGGCCGGGTCCGTGCGGGGGTAGTGCTCGGCGCCGCAGGCCTGGCAGCGGCGGATGTGGCCCGCCGCCGCGATGACGGTGCGCTCGCCGCAGCGCGAGCAGAAGCGGTGCAGGCGCTGCCAGTTCTCCAGAGCCACGGCGTGCACCATCAGGGCGGCGTCCCTGGGCGGGAGCAGGAGCCCCGCCTCACGCAGCCCGGCGGGGCGCGCCGACTGGTCCATGCGGCCCGGCAGGGTGTCCTTCTGGAGCGCGAAGTAGCTGACGCCGTCGTCGTCCGTGCCCAGGAAGTAGCGGTGCTCCTCGGTGAGGGGCGCTTCGAAGGCGGGCGTCATCACCAGTTCGGTGTGGCCCTCGGACGTCTCGTCGATGAGCACCTGGCCGCCGGAGACCACGAAGACCCGGGTGGTGGGGTGGCTCCAGGCGGCGGCGAGCCACGCCTCGTCCATGCGGTGGTGCGCGGCGCGGTCGATGCCGCTCGGCGCGGTCAGCGAGACGGGGCGGTCTGCGGTGCGGTCGGTCCAGGTGGTCACAGGTGCTTCCAACTCCCCCGATGGAATGGGTGGTTCAGCAGGACGTGCGGCAGGACGTGGGGTGGTGTGTGGAGCGGGGCGCGGAGCGGGGCATGCTCGGCGGCCGGGCGGATCTCGGTGTTCATCCGCGCCAGTTCTCCGCGAGGTCGCCCCAGAGGTGGGCGGTCGTCTCGACGCCCTTGAGCAGCAGGTCGATCTCGACCTTCTCGTTGGGCGCGTGCCAGCCGTCGGAGGGCACGGAGATGCCCAGGAAGAGCACGGGCGCGCCGAGGACGTCCTGGAGGTCGGCGGCAGGTCCCGATCCGCCCTCGCGCGTGAAGCGGATCTTCTGCTCGAAGGCACGGCCCATGGCGCGCACGACGGACTGCAGGGCCGGGTGGTCGAGCGGGGTCAGGCACGGGCGCGTTGCGGCGGCGAAGGTCACCGTGTGGCGGATACCGGCCGGGACACGGTCGGCGGCCCAGGCGCGGACGGCCCGCTCGATGTGGTCCGGGTCCTGTCCCGCGACCAGCCGGAAGGACAGCTTCACCAGGGCGGACGACGGGATGATCGTCTTGCTGCCCACTCCTTGGTAGCCGCCGCCGATGCCGTTGACCTCGGCGGTGGGGCGGGCCCATATCCGCTCCAGGGTGGTGTGTCCGGCCTCGCCGTGGGTGCCGTGCGAGTGCGCCGTGCTCAGCCAGCGCCCCTCGTCGAAGGGCAGCTCGGCGAAGAGGGCGCGCTCGCGGTCGGTGAGTTCGGTGATGCCTTCGTAGAAGCCGGGGATCGCCACGCGCGCGTGCTCGTCGTGGAGGGCGGCGACGAGGCGGGCGACCTCGGTGGCGGGGTTCGGCACGGCGCCGCCGAAGGATCCCGAGTGGATGTCCTGGTCGGGGCCGTGCAGTTCGATCTCGCACTCGGCGAGGCCGCGCATGCCCGTGCAGACGGTCGGGGTGTCCTCCGACCACATGCCGGTGTCCGAGACGATCACCGCGTCGGCGGCGATGCGGTCCTTGTGGGCCTCGATGAGCGCGCGGAAGTGCGGGGAGCCGGACTCCTCCTCGCCCTCGACGAGCAGCTTGAGGTGGACCGCGGGTGCGGTGCGGCCGGTGGCGGCGAGGTGCGCGCGGACACCGAGGGTGTGGAAGAAGACCTGGCCCTTGTCGTCGGCCGCTCCGCGCGCGTGGAGGCGGTTTCCCTTGAGGACGGGCTCGAAGGGGTCGGTGTCCCAGCCGTCCTCACGGGCCGCGGGCTGGACGTCGTGGTGGCCGTAGACGAGGACGGTCGGAGCGTCGGGATCGTCGGAGGGCCACTCGGCGAAGACGGCGGGCGCCCCGGGCGTCTCCCAGACCTCGGTGGTCGGGAAGCCGGTCTTCCGGAGAGCGGCGGCGAGCCAGTCCGCGCTGCGGCGCACGTCCCCGGAGTGGTCGGGCTGAGCCGACACGGACGGGATGCGCAGCCACTCGGCGAGGTCGTCGAGGAAGGCGGCACGGTGGTTCTCGATGTACGTGCGGACGGCGCTGTCCGGTGTCTCGCTCATGGTCACGAGCCTATCCGCCATCCGGGGTGGGCTCGTCCTGCGGCTCGTCCCCCGGGGCCTCGGCCGGTTCCTCCATGAGGAGGCGTTCGAGCTGGGCGCGGCCCGGCAGGTTCCTCGGGCGTGCGGTCTCCCCGCTGCGTACGTAGAGGAAGGCGGCCTTGACCGATTCCAGGGGGACGCCCTGCTGCTCGGCCCAGGCGAGTCGGTAGACGGCGAGCTGGAGGGGGTCTGCCGTGCGGGTGCGGCTGGTCTTCCAGTCGACGATCTCGTACGTCGCGTCGGCTCCGTCGCCCTCCTTGTAGACGGCGTCGATGCGGCCCCTGATGACGCGGCCGGCGATCACGAACTGGAAGGGGACCTCCACGCGGTGGGGCACTCGGTGGGCGTACTCGGTGCGTTCGAAGGCTTCCTTGAGGGATTCGAGGTCGCGCTCGTCGGCGATCTCGGACTCGTCGGGGGCGCCGCCCGGCAGGTCGTCCGGGGAGAGCATCGGCAGGGTGAGCTCTTCGAAGCGGGACTCGATCCAGGCGTGGAAGCGGGTGCCGCGGCGGGCAGCCGGCTGCGGTGGGCGCGGCATGGGCCGGGCGAGGTCCCGTGCGAAGCCGTCGGGGTCGGCGGCCAGCTGCATCAGCTCGGACGCGGTGAGCGAGGGCGGCACGGGGATGTCCCTGACGGCCTCGCGGGCGCGCAGGAGCTCGCCGGTCAGGGCGTCCAGGTCGCGGTCCCAGGAGGCGAGGGTGCGGGCTTCCTCGGGGGTGAGGGGGGTGCCGGGCTCCTCC
>NZ_LIPN01000120.1 GCF_001418325.1 Streptomyces atriruber | reverse complement strand
GGGAGGGAGCCGGGCTCGGCTCAGGGGCGGGCGAGCGCCGCCCTCCGGCGGTGCCGGGCCACCCGCTCCCGGTTGCCGCACACCTCGCTGGAGCACCAGCGGCGACGGCGGCCGCGGGACGTGTCGAGGTACACGATCGGGCAGTTGTCGCCCTCGCACTGCCGGAGCAGGGCGCGGGCCGCCGGGTCGGTGAGCAGGTCGACGGCATCCCTGGCGACGGCGGCGACGAGCGCCGCGCAGCCGGGCTCGCCGCGCAGGACGCGGACCAGCGTGCCGTCGGCGGCACGTACCGCACACGGGGCCGGGGGTGCCGCGGCGGCCAGCGCGTTGACGCGGTCGAGCGCGGCCGCGGCGGCGAGGGGCCGGCCCTCGATCTCGCCACGCACCAACTGTCCTACCTGTGCGCGCAGTTCACGGAAGGCGGCGAGCCACTGCGGGCCCGCTCCGTGCAGTAACGCTTCCGCGGGAACGAGGCCGGCGCCGGCGAGCCAGGCGCGCAGCCGCTCCACGGAGTCGAGCCGTTCCACGGGGTGGTTCGTCGCCACGAGGTCCAGGCAGCTCCGCCCGGAGTCGAATCGCAGCTCGTACGGAGCCGGGGCCGTGCCCAACGCCATGCGCCTGTCACCGCCTTGGGGGTTACCGGTGAGTGAATGCCGTCGCGTACCCCTACAGTGCCCGTCCCCGGCCGGGTCCGGAACCCGCCGCACCAGGTTCCCCCAAGAACCCCCACCCCCGGTTGGCGGGGGTGGCGCGCGCCTCACCCCGCGTACTTCGACCCCGACGACGGGTCGATCGCCAGCCGGTACCCCCGCTTCACGACCGTCTGGATCAGCTTCGGCGTGCCGAGCGCGGTGCGCAGGCGGGCCATCGCGGACTCCACCGCGTGCTCGTCACTGCCCGCGCCCGGCAGCGCGCGCAGCAGCTCGGCGCGGGCCACCACCCAGCCGGGGCGGCGGGCGAGGGCGCCGAGCAGGGACATGCCCGCGGGCGGCACGGCCCGCAGCTCCTCGTCGACCAGGACGGCGTGCCCGCGGATCTCCACACGGTGCCCGGCGACGGTCAACGCCCTTGCCCGGGAGGGCAGTTCCCGGCACAACACCTGCACGAGCGGACCGAGCCTGAACCGCTCCGGCTGCACGGTGTCGATGCCCAGGGACTGCAGCGGCAGTGCGGTGACGGGCCCCACACAGGCGGTCAGCACGTCGTGGCGCAGGGCGGCGAGGAGTTCGGGCGTCATGCCGCGCTCCTCGGCGCGGGCGAGCAGGGACGCGGCGGCGGGCGCGCTGGTGAACGTCAGCGCGTCGACGCCCCGCCCGACGGTCGCGTCGAGCAGCCGGTCCACGGGCGTGAGGTCCTCCGGGGGCAGCCATCGGTAGACGGGCACCATGACGACCTCGGCCCCGCCGGCCCGCAGCGCCTCGACGAAGCCGGGCAGCGGCTCCCCGTGCAGCTGCAGGGCGACGCGCCGCCCGTCCACCCCCTCACCGAGCAGCCGGTCCAACACCTCCGCCATGGATTCGGAGGAGGGGGACCACTCCTCGGTGAGCCCGGCGGCCCGCACGGCTCCCTTCACCTTCGGCCCGCGGGCGAGCAGTTCGACCCCGCGCAGACAGCGCAGCAGCGCCTCCCCGTACCCCCAGCCTTCGGCGGCCTCGATCCAGCCGCGGAACCCGATGGCGGTGGTGGCGACGACGACGTCGGGCGCGTGGTCGATCAACTGCTTGGTCGCGTCGAGCAGTTCACCGTCGTCGGCGAGCGGCACGATGCGCAGGGCGGGCGCGTGCAGCACGGTGGCGCCGCGCCGCTCCAGCAGGGCGCCGAGCTCGTCGGCGCGCCGGGCCGCGGTCACGCCGACGGTGAATCCGGCGAGGGGGCTGGGGGTGGTCGGGTCGTTCCTGGATGGGGCGTGCATAAGCGGCTCTCGTTTCAGTCCCGTCAGTCCGTCAGTCCCGTCGATCCCGTCGACCTCGTCGGTCCCACTCGTGTTTCGTGGACGGCGGACGACCGAGCCTGTCAACGGCGCGTGACGGGCCCGGTTCGCTCCGATGTCCGCCGTGTTACGTCACACCTCGGCATAGCTGAGCTGCGGCTTCTCCTCAGTGTCCGCCGTGGCGGTCGTACGGGCGACCGGCCGGCGAAGGTATACGGCCCAGGTGACGCCCGCACACACACCGTAGAAGGCGAGGAAGGCGACGTACGCCCCGGTGCCGGACCCCACCGTCTGGAAGGACTGCCGCAGCGCGAGGTTGATGCCGAGCCCGCCGAGCCCGCCGACGGCGCCGATCAGCCCCATGGCCGCGCCGGACAGCCGCCGCCCCTGGGCCGCGGCCTCCTCCCCCGCGAGCCCCTCCGCCTCGGCCTTGGCCTGGAAGATCCCGGGGATCATCTTGTACGTGGATCCGTTGCCGAGCCCCGTCAGCACGAAGAGCGCGACGAACGCGCCGACGAAGAGCGGCAGCGACTCACGCAGGGACGCGATCACGACGACGCCGGTGGCGGCGCCCATCCCGAGGAAGTTCCACAGGGTGATGCGGGCCCCGCCGAACCGGTCGGCGAGCCGCCCGCCGACGGGCCGGATCAGCGAGCCGAGCAACGGCCCGACGAACGTCAGCTGCGCGGCCTCCAAGGGCGTACGCCCGAACTGCGTCTGCAGGACGAGCCCGAAGGCGAAGCCGTACCCGATGAACGACCCGAACGTCCCCACGTACAGGAACGACATGATCCACGTGTGCGGATCCCGCGTCGCGGCCTTCACCGCCCCCGTGTCGTTGCGGACGGAGGAAATGCTGTCCATGAAGAGAAACGCACAGACGGCGGACACGACGATGAGCGGTATATAAACCCCCAGCACCACCCGGGGCCCGCCCCCGGCCCCGATGACGGCAAGCCCCACGAGCTGCACCACGGGCACGCCGATGTTGCCGCCCCCGGCGTTCAGCCCGAGCGCCCACCCCTTCTTGCGCAGCGGGAAGAAGGAGTTGATGTTGGTCATGCTGGAGGCGAAGTTGCCACCGCCGACGCCGGTGAGCAGCGCACACAGCATGAACGTGCCGTACGACGTCCCCGGTTCCATGACGACGAACGCGGCGACGGTGGGCACCAGCAGGAGCGAGGCGGCGATGACGGTCCAGTTGCGCCCCCCGAACCGCGCCACGGCAAAGGTGTAGGGAACCCGGACGACGGCCCCGACCAGGGTCGCCATCGACACGAGGAAGAACTTCCCGGCCGCGTCGATCCCGTACTCCGGCCCCATGAACAGCACCATCACCGACCACAGGCTCCATACGGAGAACCCGACGTGCTCGGACACCACGGAGAACGCGAGATTCCGCCGGGCGACCTTCTCCCCGCCCTCCTCCTTCCAGAACCTCTCGTCCTCCGGTTCCCACCGCTCGATCCACATCTCACGCCTCCAGGGGTACTCCGCGGGCAGCGGCCGACGATCCCGAAGGTAGGGAGATCGCATTTCAACCTTGTGCCGCGCGATGACCACCGCGGAACGTTGCTCTCACGAAGGGTGGGGTGGGGGC